>NZ_JBHRRZ010000010.1:0-122549 GCF_042643265.1 Virgibacillus sediminis | reverse complement strand
TTCATTGATTGAAACAAGTTCATCACCGCCTTTGGAAATTCTATCTTAAGAATAACATGTAAAGAAAATGAATTTTAGAAAAATGGACAAAAAATAAGGCTGTCGAGAACTTTCTCGACAGCCTGAGAGCGTATCAGTCTGATACGCTCTTTTCGATTATATGGTTGTTCTCTTTTTCAATAGCCCTGCTGCAACAGCGGTTACGATTGCACCAGCAATAATGGCCAGCAGGTAAAGGGCAACAGACATCCATCCGCCTTCAGCTAGGCCTACTACAAACACTCCTCCATGGGGTGCTGGGATGCCGATATTGAACATCATGGTGAGAGCTCCTGTTAATGCAGAACCTGCGACTGCAGCCGGAATTACTCTTGCCGGGTCAGCTGCCGCAAAGGGGATTACTCCTTCCGTGATAAAACAGGCTCCGAGAACATATGCTGTTTTGCCAGCTTCTCTTTCAGTTTTATTATATTTGCTCTTGAAAAGCGTGGTGGATAGAGCCATTCCGAGCGGTGGAACCATTCCGCCTGCCATCGCTGTAGCAATGAAAGTATAGTTGCCCGCCTCCAGCATGGCAATACCGAATGTATAAGCGGCTTTGTTTACCGGACCGCCCATATCCACTGCCATCATTCCTCCAAGAATAATTCCTAGTAGAATCTGGTTTGTTCCGCCCATCCCTTCCAGGAAGGAAGTTAAGCCGGAATAAATTTGTGTTAACGGCGGGTTGATGAGCAGCATGATTATACCGGTAATAGCAATACCGAATACTGGATAAAAAAGTACGGGTTTGAGTCCCTCCAATGCCTGTGGCAGGACAGTGAATGCCTTTTTTACAAGCAAAGTTATATAACCGGCGAGGAAACCTGCAATCAACCCTCCAAGGAATCCGGATCCTCCATCAATGTCAGCGGCGGTAATGGCGATTAACCCTCCGACCATGCCAGGTGCAAAACCGGGACGTTCCGCTATGCTAGATGCAATAAAGCCGGCAAGAACTGGAACCATCAGGAAAAAGGCATTTCCTCCGCCGATGGTATTGAGCATGTCGGCGAACCGATTGTATTGGTCACTGGCGGGGTCACTTGAATTGATCCCCCAGAAGAAAGACAGGGCAATGAGGATACCACCGCCTACCACAAATGGAAGCATATTGGAGACACCGTTCATCAAGTGCTTATAAAATCCGCTCTTTCCTTCTTTTTCGGCTTCCTCTCCTTTATTGGACTCATGCTGATAGACAGGGGCTTCATTGGCTGCCGCACGGTTCAGCAGTTCCTTTGTTTCATGAATTGCCTTGCCAACGGGGACCTCTATGACTGGCTTGCCGTGAAATCTGGCCATTTCCACTTGGGTATCGGCAGCGACGATGATGGCATCCGCATCCTTGATATCCTCATTGGTCAAGCGATTTTTAACACCGCTGGACCCGTTTGTCTCTACTTTAATGGATAGTCCCATCTCCTTTGCTGTTTCATTAAGTTTCTCCGCAGCCATGTAGGTATGGGCTATGCCGGTAGGGCAAGCTGTCACAGCAAGGATTTTCTGTTTGTTTGTATCTTCTTCTGTGTCCTCTGGTCCGTCTACTTCCTGCTCTTTTTCATTGACGGCCTGCAATACTTCTTCTTTCGAGGAGGCTTTCAGGATTGCGGCCCGGAAATTCTCATCCATCAGAAAGGTGGAAAGGCGGGATAATGCCTCAAGGTGGTCATTATTCGCTCCCTCACTGGCTGCAATCATAAAGAAAAGGTGGGCCGGCTGGCCATCAAGGGAGTCGAAGTCGATGCCGTCCTGAGATCTCCCGAAGGCTATAGCAGGTTGTCTGACGGCTGCAGATTTGGCATGGGGTATGGCAATTCCCTCCCCAATGCCGGTGGTGCTCTGCTCCTCCCGTTTCAGGATCCCCTCTTTGAATGCTTCTTTATTATCAAGTCGTCCGGCTTTGTCCAGTTGGTCTATTAATTCTGACAGCACCTCCTGCTTAGAGTCAGCAGCTACGTCAAGAATAATTGTTTCTTCGTTCAGCAATTCGGTGATTTTCATTTTATTACATCCTATTCCTTATAAATTTCGTCGTCACTTGACCGAGCAATTTTTGAGCATCCTCTTTCTGGCAGAGGTCGGATTGAAAGGCAGTTGCACTTCCACAGGCAACCCCAAAACGGAAAGCCTCTTCTGCATTTCCGTTTTTTTGGAAAGATGCCAGAAACCCTGCGACCATGGAGTCTCCTGCACCTACGGTATTGACTGCTTTCCCTCTAGGAGATTCTGCTGTCCAAGTTCCTTCCTTGCTAACGAGGATGGCACCTTCTCCGCCCATTGAGACTATTACATAAGTTATTCCATCATCCACCAATTTCTTAGCATAATGGGCTGCTTGTCTTTTACTAGTAATGGATGTGCCAAACAAGTCCCCGAGCTCTTCAGAATTTGGCTTGATCAGGAAAGGGTTCGTGGAAAGCAGGGAACCTAAAGCCGGGCCGGAGGTGTCGAGCACAAATCGAACACCTTTTTTTCGGCACGCATTTGTAAGTTTTTCATAGAAATCAGCTGGGATTGATGATGGCAGACTGCCAGCTAATACAAACCAGTCATCTTCCTTCATCATAGTAACTTTTTCTAATAGGCTGTCCAGTTGATGATTTTGAATTTCAGGGCTTGGCCCATTAAGCTCTGTCTCATTTTTGGCTTTGATTTTTACGTTAATCCGAGTATTTTCTCCCGTATCGGTAAATTCTGTCTGGATCCCTTCGTTATTTAGAAACTGCTTCAGGTATTCTCCTGTAAAACCTCCAGCGAAGCCTAAAGCAACGCTGTCGGTATCCAGTCTATTCAGTACGCGGGATACATTGATTCCTTTGCCGCCCGGATAATAGTAGACATCCTCTGCACGGTTCAGACGGCCGGCTTCAAATTCGGCCAAGTAAGTTGTGTAATCTATGGATGGTGTAAATGTACAGGTGTAAATCATTAGTATATCCTCCTGATTTCTGTGTGTTCCTGAAGTGCTGATTCATCTTCTTCTGGCAGGCCGCCAGTGATCAGTACAGCGTTTTTTAATTCCGATACTTTTGCAAAACTTGCCGCACGGAATTTTGAATGGTCTGCCAGTACATAAGATATGTTAGATAGCTGCTGTACGGTGCGCTTTATAAGTGCTTCTTCCGGGTCAGGGGTAGTATACCCTGCTTCAATGGAAAAACCATTTACACCTAGAAAACATTTGTCAAAATGGAAGTTTTGAAGCATTTGCACTGCAGGCGGACCTATAAGTGCAGAAGTCTTTGCTTTTATCCTTCCGCCGGTCATATATGCTGTAATTCCATGCTCGATCAATGCATCTATATGGGTCAGTCCATTTGTAACCACTACAATATCTTTCCCCTGCAGATGGGGGATCATTTTCATAGTGGTTGTGCCGGCATCCAGGTAAATACAATCTCCATGCTGGATCAGGGAAGCTGCCTTTTCGGCAATTTGTAGTTTTTCTTCCAAATACCTGGAAGACCTTTCAGTAACAGTGTACTCCTGAAATTTTTGTTCTGGCAGGATGGCGCCGCCATGGATCCTCTGGAGCTCCTGCTTCTTTTCCAGCTCCGTGAAATCCCGCCTGATCGTGGAAATAGAGGCGCCGGTTGCAGTGGCCGCTTCCTGTATGGTGATCGTCTGTTTTTCTTTTAACAATTGAATGATGATGGTATGGCGTTTTGTTGTCAGCATTTCGCATCTCCAATATTCATTTCATTTACTAACTTGGATTATAAGGCAAACGTTTGCAGAAATCAATCACAAACAACCAAAAACATTTAAAATCAATCAAAGACATCAATGGTGTTTATCCAATAAAAGAAACGGCAATTATCCATTGCAAAACCGCGGGATACATGGTATATTCGTAAAAATTTATGAAAGGGGAGGCGGCAATGAGAAACGTGACATTGGAGCAGATATTTATCCATCCTATAACACAGAAATACCTGAAACGGTCAGGAATAGCCCATGCTATTGCTGTGGCTGAGTATGCATATATGTTTGCAAAAAGGTATGACGTCAACCCTGACTATGCAGCGAAAGCAGCCCTACTGCATGATATCGGGCATTACACCTGGTATCGGAATGGGGAATGGGATTATGAGCTCTATAAAGAAAATGATATTCATGCAATTAAAGGAGCAAGCCGGGCCCATAAATTGCTGATCCGCATAGGAGAGGACCGTCAGACAGCCAAGGAGATTGCCGTGGCCATCTTATTGCATACCGACTCTTATCTGCCGGAGGGCGAGTTGAAGTTGAAGCCACTGCAGGAGGTAGTTGCAATGGCTGATGAAGCTGACGAGGAATCAGGGGGAAACCACCATTATAAATCCATTGATGCGGAGTCAGCGTTGGAACGGATACGGGCTTTGGATAGCCGTATTGATTCCGATGTACATGTGTACAACGGTCAGTCAGGCAGTTTACGATAAAAAAGATTATTTCCATTTGCCAGCAAGACGCGGTTGGATTGAATTGGGGGGCAAGGCATCCACAGCCTTCCGCTCCTAATCCTTTCTTTTTTCATCCTCCTTCTTTCTTTCTTGTTCCTCTCTATTTACCTCTTCTTCATCCTCATCCTCATCCGAAAACTCATCCGTGGATGCAGTCATTTGAGGATCACTGCGTTCGAAATCACTTCGTTTCCCGTAACGGAGCAAGTCATAGATTACCCTGCCATTGCTAGGTTGTCCATCCGGATAATAAAGTGGGATGGCATCGAAAACTACAAAATAGAGGGCATAGAAGATAAACCTGTTCCAAAATGTTTCCGCATCAAGCAAGTCATTTGCCAGCAGACCATTAATGGTAAATGCTGTCAGCAGATTGGCTAGCATAGGCGATGCATATAGGAAGACGTGAGACCACTTTGTGTCCCGCCGGAGCTCATCGTATGAGCACCAGCTGTAGATAAAATAAAACTTGCGGATCTCAAAGATGGAGAAACTGAAAAGGTTCGGCCCAGAACCAATAGTGATTCTTGCATCTTTCGCTCCTAGGAGTTTACTGGCAATAAAAAAACCCAATTCCCTGATAATGGAGACTACAGGCAGGATAATAAAAATAGAAAATACCAGGGATATAAAATCCACTATGCCAAACAATTGAATCCCCCCTATCCTATCGGTTAGTCCTCGTATTTTTCTTACCCAGATAATACTCCTTAAAACCCGATAGGAAATTTTCCCAGAAAAAGAATGAACCTACTAAAACAGCAGGTTCATTCTTTTTCCAAATATTCTTCTAAAGTGATCCCTTGATTCATGATTTCTTTTGCAGCTTTTTCACCGACATAGCGCAGATGCCACGGTTCATATTGATATCCGGTTATGTGTTCCTTTCCCTCTGGATAGCGGATAATGAACCCATGTTCAGCTGCGTTTTCTTCCACCCATTTGCCTTCCTTAGTTTCACCGAAATCCGTCGTCAATTCAAAATTCACCGAAGCACTGGTTATATCCATGGTCAAGCCGGTTTGGTGTTCACTTTCGCCAGGGCGGGCGCTGAATTTATTGGCAGCTTCCTCACCATTCTCGTTGGCATAGGCAGTGAATAGGGAATCCTGTCTTTCATATGAACGATAGCCGGATTGGGCGAAAAGTTCGATATCCTCCTGCTCGGCTGCTTGGAATAAATTCATCAGCGCCTCTGCTGCAGGCTTCCGCATTTTCTTTTTAGGCAGGTCATCTTCAAAAGGGAAACGCACGTCCGGGACAACCAAGTCCTCGGGGGTATAATCATTCGGCAATGCCTGCTGTTTGTTCACGAGGGCCAATTGATCATAAGGGTTGGCGATTACAGGAGTACTTTCATCAGAAGTCGTTGTAACCGTTTCTTGCGGCAGTCCTTTACCGGGTTCTGGATTGAAGGATCCGGATAGTGCTTCATCCAACGCTTTCTTTGTCTGTTGATTGTATATGCCTAGCGGAATTAATTCTTCATGCTGGAGTTGTACGTCGGTAACAGCCCAAGTAGTCGATTCATCGTATACACCGTTTGCAGATATGGGATAGCCGATCGCTGCCAGCACATTCTGTAATTCGGTCACTTCCTTACCTTCATCCTTCTTCTGAAGCCCTTTCTCAGGTAAGGTTAATTGCGGTTTCTTCTCATTATTCTCTGAAGCGGCTTCACTGTCAGCTCCATTTTCTGATTCTGTTACTTCCGGCTTTTTCGTGCCGGCATCTGTGCAGGCTGCGGCAAAGATTAAAAGAAAGCAGGCTGCTGAAATAGCTGAGATTCTTAAGTTGATCATGATTTTCTCTCCTTCATCCCACACTTTTTATACTGTCTTTTATTTTCCCATACAGACAAGGAAGGGGGCAACACAAATATAGCGGTGCACTAAGGTATGCATGAACCATCCACTGCCCCACTACATAACCATAACAATAGAAGCCTTTGAGGGGGATATAACAGTGGGGCGAAAATCGGTTGAATCGAACAGTCTGTCCACACTTACAGCTCTCCTGTTCTGGTGTGCCCTGGTGGTGGTTTCCAGTGTCTATATCACGATACCGCTTGTTTCTTCGTTTGCGAAGGAGTTCGGGGTGACATATAGTACAGCTGCGGCTGCAAGTAGTGCGTTTTCTTTGTTTTATGCTTTTGGGTTTTTGCTGTTTGGCCCGCTCTCTGACAGGTATGGCCGCAAGCTTATTATTGTTGTCGGCATGGGAATGCTCGCATTTATTACCTGCACGATTGCAATGGCTGGACATTTCTACTCGGTTACTGTGTTGAGAGGGGTGCAAGGGTTTTTTGCTGCCTCTTTTGCACCGACAGCTTTAGCTTTTGTATTTGATGTCTATCCGCCTGAAAAAAGAACTACAGCGGTAGGGTGGATCAGTTTTGGGTTTGTATCTGCAGGCATTTTCGGCCAAGTGATAGGTGATTCCATTGTTCAAACGTTTGATTGGAAAATGGTTTTCTTCTTTATGGGTTTCCTTTACTTGCTTAGCATGGCAGCCGTAATAGGGAAATTCCCGCGAGCCCGGCAAAAGGAGGCAAAAGAGAATGATGGGCCCTATAGTTATTTTGGGCAAGTAAAGGAGATTTTCAGTAATAAAGGGCTGCTATTTTGCTATGGGATTACGTTTACCCTTCTACTAACCTTTATTGGTATGTACACTATATTAGGAGATTACTTGCAGTCTGTCCATTCAGTGGGCGAGAAGAGGATTATCCAAGTACGGGCGGCCGGGCTGATTGGGATGGCTCTTTCCCCTTTTGCCGGGGCATTTGTAAAAAGACTTGGATTGCTTCGAGTACTAAGGATGGGATTGGGCATGTCTGCAGCCAGCTTAATCTGTTTGGGGATGGCAGATGAGTACTGGTTATTGGTGATAGGCAGTATTCTATATGTGGCGGGAATTTCTATAACGTTCCCGGCAATCATGATGCTGGTTGGAGAACTGGGTGGCCCGCTTAGAGCAATGGCTGCTGCTTATTATGCGTTTATTTTGTTTCTCGGTGCTACTGCGGGTCCATTACTTGCTATATTCCTTGTACAATTTTGGGGGTATTCAGGAGGTTTCGCCGGCCTGGCTGTGCTTACCTGCAGTGGCTTGGTAGCTACTAAGTATATCAACCAAGATAGAGCGGAGGTTTAGTTCCGCCCTTTACTTTATTTTCCCTTTGCGAATAAGCGGCATATCTCCACAATGACATGGACAGCTTTCACCATATTGTCCACAGATATATACTCGAATTTACCGTGGAAATTCTCCCCGCCAGTGAAAATATTTGGGGTCGGCAATCCCATATAAGAGATTTGAGAGCCATCTGTTCCTCCTCTTACTGGTCTGATTAGGGCATCGATACCTTGATTGGCCATTGCTTGTTCAGCAATATCCACAATTTCTTTCACCGGTTCAATTTTATCCCGCATATTATAATATTGATCGTTCATGTCCAGTTCAGCTCGTCCTTCTCCGTACTTTTCATTGATTTCTAGGACAAATCTCTCTACTGTATTCTTTCTCTCTTCGAATTTCTTCCGGTTAAAGTCCCTGATAATATAGGATACCTCGGTATGCTCTACATCCCCCTTCAGGGAAATTAAATGATAGAAGCCTTCATAACCTTCCGTTTGTTCCGGTACCTCTGTTTCGGGAAACTTCTGAATGAATTCAGCTGCTATCTTACCGGCATTTACCATCTTTCCTTTAGCTGTGCCCGGATGTACGCTCTCTCCTTTGAAGGAAATTTTGGCAGCGGCAGCGTTGAAGCTTTCATATTGCAGTTCACCCAATGATCCGCCATCGATCGTGTAGGCATAATCGGCATGAAATCTATCTACGTCAAATTTATGCGGCCCACGCCCAATTTCTTCATCCGGAGTGAAGGCCACTCGTATCTTGCCATGTTCAATTTCCGGGTGTTTTATTAAGTAGTCCATGGCAGTCATGATTTCGGCTATGCCCGCTTTATTATCTGCACCCAGCAGGGTAGTTCCATCTGTGGTAATCAAAGTATGGCCCTGGTATCCTGGCAGTTCAGGGAAATCCTCTGCTGAGAGCACCACATTTTGTTCATTGTTAAGCACAATGTCTTTGCCGTCAAACTCCTCGATAATCTGTGGCTTTACATGTTCTCCTGTGAAGTCTGTAGCTGTATCCAGATGGGCCAAGAACCCTATGGTGGGAATATTTTTGTCCGTGTTGGACGGAAGAGTCGCCATTACGTAACCATATTCATCAGCGGAGGCATCATCCATACCTATTTCCCTCAGTTCTTTGACCAGAAGTTCAGCGAGTTCCCATTGGCCTGGAGTGGAAGGTGTTGAAGGATTATCCTCGTTTGATTGGGTATTGATCTTAGCATAGGAGGTAAACCGACTGATAATATCCTCTTTCATTTCATGTTCTCCCCTTTATTCATTTGGTTAAATATTACCACATTCTATAAGAAGGACGCGTAGTTGATCGCCGACCATCTGATTGGGGTGACCGATGTTATAATTGTTGGGGAAAGGGAAAATAAAGAGAGATTTAATTAGAAAGTAAAAGGTTTGGAAAATTTAAAAAATAACTATGCTTCTCCATTGCCATCAGGTAGAATGAAAGATGACAGTGTAATGGAAGTTGATTAAGTTAAGAAACTAGTAGGGGGAATAGTAATATGCCTTTCTTGATAAACGTCAACAGACTGAAAAACCGGCTGGATAACAATTTGGATAATACGGTAGTTATTGATGTGCGCTTCGATCCTAATGACCCGGACGCTGGAAGGAAGATGTACCTGGAGAGCCATCTTCCTGGGGCGGTCTATTTGGATTTGGAAAAAGACCTTTCCGGAAAGCCGGAAAAACATGGGGGAAAACACCCACTTCCCGACATGAATCTGTTTGCAGCAAAGGCAGGGAATATCGGGATAGATCATGATACTACAGTGGTTATATATGATCAGGATAACGATATGTTTGCTGCCAGGCTGTGGTGGATGCTTCATATCCTCGGCCATGAACGGACATATGTACTCGAAGGCGGGTATAATAGGTGGACCGAAGAAGGATATGAGGTTACTGCTGAACTGCCTGAATTGAAGGCAAAGAAATTCCGCGCTTCCCGCAAGGAAAATCAAATAGCAGACATAGAAGAAGTGAAAGAGAAGCTTGATAGGGATGCAGCTATATTAATTGACTCCCGGTCGAGGAACAGATATTTGGGGAAGGAAGAGCCCTTGTATCCTAAGGCGGGTCATATACCTGGAGCGAAGAACTACTTCTGGAAGGACCTATTTAAGGAGAACGGGACATGGAAAAAGAACGGAGAACTGGAAGAGCATTTCTCCTCCCTCCCGAAACATACAGAGATTATCGTATCCTGTGGCTCGGGCATTTCCGCTTGTCCAAATGTACTCGCACTAAAAATGGCGGGTTATGAAAAGGTGAAACTCTACCCCGGCAGTTTCAGCGACTGGATTTCCTATGAAGAAAATGAAGTAGCGACAAAGGAAGAATGAGATGAATATCAACCGTTGTGAATGGGTTACGGGTGACCCTATCTATATCCAATACCATGATGAAGAATGGGGGCGGCCTGTCCACGATGATCGTAAGCTGTTCGAAATGCTTACCCTGGAAGGAGCCCAGGCAGGGTTGAACTGGCTGACTATCCTCAAACGGAGAGGTGCATACCGACAGGCTTTTGATGATTTCCATCCTGAGTTAATCAGTAACTATGAGGAAGAAAAAGTAGAAGAGCTCCTGCAGAACAAAGAAATTATCAGGAACCGATTGAAAATCCGTTCAGTAATCACCAATGCCAATTGCTTTTTGAAAGTTCAGCGGGAATTTGGAAGCTTCGACCGGTATATTTGGCAGTTTACTGGGGGAGAGACCATGCGGAACGAGTGGGAGAGCCATTTAGAGATACCGGCTTATACAAAGGAGTCAGAGGAAATGAGTAAAGACTTGAAAAAAAGAGGCTTTAAATTTGTCGGGCCGACCATCTGCTATGCATTCATGCAGGCAATTGGGATGGTGGATGACCATACAGCAGGATGTTTCTTATATCGCAGGATCTGAATTCGTAAGATACGGTTGAAGGGCCAGTTGTTATCTGGTAAAATTGCAAACTGTGTGTTTATTTACACCAATAATTTAATTCTATCAGGTGATTGTTATGGTATATACAGCTTTTCTTGAAAAAGAGAAGGATAAGGAAGAATTGAAGCAGGAATTGGATACCCTTGAAATTCAATTGTTCCGGATGCAGAATAATATCAAAGAGATAGCCAAGAGGTCCGAAGTAATAAGCATTGACCAGACAAAGGATGACAATTGGACGGTCATTTTTGCTGATAAAGACAGTAAGACGTTCCAGCTCATGCTTCATGACTGCAGGAAGCCTTTCCGTGGGAACTGGGATTCAGCCATTCAAGCAGAATATAAAGATGAAAACACTCTGCATATCGCCGATATAAAAGGCGAGCAAAATAAGGGGTATGGATCCCTTTTAATGAAGCACCTTAAAGAATTGGCGCGCCAAGAAAACGTCCAGTATATTACTGGCGATCTTGTTAAGCGTGATTTTGACCATGTCGAAAGGTTGAAGCACTTCTACACAAAGCATTACTTTGATGTGAAAATAGACCATGTAAACCAATACGGGGAAATCATCTGGAATGACGAGTGAGGAGACTATGACTAAAGTTTTCTACCCGAAGATATAGTCGGTCCGGGACACGCCGCTTTCTGTAAGTGGCTGGTGAATTCCCTCGTCGGGACACACTACGGGCTCTCATTTATGCCTTTCCTTCCCCGGGTGGCTAAGTTTCCTTCGCTAATTGACTCATTGTCCGTTTATTTAGTTAAAGGTTTGTTATGTCAACGATCACAAGGGGCGCGGCATATCGATCCATAAAAAGAGACGCAGAAATCTGCATCTCTTTTTTTAGCCAAACACCTGTCTGACTGTTTCTTCGAATTGATAGAAATAGGGTGGAATATCCTCCTTGCTAAGTCCATGATACATATATTTGGCAATCGATTGATGATACCACTTCTGATCCTCATAGCCTGCATTGAAATTTTTCCAAACCCTTTCTCCATGTTCCTCAATGTCCTGTTTCAAACTTAGGAGGTTGTCCAACTTGTCGGCTACAATCAGATATTTGACTTCTTTTTCTGCATGTTTCAGATGATTGACGGTTGCCTGTTTCCTTTCTTTCCAGGTCTTCGATTTGTCTTCCGTATGGGCTTCCACCAGAGAGGCGATTCTTTCGCCAAATTCCATCCTAATATCCTCCAGGTTGTAGTCGGTATCTTCTGCCACATCATGCAAGTAGCCTGCACATATCAACTCTTCCTGGAAGCCATGTTCCTCCAGCCGCTCAGCAACCCGGATTGGGTGGGTGATATAGGGGGCATCCGTGTTTTTCCTTTTTTGGCCACGGTGGGCGGCCTCGGCAAACCTTCTTGCACGTTGTTTCAATTTGGTTCCTCCCGATTTGATGATATGTTAAGCTATACCACGTTTTATTCCGGTAGACAAGTAATTACTATGTGGTGATTCCTTTTTACTGGGAGGAAGGATAATGGTAAGATATGATTAAACAAAGAAGGGAGCCACAGCAACCATGGAGAAGGGTATCAACCAGCGTAAAACTGAACATATTCGTCTTTGTTTAACTGACAATGTAGAAGGGGTGGAGAAGTCCACTGGGTTAGAAGGGATAACCTTTCTGCATAATGCATTACCTGAAATCAATTTTGATGATATAGATCTGACTTCCCGTTTCTTGGGTAAAACTTTGAAGGCACCTTTCCTGGTAAGCTCGATGACAGGCGGGTCGGAAATGGCGGCTGAGATCAATCAGAACCTAGCTCTTGCTGCGGAAAGGAAAGGTTGGGCAGTAGCTCTCGGCTCTACAAGGGCCCTGTTGGAGAGCGATGCCCATGAGGATTCCTTTCTTATACGCCGCCAGGCCCCCCGTGCTCCGTTGATTGCCAACCTTGGGGCAGTACAGTTGAATTATGGATATGGTGCCGAGGAAGCTCAGAGGATTGTAGATAAAACCGAAGCAGATTCCCTGGTATTGCATCTTAATAGCCTGCAGGAGGCAGTTCAGGATGGGGGAGATCTTAACTTTGAGAATCTGCTTCCGAAAATAGAGAGGATCGCTAATTCTCTTGATGTCCCTGTAGGAGCCAAAGAGGTAGGCTTTGGGATTGATGGCGTGGCAGCGCAAAAGTTGTACAATGCAGGAATTTCTTATATAGATGTAGCTGGAGCTGGCGGAACTTCCTGGAGCCAAGTGGAAAAACTCCGTTCCAGGGATCCATTGAAAAAGGCGGCGGCAGAAGCCTTTAATAATTGGGGTCTGCCAACCAAGGATTGTCTTGTATCGGTCCGCAGCAAACTTCCAGAAGTTCCTCTAGTAGCTAGTGGAGGGATGAAGTCCGGGGTGGATGGAGCCAAGGCTGTAACAATTGGAGCGGATATTATCGGCTTCGCCCGCCAGCTGCTCCAAGCGGCAACGGAGTCAGAGGAAGTGGTTTGCCAGGCAATGGATCAGATTGAACTTGAAATGAAGATGGCGATGTTCGGAATAGGGGTAAAAAACCTGGACGAGTTGAAGAATACAAATCGGGTCAGTATAATGGGCAGATCCTTAATGGAAGAAAACAGCTGAAGCATCAGGCTTCAGCTGTTTTCTTATGTGGTTTATGCAAAGCAGCATTATTTCGTTCGTAAGCAGGGGCCATCTCGAGCCCATGTAAGACTTGAAGCTCTCTTCCATGTGACAGGTCTTTTTTCATACGGAAATGAGCGTCTAGGCAAGCCAACAGCTGGCGGTGGCAAAGTCGATCTATCCGCTTTTTTGCATTCCGCACCTCGCTTCAACGGACTCGTGCTCCTTTGTTCAAAGGGGCACGTTTTAATTTGGTAGGAGCGGGTATTATACAACTAAAAGGTTGAGGAGGAATGTCGAATTGCCTTGGACCATGAACGATTATCCCTCATCCATGAAGAATTTAAACAGCATTACGAAAAAGAAAGCAATTGATATTGCAAATTCCATGATAGATGAAGGTTATGAAGAAGGAAGAGCGATTCCCATTGCTATCGAACAGGCAAAGGAATGGCATAGTAATGCAAGCGGGGAAGAACTAGAGGAGTATAAAAGGCATGGGAAGCCGGCAGAAAGATCTTCCGAAGGGAAAAGGCATGATAATAACCCGGAACGTCTAGAGGAAGGGGAACAGGTTATCTCCCATGAAGACGGCTGGGCGGTCCAATCGGCTGATGCTAAAAAGCCTGACAAGGTATTCAGCGATAAACAAGAAGCAGTTAAAAGAGCAAGGGATATTGCAAAGAATAAGGGAACTTCCCTGACAGTATACAAGTATGACGGTTCCATTCAGGAAACTAAATCCTATAAAGATTAGTAAAATCAAGGGCAGGGACTGGATAACTTTTAGCCTATCATACATTATCACCAATAATTACCGTAATGCACATTGTTTAATGAACACTATAAGCTATGCTACAATATTTCCAGAAATGAGGTGGATGAAATGAAAATAGAAGTATGGTCCGACTTTGTGTGCCCATTCTGTTATATGGGGAAGCGCCGATTGGAAAATGCTCTAGAGAATTTCACACATAAGAATGATGTCATATTGCAATATAAAAGCTACGAGTTGAATCCGGCAGCGGAAACAATGCCGGTGCAGAATATCCACGAATATCTTGCCGAAACGAAAGGAATGCCTGTAGAGGAAGCGAAGGCCATGAATGAAAGTGTCGGCAGGCAGGCTGCAGAATTAGGGTTGGATTATAATTTTGAGAAGATGCAGCATACAAATACATTTGATGCCCACCGTGTTGCCCAGTACGCTGAGGAACAAGGGAAAGGCAGAGAAATGACGGAAAGACTTCTCCGTGCATATTTCTCCGAAGGAAAGCTGATCAGTGATCATGCTGCCTTAATTGAACTGGCAGAGGAAGTCGGCCTTGACGCCGATGCTGTCACAACCTTGCTGAAAGTGGACGATTATGCCATCCATGTAAGAGGAGATGAAGAGCAGGCACGCCAAATAGGTGTGCAGGGTGTGCCGTTTTTTGTATTCAACGAGAAGTATGCCATTTCCGGTGCGCAGCCGGAAGAAGTTTTCAAGGAAGTGCTTGAGCAGGTGTGGGAAGAGGAGAACTCAACACCAGACCTTGAAATTTTCAAGCCGAAAAAGAAGGCCGAGACAACCTATTGTACAGACGAGGGTTGTGAAACCATATGATTCTAACAGCCGGAAGAGAATTTCTCTAATCCGGCTGTTTTTTTGTTGTTGGTAATTGTAAGAAATCTCCCTTATCTGGATAGCGGGTGAGTACCTAGGGCAATCTCCAGCGGACAGTTGGTTTTCTATGATTTCCTCTTATATATGACCAAGTGTTCGCGTTACGTCTCAGTTTTCAAACAATTGGTGAACAGCTGGCTGTTTTTTGTTGACGGAGTAACTTAATATGGTATACTGAAAATTAAGGAGCTAATTGATAATGAATATCATTATTAATTAGAATCAGTTAAAAATAATAATTATTATTGACAAGTAATTTCAATCACATTAAGGGAATGAAAGGCTTCATGTAAGCCCTTACCGGCGATTTGCATGATGCATTTCAAGAGAAGGTCGTTTCTATGAAAATAAGATACTTAGTTTCAGCGCTTATCATTCTCTCAGTGGCATCCATTTTCATAGGTGTTTCTGATCTGTCACCACTTGATATGTTCAGCCTCACGGAGAGCCAGATGCAAATTCTGCTTACAAGCAGGATACCGAGATTGTTAAGCATTTTGATTGCTGGTATGAGCATGAGTATCTGCGGGTTGATTATGCAGCAGTTAAGCAGAAACAAATTTGTCTCGCCTACGACCGCTGGTACACTTGATTCAGCAAGGCTTGGGGTACTTGTTTCGTTGATGATGTTTGCTGCGGCCAGTCCGCTCCAAAAAATGCTTGTATCTTTTGTGTTCGCTTTGTTGGGCACCTTCATTTTTATGAAGATACTTGAAAAAATTAAATTTAAGGATGCCATTTTCATCCCGCTCATCGGCTTAATGTTCGGGAACATTATCAGTTCTGTTTCCACATTTTTTGCTTACCAGAATGATCTCATTCAGAATATGTCCTCTTGGATGCAGGGGGACTTCTCGATGATTATGAGCGGGAACTATGAATTAATGTTCATCACTATTCCCGTTCTCCTGCTGGCATATGTTTACGCCAATAAATTCACGATTGCAGGAATGGGGGAAGATTTCGCCAAAAACCTTGGCCTGAATTACCGGCAGGTTGTTAATCTTGGTTTGATGATTACGGCCCTGGCCACGGCTTCGGTTGTTTTGTCGGTCGGGGTGATTCCATTCTTGGGACTGATCATTCCCAATATTGTAACGATCTACCAAGGGGATCATTTAAAGAAGACGTTGCTGCATACTGCATTGTTGGGTGCTGTGTTTGTCCTATTCTGTGATGTTATCGGCAGGATCATCATTTATCCATATGAAATCCCGATCAGCTTGACCGTAGGGGTAATTGGCAGCGGAATCTTCATTTATCTGCTGTTAAGGAGAAAAAAATATGGGTTATAAAAAAAGACTGGCCATATTGGCCATTATTACAGCAGCACTCGCTTTTCTATTCGTATTTTATGACCTGAGCGGCAACATTAGTTACATTCTGCCGAGGAGACTGGTCAGAGTGGCGGCAATTATCCTTACCGGAGGATCGATTGCACTGGCTACTGTGATATTCATGACGATCACGAACAACAGGATCTTAACACCCAGTGTAATGGGACTTGATTCACTTTATCTGCTTCTACAGACGGTGATCATCTTCATCTTTGGAGCCAATTCATTGATGATGATGAATAGTAATGTGAACTATCTAGTCTCTGTAGCACTGATGATGTTATTTTCACTGGTGCTTTACCTCCTGCTTTTTAAAGGGGAAAGGAACAATATCTATTTCCTTCTTTTGATAGGGATGATTCTAGGCACTTTCTTTGGGAGTTTCACAGATTTCATGCAGGTTTTAATTGACCCCAATGAATTCATGGTTGCTCAGGACCGCATGTTTGCCAGTGTGAATAACGTCAATACCAACTTGGTCCTGCTTTCATTTATCTTGATTGTTCTGGCACTTCTTTATTTCATAAGGCTTTATAAGTATCTGGATGTCTTGGGGCTGGGCAGGGACCATGCCATCAACCTGGGGGTGCCGTACAATTCCGTTGTAAGACAGCTTCTGATTCTTGTTGCGGTTCTGATCTCGATAGCTACTGCGTTAATCGGCCCTATTACTTTTCTTGGGTTATTAGTAGTGAATGTAGCATATGAATTCATGAAAACTTACCGTCATTTCTACATTATTATGGCTTCTGTGTTAATCAGTATCATTTCGCTGCTCGGCGGACAGTTCATTGTGGAGAAGGTCTTCGCATTTGATACGACAATCAGCGTAATCATCAATTTTGTTGGCGGAGTATACTTCATATATCTTTTGTTAAAGGAGAATAAGTCATGGTAAATATAAAAAATGTATTCAAGACCTATAACCAAAAGAAAGTCATTGATGATGTGTCAGTGGAAATTGAGAAAGGGACAATTACTTCTTTTATCGGTCCCAATGGTGCAGGGAAAAGTACATTAATTTCCATGGTAAGCCGTCTGATAGCCAAAGATGATGGGGCGATAACCATTGACGGGGAAGACATACTGCAAGTGAAAAATAATGAGCTTGCAAAAAAAATCTCCATTTTGAAGCAAACAAACGCCATCAATTTAAAACTGACGGTCCGTGAACTTGTCTCCTTCGGCCGTTTCCCATATTCCCAGGGAAGACTGAAGAAGGAAGATTGGGAGAAGGTCGATAAGTCTATCAATTATATGGAACTCGGTGATCTTCAAGATAAATACTTAGATGAGCTTAGTGGCGGCCAGCGCCAACGGGCACATATAGCGATGGTAATCGCCCAGGATACAGAGTATATACTCCTTGATGAGCCATTAAATAACCTGGATATGCGTCATTCCGTCCAGATTATGAAAACACTTAGGAGACTTGTCAATGATATGGGGAAAACCATTGTCATCGTTATCCATGATATTAACTTTGCTTCCTGCTATTCAGACAATATTGTTGCTTTGAAGGATGGTAAGATTGTAAAGCAGGGAAGAGCATGTGATGTAATTGATAAATGTGTACTTAAGGACATCTATGACATGGATATTGATATTAAGGAAATTGATCAACGTAGAATATGTGTATATTTTTAATAGCGTCAGAAGCAGAATGCTAGAGAGGCGGCAAGAAGCTTTATATAAAACGAGACCGGATCTCTTGAAAAAGAAGAAAGAATCCGGTCTCCCAAAAAAAATCCCTTATAATGAAACAGTATCTCACGGCTGTCCCATTATAAAGGTAATCCACTACTATTTATTTTAACCTATTGATTATTTTAGGTAAATCTTTTTGCTTAAAAATATAATGCTGCTTTATCTGTTGCATGGCATCGTCGCTATTTAAAAAATAAAAAATACTAGAAGTAAAGGAGTAGGAACATGAAGAAATTATTATGGTTGATTTCAATTGCAGCAATCCTTGCTGTATTAACGGCCTGCGGGGCTGAGAATAATGAGGAAACTAGTGCAGAGGAAAAAGAGGAAAAGGAGACAGTCACCATCGAACATGAACTCGGTGAAACAGAAGTTCCGGTGAACCCTGAAAATGCAGTGGTCTTTGATTATGGTATATTGGATAGTTTGGATTATTTAGGAATTGACGTAGCAGGTGTTTCAAAAACGGCTCTTCCTGATTACCTGGCACACTATGATAGTGACGACTATGAAAATATCGGCAGTCTGAAAGAGCCGGACTTTGAGAAAATTGCAGAAATCGATCCAGATGTGATTATCATCTCAGCTCGTCAAGCCAGTCTGTATGATCAGTTATCAGAGATTGCTCCGACCATTCATCTTGGGGTGGATCCTACAAGATATATGGATTCCTTCAAGGAGAACATGAATAAGCTTGGAAAAATCTATGGCAAGACAGAGGAGATTGAAGAGGCAGTAACAGAAATTGAAGATTCGATCGCCGAGTTGACTGAAAAGACGCAAGGCATGGAAGAAGAGGGTCTTATTATCTTGGCAAATGATGACAAAATGAGTGCTTATGGACCAAGTTCACGTTTTGGATTGATACATGATGTGTTTGGTGTTCCTGCATCCGATGAAGGAATTGAAGCATCCACACACGGAATGAATATTTCGCCAGAATATGTGATGGAACAGGATCCTGACCTGCTGTATGTCGTTGACCGGGCGGCAGTAGTTGGTGGAGATACTTCCGCACAACAGCTGGTTGAAAATGAGCTGACGAAAAACACCAAGGCTTATCAAAAGGATCAAATCTACTATCTAAGCCCGGATTATTGGTATCTTTCCGGTGGTGGGCTGGTTTCTGTAAAAGAAATGGTCAATGAAATTAAGGCAAGCCTGGAATAACTCTATTTAACTGAAAGCAGTCTGCATTGAAGTGGGCTGCTTTTTGCTTTATTGTTGTTGCCAAGGGTTGGACAGGATAATTTCAGTTGTGGCATAAATATGGAAACTGACAGTTGTTTTGTCTTGAAAATGTAAACTTTCCGTTCTAAGCCTGTTATGATGCGCCCTGCTGGGGCTAAGGGGTTTTTGGGTTGCTTGAAAAGTATGAGGCCTATATGTTTGAATAAAGAGAAACGGAAAGGAAATGGGGTTTATCTCTAAATGAAGAAACTTTTAATGTTCACGTTAGCGTTATTGACCACAGCAGTACTGGCGGCATGTGGCGGAGATGATTCAGCTAAAGAAGGTAACCAGGAAACACCAGACAACCCTTCGGAACAGGCGCAGGAAAGCGTTGAAGTGACGGAGGAGGAGAAGGTGGGTGAAGACGAGTCTGTTGTTAAAGTCAATGACTCTGAGGTCACCGGAGAAAAATACAATCCAATCTACCTGCAGGTGAAGACAACCATGCAGCAAAGTGGAGAAGATATCAGTGATAAGGAAAAAATTAAGGACCTTACACTTGATCTTCTAGTAGAACAGGAACTGATTCTGCAGGACGCTGAAAGAGCAGGAATTGAAGTGACTGAAGAAGAAGTGGAACAAGAATATGCAAACATAAAGGAACAATCAGGTGATCAGCTCCCAGCTATGCTGGAACAGTTTCAATTGACGGAGGAACAGTTCAAAAGTCAGTTGAGTGATGACCTTGTTACAACAAAATATATGGAGTCCGAGTTGGATGTAGAAGTGACGGACGAAGAGGTCGAAGAGATGTACAACCAGCTGAAAGGCCAAAATGAAGATGTAGGAGAGCTGAAAGAACTTGAAGAGCCTATTAGACAGCAGCTGCGCAGCCAGAAGGAACAGGAGCAGCTTATGACGAAGGTGGAAGAACTGAAGAAAGAGGCTGACGTAGAAACATTGATTTAATAGATGAAAAGGGATCATTCCTAAATGGAATGGTCCCTTTTGAATTTTTATTGGTTGTTTTCCTGCTTTTGAATATGCCGCTTCTGCAATTCCTGTTTGATGTCTTCAATGGTCACACCTGTCAGTTCCATTAAGACTAGGGTGTGGTAAGTAAGATCGGCGATCTCCCAAGTGATTTCTTGTTTATCATCATTCTTGGCACCAATAATAACTTCACTTGTTTCCTCTCCAACCTTTTTGAGTATCTTATCGATGCCCTCGTTGAAGAGATAGGTGGTATACGCCCCTTCCACCGGGTTTTCTTTTCGTTCCTTTATTTTGCCGGCAACCTGATAGACAACATCCTGTACCACTTCTTCTTCTTTTTGGAGTGATTTATGGAAGCATGTCTCTTCCCCAGTGTGGCATGCTGGGCCTTTTGGTGCGACCTGCACCAGGAGGGCGTCCCCGTCACAGTCATAGGATATCTGCTTTACGGTTTGTGTATTTCCTGACGTAGCACCTTTATTCCAAAGTTCTTGGCGTTTTCTGCTGTAGAACCAGGTCTCCTTTGTCTCAATGGTTTTTAACAGGGATGATTCATTCATATAAGCTAGAGTCAATACTTTGCCTGAATTTGCATCCTGGACGATTGCTGGGATGAGTCCCTTCTCGTCAAATGACAGATTATCTAAGTTAACTTCCATTATGTATCCCTCCTGACAATGATCTCTTCCTGTGCTAGGTAATCCTTTAATTCGGCAATTGGTATCTCTCCGTAGTGGAATACCGACGCAGCCAATGCGGCGTCTGCTCCCGCTTCCTTAAGGACGGTGGAGAAATGCTCCTTTTTGCCAGCCCCCCCGCTGGCTACTACAGGGATATTGACCGCCTCGGCAATTTTCTTGGTCAGCAGCAGGTTATACCCATCTTTTTCTCCATCTGCATCCATGGCATTTACTACTATTTCGCCGGCCCCGAGCTGTTCTCCTTGTTTTGCCCATTCAATAGCATCAATGCCGGTATTCTCTCTTCCTCCCTTGGTAAACACCATCCATTGCCCGGTGCCTGTCTGCTTGGCATCAATGGATAATACAATACACTGAGAGCCAAACTTCAAGGCGGAGTCCTTAATCAACTGTGGGTTGGTTACCGCAGCACTATTGATGGACACCTTGTCGGCTCCGGCCCTAAGAACCCGGTGAATATCTTCCAAGGTGCGGATTCCGCCGCCTACAGTAAAGGGAATGGCGATTTCAACCGCAACTTTTTCTACTACATCTACGAAAATATCCCTTGCCTCATTGGATGCTGTGATATCGTAGAATACCAGCTCATCGGCGCCTTCCAGGTTATATTTATTGGCTAGCTCCACTGGGTCGGCTACGTCCTGGATGTTTTGGAATTTCTTGCCTTTTACTACACGTCCTTTATCGACATCCAGGCAGGGGACAATACGCTTAGCCAGCATGGCCATCACCACCTGCGATTTGTTCAAAGGCCAATGTACCGTCATATAATGCTTTGCCAATGATAGCGCCGTACAGTTTAAGATCTCTCAATTTCTCTATATCTTCCTTGGTCGTAATTCCACCAGACGCAATGACATTCATGGCAGATGCTTCATTAATGGCCTGAAGTTCATTGAAATTTGGTCCCTGCAGCATTCCATCTTTAAGGATATCTGTATATACAATGGTCTGCACTCCCAGCGCTTCCAATTCTTTGACCAGGTCCAACGCTTTTACTGAACTTGTTTCGGTCCAGCCGTCTGTCGCTACATATCCATTGCGGGCATCAATGGATACAGCAATTTTTTCGCCATACTTGTTGACTGCCTTTCCAAGGAAATCTTTGTCGTTGATTGCAGCGGTTCCGATGATCACGCGGCTGATCCCAGCTTCAATATATTCGTCAATCAAGCCGAGGCTGCGGATTCCTCCTCCTACTTGAATCGGTATCCGGGTCTTCTTAGCAATTGTTTTGATGCTGCCTTTATTGGTGGACTCCCCGCTCTTTGCTCCATCGAGATCCACAATGTGAAGGGATTCAGCACCTTTTTCCTGCCATTTTAGGGCGGTTTCCGGTGGAGAATCACTGTAAATTTTTTCTTTGTTATAATCCCCTTGTGTCAGGCGTACACATTTTCCATTTTTTATATCGACTGCCGGAAAAAGAATCATGAAATCATCTCCCCAAAGTTTTGTAGTAATCGCAGTCCTGCTGCTCCACTCTTTTCGGGGTGGAACTGCATACCGATAATATTGCCCTGCTGTACAATGGCAGGGACGGTGCCTCCATACTGTGTACTCGCTGTCAGGGTTTCCTGTTGATAGCTGCTTACAGCATAGGAGTGGACAAAGTAGACATAGGTTTCCTCATCAATCCCGTCAACTACTGGATGTTCCTGCTGAATATTCAAGGTATTCCAGCCCATATGTGGAACCTTTACGGAACTGGATATACGGCTGACTTCTCCCTTTAGCAGTCCAAGGCCTTCCCAATCTCCGTCTTCAAAACTTCTCTCATAAAATAGCTGCATGCCGAGGCATATCCCCATAGTGGGCTTTCCTTTTGCAGCCTCCTCCTTGATCACTTGGCTTAGGCCCAGCTCATTCATAGAGTCCATTGCATCCTTGAATGCCCCTACACCAGGCACAATAACGGCTTTACTGTCACGGATCGTCTGTGGATCTGAGGTGAGAGTTGACTCTAAATTGTGTTTGTTCAAAGCAAACTGCAGGCTCTTAATGTTTCCGGCTCCATAATCTACGATGGCAATCATCATACTGCCTCCTTTTATAATGTTCCTTTAGTCGAGGGTACTCCTTCTATTCTTGGATTCTTGAGGGTGGCCAGATCAAGGGCCCGACCAAATCCTTTGAAAATGGATTCGATGATATGATGGGAATTTCTCCCGTAGGACAGATTGATATGAAGAGTGACTTTTGCATTGCTGACAAATGCTTGGAAAAACTCCTCAACCAGCTCTGTATCAAAGCTGCCAACCTTATCTTTCAGGCCTTCAACATGATAGACAAAATAGGCCCGTCCGCTGATGTCCAGGGATATTGTTGACAAAGCTTCATCCATTGGTGTAGTGATATTCGCATAACGGGTAATGCCCTCTTTATTTCCTAATGCTTCACGAAACGCCTGTCCGAGGGCTATTCCGATATCTTCCACCGAATGATGCTGATCGACCTCCAGATCACCGTCGCAGAGTACTTTAAGGTCCAGTAAGCCGTGGTTGGACATAAGTGTCAACATATGATCAAAAAACCCTACTCCTGTGTCAATTTCCGACTTTCCCGTTCCATCAATGGAAATTTCCAGTTCGATATCCGTTTCTGCTGTTTTTCTGCTTATACTGTGTTTACGCATGTGGACCGTCCTTTCTGACTTGGATGGCATTGGAATGAGCAGTCAATCCCTCTGTTTCAGCCAATGTCTGAATAGAGGACGCTGCCTCTCTCAATGCTTCCTGGGAATACTGGATAACGCTCGACTTTTTGATGAAGTCATAGACACCAAGCGGGGAGGCGAATGCAGCTGTTGCACTTGTGGGCAACGTATGATTCGGCCCTGCAAAATAGTCGCCAAGTGGTTCCGGCGAATAAGAACCAAGGAAAATCGCCCCTGCATTTTTAACATATTCAAGCTGCTCCTGTGGGTTTTCGATCATCAGTTCCAAGTGTTCGGGTGCGATGATATTGACCACATTAAAAGCTTCTTCCTTATCAGCGGCCAGAATAACTTTTCCAAATTGTTCCAGCGACTGATCGATGATTTCCTTTCTTTCCAGTCGGGAAGCCTGCTGTCTTACTTCCATGATGACCTGTTCTGCTAATGGCTCGCTGATTGTTACACAAACGGCCCTGGCAGATTCATCGTGTTCTGCCTGTGAGAGCAGATCGGCAGCAATGTACTTCGGTGAGGCAGTGTCATCCGCCAGCACACATATTTCACTTGGACCGGCAATCATATCGATGGCAACATCACCATAAACCCACTTTTTGGCACGCGCTACAAATGCGTTTCCTGGCCCGACGATTTTTGCGACCTTGGGGATAGATTCCGTACCATAGGCGAGTGCGGCAATGGCTTGAGCTCCCCCAAGCTTATAAACTTTATCTGCTCCGGCTTGTTTGGCGGCAACTAGAACATGCGGGTTGATGCTTCCATCCGATTGGGGAGGAGTTGTTATAGCAACTGTTTCTACGCCGGCAAGCCTTGCAGGAATCACATTCATCAGTACAGAAGAAGGATAGGCGGCTTTTCCGCCAGGTATGTATACACCAACCTTTTCTAGTGGTGTTACCTTTTGTCCAAGCATAATACCTGGTTCTTTGTTTACAAACCAGGATTTCTCCATCTGGTTCTGGTGGAACTCGGAAATATTCTGTTGGGCCTTTCTTAAGGCTTGTATGAATGAGTCGGAAACCTGTTTTTCTGCTTCCAGAAATTCTTCTTCCGTTACCGCTAGTTGATCCAACTCTACTTTATCAAACTTCTTTGTGTAATCATAAAGTGCCTTATCTCCAGAACTTCGGACTTCCTGGATGATTTCCAAGACGGCCTGGTCGATCTTCTTTTCGTCATCTGCTGCAGAAGACTGGTCAGCATTATTATTGAGAAATTGTTCAGCAGTGATTAACTTCATATGGCAGATCCCTCCAAGGAACTCTGTAGTTTGCTGATGAAAGAATTGATATCTTGGGACTTAGTTGCATAGCTTGCTTTATTTACGATGAGTCTTGTACTGATATCTTCTATATCTTCGACGACTTCCAAGCCATTTTCCTTGATGGTATTTCCCGTTTCCACAATATCGACGATGAAGTCGGCGAGGCCGATCAGCGGTGCAAGCTCTACGGATCCATTCAGCTTCACAGTTTCCACCGGCTGCCCTTTTCTCTCAAAGTGTTTCTTGGCCACGGTAGGGTATTTCGAAGCAATGGTGAGTTTTCTGTTTTTCTCCAATGTATCTCCCTTAATGCCAGCCACAGCGAATTTACATTTTCCAAGTTTCAGATCAAGCATTTCGTATACCTCGGGCTGCGCTTCAAGGATGTTATCTTTCCCTGATACACCGATATCTGCTGCTCCTTTTTCTACATAGGTAGGCACGTCTATTGCTTTTACGGCAATCAATTTTATCTGTTTTTCCGTATCATAAAAAATCAGCTTTCTGCTTTCCTCCTGCAGATCGGGGAAAGTAATCCCTGCATTTTCCAGCAATTCAATGGTGCTGTCCAATGTTCTGCCTTTGGCCAATGCAAGTGTTAAGTATGCCATTAGTCTTCACTCCCCATTTCCCATAATATCCGTTGCAGTTCCTTCAAATCAGTAAAGGTTTCCAGTTTTCCATCGAGCTCAAGCTGAGGAAGTTCTCCAGTATAATGAATGCTGCAGTCTGCCGATACATATTCCGCTGTCGTGTTTTCGGTCGGATAGGTGAGCACTTGCCATCCATTTCTTCGTAATTGAAAAGCCAGTTCAAATGCTTCTTTTTGTCTATCTTTTTCATAGCGCACGAGAATTGAAAGAGGATCCTTTTTCTCTTTCCAAAGTTTCTCTTGATCATGGGCATTCAATAAATCATCTACTTCAAACGCGAAGCCGATCGCAGGCATCGGGCTGCTGAACTGCTCTCCCAGATTGTCATAACGGCCGCCCATCAGAAGAGGTTTGCCGACATGTTCAACGAACCCTTGAAATATAATGCCTGAGTAATAGTCCATATTGTTAATGAGCCCCAAATTAAACACCAGTGCATCTTCTTCTCCATAATCTTTCAACACTTCATAAACATCTACCAGGTTACTCAGCAGATCCTTCATTTCGGTATTCCGAATGATCGTCTCTGCCTGACGGATGACGTCAGCAGGATTGCCATAAAGCAGAGGAATGGAGCGGATCGCTGATTTTACATCCTCTTCAATCGGGAGCTGATCCAAAAACGGGTTCATCTCCGCTATGTTTTTGGATTGGATGAGGTTCTGCAGTTGGTCCAACTCTTGTGGGCTGATAGACGTCTGTTTAATCAGTTCTTTGAAGAAACCGGCGTGGCCAATTTCCAGCTTGAAATTATGGAAACCGAGATCCTTCATGGTATGGATGGCGAGCATAATGGTTTCCGCATTATTCTCTGGTTTATCATCTCCGAAGAATTCAACACCTGCCTGTGTGGTCTCTTTCCGATCCGATTGTTCCTGATTCTGGCGGAAAACGTCCAATACATAGAAAAGCCTCAAATCGGCTGGCAGGCTTCCCTGATTCGCTGCAATCATTCTAGTAATGGGAATGGTGACATCCGGCCGCAGCACCAGCACTTTTCCGGAAGAATCAATGACCTTCATCATGTCATCCTGGCTTACCGTTCCAGTAATGGTAGAGTATAAATCGTAATATTCAAAGGTAGAAGTCCGAACCTGTTTGTACCCGTACGTCTTGAAACGTTCCTTCAATGTGTTGATCAGGTTATCCCTGATTTGAAAATCTTCCACGCTTGTATCCTTATTTCCATCGAGCACGTAGTTTTGCATGAAATTCTCCTTCCGGCAAACTTTAATACTTTATTGCTTTATCTAATTAAAGTTATATAGTATTCTAATAATTATAGAGTGAAAAGTCAATAGAAAAGGAGAATTTAGTATGTTTGATTACCATATCCATAGTGATTTTTCTGCAGATTGCGACACCCCTATGGAAAAGTCGATTGAAGAAGGAATTAAAAAGGGGTTCAAGGAGATTTGTTTTACGGAACATATCGATTACGACTATCCTGATGAGTCAATTGTTTTTGAATTCGATCTCGGGGAGTATGATAAAGCCATTAAGAAGATGAAGGAAAAATATGAAGGGAAAATCAGCATTAAGAAGGGGCTGGAGATAGGTGTACAGCCTCATCTGCTTGATCGGTATGAAAAACTGCTGAATAGGGAGGCGGTTGATTTCGTCATCTGCTCCATGCATACAACAGAAGGAAAGGATTTGCATTCGGGAGACTTTTTCAGAGGGAAAACAGTCGAACAAGCCTACGACATTTATTATCAAGAACTGCTCGAATGTGTAAGACGGTTCCATCATTTCAATATCCTGGGACATATTGATTTGGTAAAACGCTATACAGAAGAAAAGAGCAGGAAGGATCATCATGATATTATCGCAGAAATCTTCAAAGAGATCATTCCCATGGGAAAAGGAATAGAATTAAATACCTCCGGATATCGATATGGACTTGAAGGCGGCATGCCAAGTGCCGATATTCTCAAGCTGTACAAGGAACTAGGAGGAGAGATCCTTACCCTAGGATCTGATTCACATATAGAAACGACACTTGGATACAAATTTCGCGAGTCCCTGCAACTGTTTGATGAATTGGGATTTAAGTATATTACCACATTTGAGGGCGAGGAGCCTGTTTTCCATTCAATAAGGTCTATGGTATAAAACATGTAAATCCCGCCTCAGCCAAGACAGCTCGCTAATGTGTTTGCTATAATGGATGGATATCACATCCAGAGCTTCATTAAGTGAGGGAGACCCTTGAAGAAATATATGATCACTGCCACAATGGTTCTAATTCTGTTTGCCGGCATATTGCTGTATCAGCCGAATAAACCGGTGTCCGACATCCATCATGGCAACCCTACATTATTTGTACATGGATATAAAGGTACTGCTAATTCCTTCGGATATATGCTCTATCGATTTGAAGAGGAATATAAGTGGGGTAATAAAGGAATGGTGTATTATGTTACTTCAACTGGGCGAATTCGCGATTACCATTTGAGCAAGGGAAGGGGAGAGCCGGTTTTTGTCCAGGTGATCTTTCAAAATAACCGGGCAAGCTTTGAAGATACCACACACTGGCTTGCCTCAGTAGCTGCCCATATGAAGGAGAATTATCATGTAGAGGAAATTAATCTAGTCGGCCATTCCATGGGCGGGATTGTTTCACTCAAATTTCTACAGGAATATGAAGGAGAAAAGTACCCATCCGTGGACCGCTTCATTGCCATCGGCAGCCCCTTTGACGGCATCTATAGCCAAGAGTATTTTCAAATTCACCATGACGAAGCAGCGACTGACTTGAAACCTGGATCCCTGGCTCTTGAGCTCCTGCGTAAGAGCGATTTTTCCAGGAATACGGAAGTATTGAACATTGCAAGTACGGGAGACAATGTAGCACGGCCGGAAAGTGTACAGTCCATACGAACAATTATCCCGTCTGAACAATACAATGAAACTATAATCGTCGATGAAGAACTGGGACACAGCGCTCTCCATGAGAATGGACAGGTGGATTGGATGATTCATTCCTTCTTATGGAAAGATGGGAAAGATTGACTTAGAATAAAAAAGATTAACGGGATAAAGGAATGATCTAAGTGGCGAAGGAACATCATATATACGGAAAATTGACAGAAATAATACCTGAAAGGAATGTCATGCTGGATGAGCCTTTGAAAAATCATACGTATACCCATCTCGGGGGAAAGGCGGATTATCTGGTAAGACCGGAAACCTATGAACAGGTACAGGAAGTCGTGAGGCTGGCGAATCGGGAAAACATGCCGTTTACTCTGTTGGGAAACGGTTCGAACCTGATTGTCAAGGATGGTGGAATACGCGGTATTGTTATGAACCTGCAGAACCTTACTTCCATTGAGATAGAAAATCAGACGATAGTTGCCCAAAGTGGAGCACGAATTATCGACGTTTCGCAAAAGGCATTAAGCCATAAGCTGACAGGGTTGGAGTTTGCCTGCGGAATCCCGGGGTCTGTTGGCGGGGCTTTGTTTATGAACGCTGGGGCCTATGGCGGAGAGGTCAAGGATGTACTCACCAGCACCAAAGTGGTGGATAGGGAAGGGAATCTCCTGTCATTGACAGCAGATCAGCTGGACTTGGACTACCGCACAAGCAATATTCCTGATAAAGGGTATATTGTACTGGAAGCTACATTCACACTGGAAGAAGGAAACTATGACGAAATCAAGGCAGTAATGGATGACCTGACATATAAACGGGAATCCAAACAGCCGTTGGAATATCCTTCATGCGGCAGTGTGTTTAAACGTCCGCCTGGTTATTTTGCCGGGAAGTTAATTCAGGACAGTGAATTACAGGGCAAGCAAATAGGAGGAGCTCAAGTCTCCTTGAAGCATGCAGGTTTCATAGTCAACAAGGATAATGCGTCGGCCAAGGAATATATTGATCTCATCCATTTCGTACAGAATACGGTCCGGGAAAAATTCGGCGTCTCCCTTGAACGTGAAGTGAAAATTATTGGGGAAGATCCAAAATAGAGAAAGCTGCGGATGCCTTGAAGGGCCGCAGCTTTTTTAAATATCAGCAGCACACGCGGGTAATCAGCCGGAGCCCGATTATATCAGCAGCACGCACGGATAATCAGCTGGAGCGCGTAAATATCAGCAGCAGGTGCGGGTAATCAGCCAGAGAGCGGCCAGTTCCCTCACTGGCAGACCAGCCTTTCCGGCATTATAAAAAAACTGCCGGATAACCGGCAGTTTGTATTTAGCCTCTGAATCTGTGCAAGAAACTAGTAAGACGTTCATTATCGGAGTGTTCAATGACTTCACTGGCAGACCCTTGTTCAGCAATAACCCCTTCATCAAGAAAGAGGACTTTATCAGCTACATCAAGGGCAAAGTCCATTTCGTGTGTGACAAGGATCATTGCCATTTCACCTTCCTTGGCGATGTCCCGTATCACTTCCAACACTTCTCCTACCAATTCCGGATCCAGAGCTGAAGTTACCTCGTCAAACAGCATGACCTTCGGGCGCATGACCAGGGCTCGGGCCATGGCTACACGCTGTTTCTGACCGCCCGATAACTGGTTTGGATAGCTATCCAGCTTGTCCCCGAGCCCTACCTTATCAAGCATCTCGATGGAACGTTCACGTGCTGTATTTTTATCTTCCTTTTTGACATGAATTGGGGCAGTCATGCAGTTCTCAAGGATAGTCATATGCGGAAACAAGTTAAAATGCTGGAATACCATGCCGATATCCCCGCGTATTTCCCGCAGATGTTTTTCATTTGCTTTTACTTCCTTCCCGTCTTTCTCCATTTTCCAGAGATTTTGGCCATCTACAATGATGTCTCCAGAGGTGGGTTCTTCCAGTGTCATCAGCATGCGGATGATAGTTGTTTTTCCCGAGCCGCTTGGTCCGATCACCGCAACCTTTTCGGCAGGGAAGATGTCCAGGTCTATCCCTTTCAGGACTTTGGTATCCCCGAAAGATTTATGAACATCCTTAAATTGAACAATTGGTTCTGTCATTCTGTCACCGCTCCTTTGGTACTGTTAATTGTTGGTTTTTTAGTGAATCGTGTGTTCATTTTCTTTTCCAGCTTTCTGATCAAGATAGCGGATGGGTAGCTTAGAACAAGGAAAATCAGTGCTACGATCGTCAATGGCTCAAGATAGGACCAATATTGCGCACCATAGCTGTTTGCCAGGCTGAGAATCCCGACCACACCAATGGTGGAGGCGAGAGGAACTTCTTTAAACATGATAATTAAATAGTTGCCAAGCATCGGTATAGTTGGCGGCAATGCTTGTGGAAGAATGATCTTTGTCCATTTCTTACGGGTGGAAAAGTTTAAGGCCCTGGCAGCCTCCCATTGTCCTTTATCCACTCCCTCGATACCAGACCGGTATATTTCTCCGATGTATGTACTGAAGTGGATACCAAGCCCGAGCAGGGCACTTGTAAACGGACTCAAGGTCATCCCGATTCCAGGGATCATCGGCCATGCGTAGTAAATAAAGAATAACTGTACCAGTGGAGGGGTAGAGCGGATAAACTCCATAATCCAGGTAACCACCCAATTAAATGGCCTGTTTGGAACCCTCCTGAGAAAGGTCCAGACAAAGCCGAAGATAAGCGCATAAATATAACAGGCGAATGTTAAACCTACCGTCACGCCTAAACCTTGCAGGATAATAGGGAAGGCTTCAAAAAATGTATCCCAGCTCCAATAGTTTCCATTCATCAGCTAGCCACCCCTTTCTTGGAAATCTTTTCTCCTTTTCGAGTTAGCCAAATTAATGGCAGTGCGAGAATAAAGTATAATACTAATACTAGCAAATAGACAATCGGTGCTTCCGAAAGGTTCGAACTTCGATATATGTCCCCATAATAAAGAACATCCGTCATTCCAATCAACGATACGAGAGATGTTGCCTTAAGCATTTGAATCAGATAGTTTCCGAATTCCGGCAGCATCATGCGGACAGCCTGCGGAAAAATAACGAGCCGCATACGCTGGAACCTCGACATATTCAAGGCTGTCGCTGCCTCTGTCTGACCTTTGGCCACGGAAAGGATGGAGCCTCGGACTACTTCAGACATGTAGGCTCCATAGTTCAAGGCAATGGCAATAACACCTGCCCACCAGTTGCTGCCGAGCTGAATATTGAACAGCATCGGAATTGCGTAGTAAAGCCAGAAAAGCTGTACAATTAGGGAAGTGCCCCGAAATATTTCCACGTAAAATCCGGTAAACTTCCGAATGAACATGTTCTGTGAAAGTCGGCACAGCCCGGCGACAAATGCCATCAGATACCCAAAAAATGCGGCGCCCAGAAGTACGGTAATAGTGACGCCCAATCCTCTCATGAGCTGGGGAAAGATATCTATAATTGCATTAATGGTGATCACTCCTTTTTCTATTCTCTCTTTTAAGAAAAGTCCCTATTAAGGGAGTAAATGTTTCAATAAAAACGAAAGGGCCTGGCTCCCTGGGTGAGGGAACCGGACCCTATGGAGTCTTAGTTCAACTTATAGTTTAATAGACTAATGCACTGGATGCTCAGTGGATTAAACTTCTCCGTTGCAGATCTGCTCAGTTGTTACCTCACCAGGTTCTACCATGTTGCTTTCTTCACTGAATCCATTTGCTTCCAGAAGTTCAGCAACTGTGCCATCTTCCTTCAGTTGTTTCAATACTTCGTTATATGCATCGCGCAAATCGGTATCTGCTTGGTTGAATGCGGCAGCTCCGTAGCTTGGCACCCCTTCGATGTCAGGCTGCTCAAAGCTCTCCACGAATTCAAGGCCGTCCGTATCCGCTGATTTCAGGGCCATTTTAACCGTCATTTCTGTACCGGTAGTAGCATCCGCGCGACCGGATTCTACAGCTGAGAATGTTGCAGGGATATCAGAAGCTGTTTGGATCTGGTCATCACTGACTCCCTCGGATTTCAGAAATTCATATTCCGTGGCGCCTTCCATTACAACTACGGTTGCATCCGGATTCTCCGCAATATCCTTATAGCTTTCTAGTCCGAGCGGGTTGCCTGCCTGTACAATCAGCCCTTCCCCGTATTGCATGGTCGGCTCACTAAATGCTGCATTCTCACAGCGTCCAGGCTGGATTGCCATCCCGGCTGTAACTACATCAAACTGTCCCGCCTGAAGGCCTGGGATCAGCTGGCTGAAATCGGCAAGCTTGGATTCCATATTATCGATTCCAAGTTCCTCGAAGACTGCTTTGGCAATATCAACAGAAGCGCCTTTAAGCTCCCCGTTTTCTTCATAAGCGTATGGAGCTTCATTGGCAAAGCCGATTGTTACTGTACCGGCCTCTTGAAGCTGTTCCAGTTTGCTGCTAGCATTATCTCCCTCTGATCCTGAACCGCTGTCGCCATTCTCACCGCTTGATTCATCTCCACAGGCAGCGAGCACGAGAAGCATGAGTGCTAAAAAGGATGTAAATAGTAATTTTTTCATTTCTTTTTGACCTCCCCTTAAGTTTGGTTGGTACTTTGCAGTGACTTTTCTACTAGGTATATATCACCGCTGAAACGCTAAAAAAAAGATGAAGCTGATCAAAATTTAAGTACATATCAATCATATTATAATGTTATCGGTAAATTTATCTGAGTACAAACGCAGTATATTTTGATAATTCCTAATAAACCGGCAAATTATGGACTAGCTTGGACTTGTCTCTTATTTACAGATTTATGCTTCACTATAAACGGAAATACTATATTTTCCCTAAAATTCGCCATGGGTAAAACATAGTTATCTGTATATTGCCAATCTTATTGGTTATAGACAAAATAGTAGGGAAAGGGTAGGATTGCAATGGAAAATATAATTGGCAAGGAAAAGCTTCTATAAAAGGAGGTATAGCAATTGTGGATGTATATAACAGCTGCCGTGGTCATATCAGCTCTTGTATTAGTTTTATCATTGCTTACGATTTCAAAAGGCTATGAATACAAGCATACGATTGATCCCCATCCAAATGAGAAGAATGATGAAGAGAAAAATGAAAAATGAGTCACTAGTAAGGAGGAAGGAATCATGAAATTCTCTACCATCGGTACCAGCTGGATAACCGAGAGTTTTATAGAAGCAGCACAACAGTCCGGCAAAGCAGAACTGCTTTCCGTATATTCCAGGGCAGGAGAAAAGGCAGAGGAATTTGCAAAAAAACATGGAGCATCTCAATGGTACGATGATATCGATGAAATGCTCGGAGACCGCTCGGATTTTATTTATATCGCCTCACCTAACAGTATGCATGCTGAGCAGATCCTTCAGTGTCTAGAGAAGGGTAAACATGTCTTCTGCGAAAAGCCTATGGCCATTACGGAAAGAGAATGGCAGATGGTCAAGCAGGCAGCTGACAAAGAAAACTTGTATATAATAGAAGGATACCGCCATCTCTTTTCCCCGAATTATCAACAGCTAAAAAAGAACCTTTCCAAGGCGGGGGAAATACGCAGTGCCCTTCTCCAGTACGTGCAGTATTCTTCCAAGTATGATGCTTTTAAGGACGGCAAACAGCCGAATGTTTTTTCACCTGCTTTTGCAGGTGGAGCATTGATGGATCTGGGTGTATATCCTTTAAGTATGGCGATCGATTTATTTGGAGAACCCGAAGAAGTGGACTATTTCCCGGTTAAATTGGATAATGGACTGGACGGGAGCGGAACATTGGTTGCTGCGTATCGGGACTTCTGTATCACTATCATGTGTTCTAAAATTGCCCAGGCTCGAATTCCATCAGAAATACATGGGGAGGACGGTACTTGGACAATGGACCATTTAGCGCCAATTACTTCCTTGGCCTTTTATGACAGAAAGTCCAAGACGGCGGAAGAAAGGGCCGGCCATCAATCAGAAAATGATATGGTCTATGAAGTAGAAGCATTTGTAGATATGATAAAAGATAATAATAGAGAGTATTATGAGGAACTTATGGAGAGGAGCCTCCTGACCGTAAAGGCTTTAGAAAAAGCCCGAAAGAAGGCAGGCATCTACTTCCAATAATTAATAGATGAAAACGTCAAAACAGGGCTGCGGGATTAAATGGAAATCCCGCGGCCCTGTTTATTTATTATTATTTATCATCTTTTGGAGATTTGCGCTTTAATGGAACTGAGTCAAGTATTTCTCCGCTCTCGAAGAAATCAACCAGTCTGCTGATCCAATCATAATAAGTGGTCCATTCTTCCAGTTCATTTTCCAGTTCTTCTTTCTTTTTCTGTGTTGGTTCAGACAGTTCCCCATCATACATGTTCTCTACCTGGTTCAGCTGCTCTTGAAGCCGTCTTGCTAATTGGGAGTTTTTGCTGACGACTTCTCGCCAATTAGTGGTGAACAGGGAAATGAAGGTTTGGACATAGTCATTCTCCACACGGTAATGTTCCTTTCTGCTGCCTTTAACAAACTCTTTTTCCGCAATATTTAATGCCATCATTTGTCGCATAACCTGACTCATTCTTGTTTTGCTCATCCCTGTTTCTTCAGCAAGCTCATCCAAGGTCATTGGTTTCCGGTTAAGGTAAATGATCCCCAGCAGCCTGCCGACTGTCGAAGATACTCCAAAAGTTTTCATGTTATCTGCAATCCTGTCTGAAATCTGATCCTCAGCTCGCTTCAACTCTTCCATTATTAGCTCTTCTTTTTTTGAACTCATAAACTCCATCCCCTGAGTATGTTTTACGCTACAATAACATTCTTGTATTCAAAATGGAAATAACAGAGCATGGTCTGACAGCGAGGAAATAGAAGGAATACTAAGATATAAAGTTTATGCAATCTATAAAATTAAAATTGTATAATTTTTACGTAATTATGAGGTTATACAGCTGTTTGGTTTTCGGGTCTAAATGCTTATACTTAAATAGGCATTCAACAGGAAAATCAAACACGGAGGTGTACGGACATGTTGGAGTTTAAAAGTGTAACTAAACGATATAACGGTGAAGAAACAGCTGTTAAAGATTTAAATCTCAAAATAGAAAAGGGAGAATTTGTCTGTTTCATAGGACCGAGCGGATGTGGAAAAACGACAACGATGAAAATGGTCAACCGCTTGATAGACATAACAGATGGAAGCATCTTGGTGAATGGAGAAGATATAACGAAGCAGGATCCGGTGGCGTTAAGACGTTCTATTGGATATGTCATACAGCAAATCGGGCTGATGCCACATATGACTATCAAAGAAAATATTGTCCTTGTCGGCACATTGCAGAACTGGTCAGAGGACAAAAAGGACGCCAGGGCAAAGGAATTGCTGGCACTGGTTAATCTCCCAGAAGAATATCTGGAAAAGTATCCACATGAATTGAGCGGAGGACAGCAGCAGCGGATTGGGGTGCTTCGTGCCCTGGCAGCAGATCCACCATTGATTTTAATGGATGAGCCTTTTGGTGCCCTTGACCCGATTACCAGGGACTCGCTTCAGGAAGAATTTAAGAAGCTTCAGAAAGAGTTGGACAAAACGATTGTTTTTGTCACCCACGATATGGACGAAGCGCTGAAACTGGCGGATAAAGTAGTCATCATGCGTGCAGGAGAAGTAGTCCAGGCAGCGAGTCCGGAAGAAATTTTGCGTAATCCGGCCAATGAATTCGTAGAAGCTTTCCTAGGAAAAGAGCGCTTGATCCAGGGGCGGCCTGACGTCACTACCGTTGGTCAAATCATGGGGGATTCACCGATTACAGTTGGAACAGGGGAAACATTGAAAACGGCCATTTCCAAAATGCGGGAGGCCCGCGTAGATTCCCTGCTTGCAGTAGATTCGGATTATGTACTCAGAGGCTATATTGATGTGGAAATGATCAATATGAATTATAAGAAAGCTTCCAGTGTGGAGGAAGTGATGGAAAAGGAATTATTCTCTGTTTCCCAGGACAGCTTATTGCGGGACACGGTACACAAGATATTGAGACGAGGGATTAAATATGTCCCTGTTGTCGATGAATCTTCAAAGCTCGTAGGTATTGTTACACGGGCATCTTTGGCAGACATCGTCTATGACACGATTTGGGGCGAAGGTACAGAGCTTGAAGAGACCATCGCTGCTGCAGAATAGGAGGTAATGAACATGATGGAATTTTTTACGCAACATGGCTCAGATTTATTGGTCAAAACTGGTGAGCATTTATATGTTTCTCTTGCTGCCATGCTGTTGGGTGTACTTGTAGCTGTACCGCTTGGTGTACTGTTGACACGTATTCCGAAGATTGCTGACAGGCTTATTTCCTTTATAGGAATTCTGCAGACCATTCCAAGTCTGGCAATCTTAGCATTCTTTATTCCATTACTGGGGATTGGAAAGCTGCCGGCGATTATTGCTCTCTTCTTCTATTCCCTGCTTCCGATTTTACGAAACACTTATACGGGGGTCAGCGGTGTGGACAGCAATGTAAAGGAAGCTGGTAAAGGGATGGGGATGAATAATTGGGAATCGATTATGAAGATTGAACTTCCATTGGCACTCCCTGTCATCATGGCAGGCATTCGGCTCTCGACTGTTTACCTAATTGGATGGGCGGCTCTTGCTGCATTTGTCGGCGGCGGCGGTCTGGGTGACTTCATTTTTGATGGAATGAACTTATACCAGCCTGAGCTGATTATAGCCGGTACCATTCCTGCTACGATCATGGCTCTTTTGGCCGACAGGCTCCTTTCGATGCTGGAGAGGAAGTTGACCCCTAAAGGATGGAAAGAAACTTATCAAACAACCTAAGAAGGAAGGTGAACACCTATGAAAAAAAGGATACTTCATATTTTCGCAGCTTTCGCCTTTCTCACCGTTTCTGGTTGTTCTTTGCCAGGGCTAGTGGGTCCGGAAGAGGAAACAGTACGTATCGGGGCTCTTGGTACGGCTGAATCGGAAATCATGGCGGAAATGCTTTCAATTATGATAGAAAGGGAGACCGACTTGGAAACACAGCTTGTAACTAATCTCGGTTCTTCCATATTGCAGCACCAAGGTATGACCACGGATGATTTGGATATGACTTCCACACGTTATACCGGGACAGATCTATCCGGGGCACTGGGGATGGACCCAGTAACAGACCCCGAGAAGGCAATGAATATAGTACAAACTGAATTCGATAAGCAGTTCGATCAAACGTGGGGGAATTCCTATGGATTCGAAAACAGCTATTCCGTAGCGGTCACACAGGAATTCGCAGAGAAAGAAGGAATAGAGACTATTTCAGACCTGGAGCCCTATGCTGATGACTTGAAATTCGGGGTGGATACCGCCTGGATCAACCGGAAAGGTGATGGGTATGATGGCTTCCAGGAAACTTACTTTGAGTTCGGAGCAGCATATCCGATGAGTATTGGGCTTGTCTACCAGGCGAACGCAAGCGGACATATGGATGTCGTCCTGGCTTACTCATCTGATGGACGTATCAAGGAGTTTGACCTGAAGGTGCTGGAGGACGACCGGCAGTTCTTCCCGCCATATGATACATCACCTGTAGTCCATAATGATCTGTTGGAAAAACATCCGGAAATAGGAGAAATAATGGATAAGCTGGCCGGCACTATATCGACAGAAAAGATGCAGGAACTGAACTATCAAGTCGATGTGGAGTTGGGGAATCCCGGAAAAGTAGCAAAAGAATTCCTGGAAGAAAACAATTATTTTGAATCAAGTGAGGTGGCTGCTGAATGATGGAAACATGGGAACAACTAGTGACGTATGTTTCAGCAAATGGCGGGTATATATGGACACAGTTTTACCGGCACTTTCTGATGGCCGCCTATGGTGTTCTGTTTGCAGCGGTTATCTCCATACCGCTTGGCATTCTTATTGCCAAATATAAAAAGTTAAGCGGATGGGTGCTTGCCCTCGGGAATATTATTCAAACCATACCGGCCTTAGGGGCGTTGGCAGTATTGATGATTGTGCTTGGGCTTGGTCCAAACACGGTAATTGTGACTCTTATGCTTTATTCCATTCTGCCAATTACCCAGAACACGTATGTAGGGATGAAGGAAGTGGATCAATCAATCATTGAAGCTGGGCATGCTTCCGGAATGACAAAGTTCCAGCTGCTTCGCATGGTAGAGCTCCCTCTTGCCATCAGTGTAATTATGGCTGGGCTGAGAACTGCATTAGTTGTAGGCATAGGCATAGCTGCCATAGGAGCTTTCGTAGGAGCGGGAGGACTTGGAGCTATCATTATCCGGGGCACAAATGCAACGGACGGAACCGCCCTAATCTTGGCTGGGGCAATACCGACCGCTTTAATGGCGATTTGTACCGATTTATTTATGGGATGGCTGGAACGTAAGCTTAATCCCGTTAAATCCTCATAATTGCCTGTTGAATGTATGAGTACCTGTATCATTTCAGGTACTCATCTTTCTATTTTTAAGAAAAGGGAGGACAGTATAATGAAAGAAATGATAATGGAAGCGAATGTCGAATGTATTTTATCAGACGGTACGGTGCTTCGGGCGGATATTTATCGCCCTAATCAGGAAGAAAGCTTTCCGGCGCTGATGATTCGGCTGCCGTATGACAAACGTACCCGCCGTTATTACGATGAATACTTAAGTGTTCCCCGTATGGTGTCTGCAGGCTATGTTGTTATCCTGCAGGATGTCCGCGGCCGCTATGCTTCAGACGGTGAATTCTACCCGTTTATACATGAGGGCTCGGATGGATATGAAGCAGTTGAATGGGCTGCAAGGCTCCCGTACTGCAATGGTGATGTCGGTTTATTCGGTATGTCCTATCACGGATATACCCAGCTGGCGGCTGCTGTGGAAGCACCTCCATCTTTAAAAGCTATAGCTCCAGTAATGACAATGGGGGATCCATGGAGTGAATTGTTAAGCGGCGGATCCCAGGCAAGTAATGTTGGAAATATAGAGACATGGACAATCGCATCCATTATGGAGGATGTGCTGGCCCGGAGAAGTGACCCGAAATTAGAGAAGGTATCCCGCTATATCGAAGAACTGCCGGAATGGCTGCACTATGCTCCAGCCAACGAATGGCCGCCAATGATGGATCTTGACCCAGAGTCTTTCTTTTTCGATGCCATCAACGGCTTGGTGAAGGAAGAACACCGCGAGAAAATGTCTTTGCTTTCCAAACTTCCAGATGTAAAAATACCGGCATTGTTCATGGGCGGCTGGTTCGATGCACTTCTGCCTCCTACTTTGAAAGCGTACCAAGCATACGGAGGAACAAGTATGCTGTGGATCGGCCCATGGACTCATGAGGAAATGAGCGGCCGGGCAGGCGATAAATTTTTTGCAGGAGGGGCTGAAAAGATTGGCGTAGATGGAATAACGGATCCGACAGAACTCCATATTGCTTGGTTTAATAAGTGGTTGAAGAATGAGCAACTGCCGATGGAGGAAAAAGTCCATCTTTATTTAACAGGCCAGGAAAGGTGGGAGAGCTTTGACAGCTGGCCTCCGATCTCCTCTAGGAAGGAGTTCTATCTAAGCAGCGATGGAGCTTCACAATCAAGGTATGGAGACGGCCTTCTGAAAGGCGAGCCGGACCATGGAAGTACGGCAAGCTTGCTCAAATTGGATCCGGAGCACCCATTTCCTACCAATGGGGGCGGGGTACTGATGGCCGGCCAATCATCCGGAATGTTCGAGCAGGGCCAACTGCAGGACAGGGATGATGTACTTGTGTATACGAGTGCTGTACTGGAAGAGGATTTGGATATCCTTGGGACAGTTCGGGCAGTCGTATGGATGTCTTCGCCAACACCTCTGCTTGACGTCTTCATCCGTTTGTCCGATGTAGAGCCTGACGGAAAGGTGTACAATCTGGTCGACACATTCTATCGCCATAGCGTCACTGAAACGGATAAGCCCGTCCGCCTGGGTCTTGATATTAATGATACGGCATACCGTTTTCAAACAGGCCATCATATCCGAGTGGAAATTGCAGCAAGCAATGCGCCGATGTTCGATGTCAACCTTAATAATGGGAAGACGACGAGAACAGCTGTTGGAGGGGAGGTTGCATTTGAGAAGGTGTTCCATGGAGGAGAGACGCCGTCCCGGATCATACTGCCTGTTGTTGAATAAGGACAGCTAATAGGCAAAGTTGTCAGAGAGGGCGATCCTGCCCCGGCTTATGGTGGATTTAATTCTAGAGTTTTATGTTACCCAACTAAAAAACGGCCCCCCTTCTCCCTTCATGGGCGAAAGGTGGAGCCGTTTTTTTATGTTAATGTTTTTGTAATGTTCGTTGGTTCATTTATTAATTGCTCGTTTCCAATGGTTTCAGTTTTGCTTCTATTTCCTGCCGCTGACTTTCAATATATGGGGGGAGGGACAGGGTTTCTCCCAGCCTCTCTACATCCTCATCCGCTGCGAAGCCGGGTCCGTCTGTAGAAAGTTCAAAGAGAATGCCATTAGGCTCCCTGAAATAGAGAGCTTTGAAATAGTAGCGTTCTACAATGCCGGAGTTGGGCAGCCTGTTTGATTTGAGGCGTTCTACCCATTCCTCGAGCTCTTTTACATCCTCCACACGGAAGGAAACATGGTGGACACTTCCTCGGCCAGGACGCTCCTTCTCCAAGTCATCACGGGTTTCGAGGTGGACTTCCGCACCATGCCCTCCTTGGCCGGTGCTGAAGATATCAATGTCTTTTTGTCCCGGTACAGGGTTAGGATAGCTGCCAGTCTTAGTAAATGTCAGTACGTTTGTCAGTATTTCCTCAGTAGGCCGTGGGTCCTTGACCGTCAGCCTTACGGGGCCGAGACCGATAATGCCTTTATCGGACGGAACACTGCTATGCTCCCAGACTTGTCCACCCTCTACTCCTTCATTGTGTTGGTCGGAATTGAGGGTAAGCCGCTGTCCTTCCGGGTCCTGAAAAGGAATAGTCTTATGCCTTCCTTGCTGCTTTATTCCTTGGTGGTCGACTTTTTTTTCTGTCAATCTTTTAAGCCAATAGTCGAGGGCTTTGTCGTCTGGAACTCTTAATGAGGTTCCAGATATGCTGCTGGTTCCCGGATAGGTAGTGCCTGCCCGGGGAATTTCAAAAAAGGTAAGGTCCGTGCCGGGCCTCCCAATACTGTCGGCATAAAAAAGATGATACATAGATGTATCGTCTTGGTTTACTGTCTTTTTCACGAGCCGCATTCCTAATACGTCAGTATAAAAATGGTAGTTTTTCTGTGCATTTGCTGTAATGGCTGATACATGGTGGATGCCTTTCAGTTCCATAAAAAATCCTCCTTTTATATAAACTAAATGCTTGTCAGGGAGCTAGTTGTTCTGATGGTTAATTACTTTTTTCATCTATATCCGGGGCAGGGCGCTTGCCGTTCTGCAGTTCCCTAATGCTCAGCCCAAATTCCATTTGAAGATGGGGGTAATCTGGAAAGTTGTCCCAATCCCCACCCCAAGTAAATCCTAGGTCTTTGGCAATTTCTGCAACTTCCAACCAGTCGGATTTACCATTTCCGTTGCCGTCGTAGTAAATATCCCATATCAGGTTGCCATTATCGTCACTGAGTGCATAATCGACAGCAAGCCCGTAGTTATGGTAGGATTCACCGCCGCGGGCATTTGTGACAATATTTCCGTCGCTTGTCCGGCCCTGTGCATATAACTGATCTTGTTTTTCCTTGGAACGGACGGTATCTGTGATGACCACATGTATCCCTTTTTCCTTCGCTTGGTCGATCAATATATTCGTTTTTTCCTCCACTACCGGATGGAGATTGTCTGGGAAGGAGGGGTCCTCATCCAACTTAATATATTTATCATTCGACTGTTGCTGGTTAAAAGCAGTGAATAATACGATTAAAAAGATAATAATAATCGTCCAGGGCAACAATACACTTCCAATGCCTTTCATGAATGTAGTCCTTTCTGATGGAGTAAGAAAGTATATAAGTTCGGCTGTATCCCTTTCTCGGCAGGAATAGACAAGTACAGTTCCGCCTCCCATTTTGAGTTCCTATGGAAGGCATCTGAAGCAAGCTTGCTCCATATCCTGACGAAGAGGGAGTTCTTTATTCTTTGAAGAATGCGCCTTTTCCATTTTATCAGAAACTGCAAGAAACACACAGCAAAATACTGATGTAGAGCATGGTAGTAGTATCTCACAATTCCCCCTTGAAAACTAAACCGGTTACATATATTATAGGTAGTGTAGAAAATGAATATTTAATTAGTTTGTTTGGTAAACAAAATAATATTCACAAGATTATTCGTACAGCGTGTAAGTATGTTAATATTAGAAACAGCAAATGCTGTTGTTAATAGAGGAAAGGATGAACATGATGAAGACGTTTATAACAGAAGACTTCCTGTTGTATAATGATACGGCTAGGGAACTCTATCACGGCACTGCCAAAGACCTGCCAATCATCGATTATCATAATCATTTGAATGACGAAGAAATTCTTCAGGATAAGAATTACGATAATCTTTCCCAAATCTGGCTGGGCGGCGACCATTATAAATGGCGTGCTCTCAGGGCAAATGGAATTGATGAATCATATATTACAGGGGATAAAAGCGACTACGAAAAGTTTCTTGCCTGGGGAAAAACAGTGCCCAATACCTTCGGGAATCCACTGTACCACTGGACCCATCTCGAATTGCTGAGATACTTTGGGATAGATGAAGTATTTAATGAGGAGTCAGCCCCGGCCATCTGGGAAGAGGCTAATCGCAAACTTGCTACGCCGGAGTTCTCCGTTCGTTCCCTGTTGAAGAAAGATAATGTGGAATTCATCGGGACAACGGATGATCCTACAGATGATTTGGCCAACCATATTGCACTGGCTAAAGAAGATCTTTCTTACAAGGTTTCACCTTCCTTCCGTCCAGATAAAGGGCTTGGTATCGAGAAGGAAGATTTCACAGAATGGGTAGAAAAATTAGGACGTGTAACTGGAGCCGAGATTGAAACATATGATGCATTTCTTCAGGCACTGGCCCAGAGAGTGGACTACTTTGATCAGCACGGGTGCCGCAGTTCTGACCACGGAATAAATGTACTTTATTATGAGCAAGCATCCAAAGAAGAAGTATCTGCCATCTTTTCAAAACGGCTAAAAGGCGAGAATCTGAGTGAGAAAGAAATGGACCAGTATCGTACTTATACCCTGCTGACCCTTGGTGAGCTGTATGCAGACAAAGGCTGGGCCATGCAACTTCACATCAGTCCATTAAGAAACAACAATACAAGGATGTTCAATCAATTGGGGCCTGACAGCGGTTTTGACTCTATCGGTGATCCACTGGTGGCGGAAAAGCTGTCCCGCATCCTGGACGAATTGGAAAAGAACGGAAAACTTCCTAGGACCATCCTTTACAGCTTGAACGCAAAAGATTATGATGTTCTTGCAGCTATGGCAGGGAACTTCCAGAATGCCGAAGTCCCGGGCAAAGTTCAATTTGGGACCGCATGGTGGTTTAATGATACAATAGATGGTATGGAAGATCAGATGAAGACCCTGGCGAATATCGGGTTAATCAGCAACTTTATTGGTATGCTTACCGATTCGCGCAGTTTCCTGTCCTTTTCCAGACACGAATATTTCCGCAGGATTCTGTGTAATTTACTGGGTACATGGGTCGAAGAAGGCAAGGTGCCAAGAGATATGGAATTGCTCCGTAAATATGTACGGGGAATCTGCTATGAAAATGCCAAACGGTATTTCTCAATATAATTTAAGTTAAATCTGTAAATAAGGTAGGTAAGGAATATGTCAAAACAACAAATTGGTGTTATTGGTTTAGCGGTAATGGGGAAAAACCTCGCGATGAACATTGAAAGCAGAGGCTATTCAGTTGCTGTGTTTAACCGCTCATACGAAAAAACAGAAGCATTTCTGGATAATGAAGCGAAAGGCAAGAACTTCACCGGCTCAAAAACCATCGAGGAATTCGTCAATTCCTTGGAAAAGCCGCGTAAAATCCTTCTTATGGTTAAAGCAGGGCCTGCGACAGACGCAACCATTGAATCTCTGCAACCATACTTGGAAGAAGGAGATATCCTGATTGATGGCGGCAATACCTTGTATGAGGATACCATCCGTCGAAATAAGAAACTGGATGAGACAGGCATCCATTTTATCGGCACAGGAGTTTCCGGCGGGGAAGAAGGAGCTCTGAAGGGACCTTCTATCATGCCGGGTGGACAAAAAGAGGCATATGACCTTGTTGCCCCTATTCTTGAAGCCATTTCCGCTAAAGTGGGAGGCGATCCATGTGTGACTTACATCGGCCCTAATGGTGCCGGGCATTTTGTAAAAATGGTCCATAACGGAATTGAATATGGGGATATGCAATTGATCTCCGAAGCTTATTATATCCTTAAACATGTACTCGGTATGGATACAGATGAGCTGCATGATGTATTTACAGAGTGGAATAAAGGGGAACTTGACAGTTACCTGATGGAGATTACTGCAGATATATTCACCAAAAAAGATGATGAAACCGGCAAGCCGATGGTGGATGTTATCATGGATAAAGCTGGACAGAAGGGTACAGGAAAATGGACAAGCAAAAATGCCCTGGACCTTGGTGTGCCGCTTCCGCTGATTACAGAATCTGTTTTTGCCCGCTTCATCTCCTCGCTTAAAGATGAGCGTGTCAAAGCAAGCAAGGTCCTGAATGGTCCAAAGCCGCAAAACTTTGACGGCAATAGGGAAGAATTAATCGAAGCAATTCGAAAAGCATTGTATATGAGCAAAATTTGCTCCTATGCCCAAGGTTTTGCTCAAATGCGTGCAGCGTCCCAGGAATATGGTTGGGATCTACAATACGGTGATATTGCAATGATTTGGCGTGGGGGCTGCATTATCCGTGCACAATTCCTGCAAAAAATCAAAGAAGCATATGACCGTGACCCTGAACTGGCAAACCTGATGCTCGACCCTTATTTTAAGGAAATTGTGGAAGGTTACCAGTCAGCATTACGTGAAGTTGTTTCAATAGCAATCAAGAACGGTATTGCTGTACCGACGTTTGCAAGTGCCATTGCATACTATGACAGTTATCGTTCTGAAGACCTGCCTGCCAACCTGATTCAAGCGCAGCGCGACTATTTTGGTGCACATACCTATGAGCGCAAAGATAAAGAAGGGGTCTTCCATACAAATTGGTTCTAATCCCTGATAACACAGCGTCCGCGGAAGGAATGTCCTCTGCGGACGCTGTTTTTTTATTCAGCAGAATAGCATGGATGCAATTAAAAAGGATACTGACCGGTGTACGGTCAGTATCCTTATTTAGTAAATGCCTTTAATCAGGCAGATGAACACAGTCTGTACCTCTCCAACGAAGGTCCCCTGAGCCTTTTTTGCTCTCACATAGCTCAGCTGATTTTAGCTGAGGTTGTATCGGCTGGGAGAACTTCATTCATGCTGCCAGTGCGGTAGCCACCGAGATCCACGGAAACATAATGGAAACCGAGCTCTTGAAGTTTCAGTTGAATCTCATCCTTATGCTCCAATAGGTTTGCAGCATTTTCTGGAGTGACCTCGATACGAGCCACATCGCCGTGGTGCCGAACACGTACCATATCAAATCCTAAGCGGATGATAAATTTCTCCGCCTGGTCAACCTGGCTGATTTTAGTCTTATCTAGCTTGGTTCCATAAGGAATGCGAGATGCCAGGCTGCAAGAGGCTGGCTTATTCCATACTGGGATGTTCAGTTCTCTGGTAAGTTCACGTACTTCCTGCTTATAAAGTTGTGCTTCCTGAAGAACACTGCGGGCTCCAGCTTCTGTCCTTGCTTTGAGCCCCGGGCGGAAATCATCCATATCATCCATGATCATTCCATCAAGGACATAATTATAGCCCTTTTCTTCTGCCAGCTTGTTTAGGTGGCTGTAAAGGAGCTTTTTGCTGTAATACCAGCTGTCTGGCGTGTTTTCGATGATATTTTCATCTTCCAGTTCCTTGATTTCCGTTTTCAGCACAGGGATGCCCATTTCTTCCGCTAGTTTGACAGCACCGTCAAATTCTTCCTCCCGGAACAGTTCAGATGCTACTACTGCCGCCAATACATTTTCTGCTCCAAGCTCTTCTTCTGCCCGCTTTAATACGAGAGTACTGTCAACGCCTCCCGAAAAAGCTACAAGTACGCGGTCCATTCCGGAAAGGATCTGGCCGAGATGCTGATTTTTCTCCATGGTGGTCTGTCTCATGCTCTTCGCCTCACTTTTTTAATATTTCCTTACAGGTTAAGGATATCAACTCAAATTCAAAATCTTTACATTAAACCCTAAGAATAGGTTACTGCTCTCACATTCCGCTGTCAACTGCGGGACTGCTTGGTCACAAGGCAGATTTGGCTTCTTTTACTTCGTTCAGGTAATGTTCTTCCGAGTATTCAAGTAAGAGTTTCGGAACTTTAAGGAACTTCTTGATAGCCAGTGCACAAGCACCCATGACGCATGCGTCATCTCCAAGGTCGGAGAGGACAATTTCCTTGTACTGGCTGACAGAGGAGTTCAAATTGGATTCAACTTTATTCACGACGTTCGGTGTGCATTGGAGAACTTTGCTGTTCAGGACAATTGTTTCGGGATTATATAAATTGATGATATTATTTAAACCGATGGAAAGGTGGAAGAGAAACTGTTCCATCTGGTTCACTACCGTTTCATTTCCGGCATTCAGGAGTTCTTCAAGCTCCTCATAGGTAATCCTCGTGCCTCCCATTTTCGCCGACAGCCTTTCAAAAAAAGAGGGCTCCGAATTGTACCTCTCCCAACAGCCCTTATTACCACAGCTGCAGATCTCTCCGCCCGGCGACAAAATCATATGGCCCATCTCCCCGGCATAACCGTGGTATCCCTTTTGAAGTTCGCCCTCAAGCATCATGCCCGCCCCGATACCCGAGGAGAGAATGATAGTCAACAAGTTATCACTTTCTTGATGTTTATATACTCTCTCCGCATATGCGGAAAGGTTGGCATTATTTTCAATGCTGATGGGAATGTCCAGTTCTTTTTCCAAGTCTTCTTTCAGGTTTTTATGGTGCCATTGGTATTTGGGTACGAAATAGATATGCTCATCCTTGTTCACCGTCCCATGAACGCCGATGATGACACTTACCAGCCCATATTTACTGCTATTGAATTCCTGATCGTAAAATTGGATCTTATTTTTGAGAATTTGGACGATCTCCTCATAATTCTCTGTATCTATTTCCATCGATTCGGATTGTACGGGATATCCAAGCAGATTGGATAAGCTATAATGGATCACTTTATAATCCAGATCAATTCCCAGCACATAAGCTGCCTTGCTATTGATTGAGAGCATAATCGGTCTTCTTCCCACTCCATGATGCTCCTGTCTGGTTTCATAAATCAGCTCATCTTCCAGCAAGTCGGCTACCTGTACAGATATGGTAGCTTTATTCAGGCCCGTGATTTTGGACAGGTCTGCACGTGAAATCATTCCATATTCTATAATTCTTTGCAGGATGATGCTCCTGTTCAGCTTCTTAATGTATGCCCCATCTCCAGTAGACATGTTTCTTCCCCCTTATTTGACTGTCAACCGCTCCTCATCCTGTGTTAAACTTTAATTGGACCTGCAAGTTTGACGTCATCATAGCCCAGTGGTATTATTTACTAGTCTACACCTTAATTTGTTTGGTAAACAAATAAAAATAGATTTATATTCCATCACTTATACATTATAATGTAAAGGTTTACAATTTTGCAACCTGTCAGAGTCAATAATGTAGCTTTTCATGTATAAAAAAGAAAAAAGGGGTTTGTAAGATGAGCATTCTTTATCTTGATTGCATCTCCGGCATCAGCGGGGACATGACGATCAGCGCTTTAGTTGATGCTGGCGCAGACGCTTCCCATTTGGAAGAAGAATTGAAAAAACTTAAAATAGAAGACGAATATGAACTTAAATGGTCCAAAGTCGTTAAAAATGGCATAACCAGTACGAAGTTTGATGTTATCCTTCAAGAAGCTGAAACCAATCATGCCCATCAAGAGGTGGGGCATGATCATCATCATCAGGAGCACAGCCATGCCCATGAAAAAGGGAACCACCACCATCATCACGAACATAGTCATTCCCATGAAGGGGAGCATATACATCACCATCATCAACATCATGGACATGATCATCGCACCTATAAAGATATCGTAAAGATGATTGGAGATTCTGATCTCGATGAACAAGTGAAGGATACGGCGGTGAAAATCTTCACAAAAATCGGGGAAGCGGAAGGGAAAATACATGGCCAGCCATTGGATAAGGTGCATTTCCATGAAGTGGGGGCAGTGGATTCCATTATTGATATAGTAGGAACAGCGATCCTGATCCATCAGCTAGGAACGGATACTATTAAGTGTTCGCCAGTTCCCGTTGGCGGAGGAAAGATTCATATTGACCATGGAATATATCCAGTGCCTGCTCCTGCGACATTGGAGATATTGCGTGGTGTACCGATCGCTTCCAGTAATATTAAAGGAGAACTCACCACGCCTACAGGTGCCGCTATTGCAGCGGTATTGGCAGATGAGTACGGCCCGATGCCATCCATGAAAATAATAGACATAGGATACGGGGCAGGCACCAAAACCTTCAAAGACCATCCAAATGTGCTTCGTGCCGTCCTAGGAGAATAAACAGTTACGGAAAGGGGAAAAAAGATGAAAATAGCATTAATTGCCCACGATAAGAAGAAACAAGATATCATTCACTTTGCACAAGCATACGAACATATACTGCGGAAACATGAATTATTCGCTACTGGCACAACAGGCCTCAGAATCTCCCAAAATACCGGCCTTTCCGTTCACCGGTTCCAATCAGGCCCGCTTGGCGGGGATCAGCAGATCGGCGCATTAATTGCGGATAATAATATGGATATGGTCCTGTTTTTCCGCGATCCTTTGACTGCCCAGCCGCATGAACCGGATGTCTCCGCCTTGATGCGGTTAAGTGATGTGTATAATGTGCCGCTTGCTACGAACATGGGAACGGCAGAGCTATTAGTCCATTCCTTAGAGCGAGGGGATCTGCAGTGGAGAGAAGTAGTGAAAGATTCGAACGAATAGGCTGACATGAAAGAGTTGCCCAAACTTGGAACATGGCGGGTTGGGGAGAGATAACACATTCCTTAAATTGCTTGTACTTGGGTATGGATAGTTGATCAGCAAAAATACCCGCGTCCAGGTTCCGGCTGCCCTTCTCCCTCTGTAAGTGAAGTCGTCCCCGGCTAAAGACGATAAGGGCAGGCTAAACCCGGGACGAAAGTTGCGTGAATCTCTAACTGGGCACATGCGCTTTGGTCTTGACCGACCCACAGGAGAATGATAATCTAGAGGTATAATAATTTGTTTGGTAAACAAACAAATTATTATACTATACATAAACTAGGCGGGTGTCTCTTTTTAGTGCCGTATTTGAAAGGGATTACAAAAAGCTTCCAATTTTTCGGCTTTGATAGTGTTAAGAAAATGAAGTAGGGGAACTATATTTAGAGGATAAAAAAACGTATATAGATAATATTATTCGTTGACAAAGGAGTGTTAAGAAAATGGGAATTCTCCAGGAACTAGTAAAAGATATCCCGCTCCCGAAGATGGCAAAAGTAAAGCAGGAATTCGACCGGACCCAGGTGGATGATCTTACTGCAGCACTGAATGAAGAACTGGACAACGATAAGATCAAACAATCGGTCAAACCAGGAATGGAAATAGCCATTGCCGTAGGAAGCAGGGGGATGGACCGCCTCGTGGAAACTACAGCAGTAACGGTCAAGTTTCTTCAGGACTTGGGTGCCAAACCATTTATCGTTCCCTGCATGGGAAGCCATGGCGGTGCAACAGGGCCAGGGCAGAAAGCGGTACTTGAGCACCTGGGTGTAAGCGAAGAGAGTGTGAATGCAGAAATACGGTCCTCTATGGAGGTTATTAAAGTAGGGGAACTTGAAAACGGGCTTCCTGTCTACGTGGACAAGATTGCCTCGGAAGCAGATGGCATAGTAGTCATAAACCGCGTCAAGCCGCATACTGCATTCCGCGGCAGAGTGGAAAGCGGGATTATGAAAATGATCAGTATCGGCTTAGGGAAGCAGAAAGGTGCAGAAGCCTGCCATCAGCTAGGTTTCAAACATATGGCCGAACATGTTCCTGCGATGGCGAAGATGACCATGTCCAAAATGCCGATTCTATTTGCAGTCGCCACAGTAGAGAATGCATTCGACAAGGTGACCCAGATAGAAGTGCTTACTCCGGAAGAAGTAGAGGAACGGGAAACAGAACTGCAGAAGCTTGCCAAAGAGATGCTTCCACAAATCCATGTTCCGCAAATTGATGTGCTTGTCATCGATGAAATCGGAAAAAATATCAGCGGAGATGGAATGGATCCGAATATTACGGGAAGGTATCCAACTCCATATGCATATGGTGGTCCGGATGTCACCAAAATGGTAGTACTGGATCTTACTCCGGAAACAGAGGGGAATGCTAATGGCGTCGGCACTGCCGATTTCACTACCCAGCGCCTGGTTGATAAAATGGATAGAGAGGCAACATACGCTAATGGACTGACATCAACAGTGGTAGGGCCTACCCATATTTCCACAACCTTGCCTAATGATGAACAGGCTATCAAAGCAGCAATTAAAACGTGTAACATTCTTGATTTCACCCAAGTGAAAATGGTGCGTATTAAAAATACGCTGGAAATCAGTGAAATAGAAGTTTCTGAGGCACTTTTGGATCATGTGGAACAGCATGACAGTATGGAAAAAATCTCAGAGGCAAAGGAAATGGAATTCAATGAAGAGGGAAACCTCAAATAAGAAACAGGGGGATTAACAATGGCAAATTTATTTGATTTAACGGGGAAAACAGTAGTCGCAATCGGTGGCAACAGCACACTTGGAGGGTCCATGGCTCATGGATTGGCTGAGCATGGTGCCAAAGTCGCGATCGTGGGCCGCAACATGGAAAAGGCTGAAGCTGTTGCAAGCCAGATCAAAGAAGCAGGAGGAGAAGCCAAGGCGTTTGTCGGGGACGTCAGTGACCTTTCTTCCATCGAAAAGGCTGCGGATGATATTGAACAGTGGTCAGGCGGCTGGGATGTTCTGTTGAATGCTCCTGGTAAGAACAGCAGTACACCATTCATGGAACTCGAACCGGAAGAGTGGGATGACATTATGGATGTCAACCTGAAAGGATTAGTTTTCACAATCCAATTGTTTGCTAAGCGGATGATTGATCAGGGCCGGAAAGGAAGCATCATCAATATCTCTTCCGTTTCCTCCACAACTCCATTATCACGCGTATTCACATATTCAGCTTCCAAAGCGGGTGTGAACAGTGTTACACAATACCTTGCGAAAGAGTTTGCTCCGCACGGCATCAGGGTCAACGCTATCATTCCAGGATTTTTCCCGGCAGAACAGAACAGGAAAATCCTTGATGAAGGCAGGATCAATTCCATTATGGCACATACACCGATGGAACGTTTCGGTGAGCCGGAAGAACTTAAAGGCGCAGCAGTTTATCTTGCATCTGACAAGGCATCCGGATTTGTTACAGGATCTCTGTTAAGAGTAGACGGTGGCTTTGGCGGAATGACTATATAATGAATTGGAGAGGAAGGCTTTGGTGACGAACCCAAAGCCTTTTCTTCTCATACGGATGAAGCATGATATGATAAGAAGGACGAAGGTGGACTACCTTCGGCTCACCGGTGAAAGTGCTAATATTTTGTAGGAAAAGGAAGATGTAGTGATGGCAAGAGAATTAGTAATAGGTTTGGATCTAGGAACCACCAGTGTCAAGGCTGTTTTGTTTGACATGGCCGGGAGCCTGATCGCTGAAGCGGAGCAAATGATTGAAACGCTTCATCCACAACCGGGCTGGGCGGAACAGGATCCGGTCCAGATTGAAGCCTCATGTCGGCAAGCGTTAAAGGAAGTGACAGATGAGGCAGAAGTCCAGGAAGGGGAGCTTGTCTCCATCGGAATTTCTGCTGCCATGCATTCTTTGATCTGTTTGGATGAGGATGATAGGCCGCTTTCCAATATGCTGATCTGGTCGGATGGCCGAAGCAGCGCCCAGGCAGAAAAGCTGATGCATACAAAGGGAATGGATATCTACTCTCGAACCGGAACACCTATCCATCCAATGTCCCCACTGAATAAACTGCTGTGGATGAAAGAGAACGAGTTTGATGGATATCAACAGGCTGCCAGCTATATGTCGATGAAAGAATATTTGCTGAAAAAATGGTATGGTGAGCGTGTAATAGATTATTCGATGGCCTCTGCCACTGGCATGTACAATTTGGAAAGTCATACCTGGGATAAAGAGGCACTCGAAGTCGCGGGCATTCGTAAAGAACAACTATCTCAAATCGTTGCTCCAACTTATGTACTCCGGGGAATGGATCAACATATTGCAGAAGAAATAGGCATACCGGCAACTACTCCCCTTGTCATAGGGGCAGCCGACGGTCAGCTGGCCAATTTGGGAAACGGCTCCATACTTCCCGGTGAGGTGAATGTGTCTGTAGGGACAAGCGGCGCTATTCGTCAGTTCATCCGCGGTGGGAAGGTCAATGAGAAGCATGAGACATTCACTTATGCATTTACCGAGGATACTTCCATCATTGGAGGCCCGACCAATAATGGCGGTATTGCCCTGCAATGGCTGAAAGATTTGCTGGATTTCCAAGGAACACATGATGAGTTGACCTCTCTTGCTGAAACCGTGAGTCCAGGAGCGGACGGCATCATCTTTCTGCCGTATGTGAATGGAGAGAGGGCTCCTTTATGGAATCAACATGCCAAGGGCAATTTTTACGGTTTGAATATACGACACCGGAAAGAACAGCTGGTGAGAGCTGTTTTGGAAGGGATTACGTTCAATATTTATCAGATAGGGAAGTCCTTGGAGGAAATTGCCGGGGAGCCGAAAAAGATCAGCGTAAACGGAGGATTGACCAAATCGTCGTTATGGGTACAGATCATGGCAGATGTTTTCGGGCAAGAAATTTATCTGTCAGACACTCATCATAATGCTGCATGGGGTGCGGCGTGGACTGCTTTGGTCGGTGTCGGAAGAGTGGAATCATTTGAGGCCATTAAGGAAAACCTCCCATCTGAAAAGGCTGTAGAGCCAAATATGGAGAATCATCAAAAATACATGAAAATATATGAGAAATATGAGAAGATTGCTGAGGATGTAGCCATCCACTTCGTATAAAAATAACCCCATGGCAGGCAGGTTTGTCATGGGGTATTTAAAAGGTGAGGAAGAATCATGGAAGAAATATTAAAGCAAGTGCAGGCAGGGCATTTAAGTGTAGAGGAAGCCAAAGAAAGATTGGCCTCCTATGAAAATTTGGGATTTGCCAAAGTGGACCATAATCGAAAGGTCCGCCAGGGATTTCCGGAAATCATCTTCGGTGAAGGAAAAACTGCTGCTCAAATCGTTTCCATCATGGAGGCCATCAAGTCCAAAGGGGATGACGTGCTGGCTACAAGGGTAACAAAGGAAAAAGCCAAAGAAATCCTGAAGTATCAGCCGGATTTCATTTATAATGAAACGGCTCATATTCTCTTTTGGAAAAAGGAGCAGCAGTTGCCTGAAAAATCTTCAGGTTATATTGCCATTGTATGTGCAGGAACTTCTGATTTGCGTGTTGCAGAGGAAGCTGCTGCTACCGCTGAATTCCTTGGGAGTGAAGTTCGCCGGATTTATGACGTTGGGGTTGCAGGAATCCATCGCTTGCTGGATAATGCCGAGGAAATTCGGAATGCTACGGTTTCTGTTGTGGTTGCGGGCATGGAAGGTGCATTGCCGAGCGTAGTGGGCGGTCTTGTATCCCGCCCGGTAATTGCGGTGCCAACCAGTATCGGTTATGGAGCAAATTTTCAAGGGCTATCTGCTTTACTGGCAATGCTGAACTCCTGTGCCTCTGGGGTCAGTGTCGTTAATATTGATAACGGCTTTGGCGGTGCTTATAATGCTGTCATGATAGACCGGATGGCAGGATCGGAAAAGGCAGAGGATTAACGAATGGAGAGAAAGCATCCACCAAATAATGAACACATAGACCCGGAAATGATGAAAGTGGAAATCAATCTTGATGATATTTCCGGCGAATGGCTCGGCTATGTGATGGACACATTGTTCGAAGCAGGTGCCAATGATGTTTTTTACACACCGATTTATATGAAAAAGAACCGCCCGGGAGTTCTGTTGCAGCTTCTTTGTTCGAGCAGTGACTTGGAAAAGATGAAGGAAATATTGTTGAAAGAGACCACCACTCTGGGCATCCGTTATTATCCATTGACGGTACACCGGATGGAAAGGTCTTTTGTAGAGGTAGAGACGGACTGGGGTCCTGTGATGGTGAAGCTGGGAATCAACCATGGGGAAATATTCCAGCGTTCACCGGAATTTGAGGACTGCAAGGCCATCGCCGTGAGGGAAGGTATCCCCTTGAAAAAAGTATATGAACAGGTTTGGCTAAACATGGAGACCAACTCCCTTTAACAAGACATGAAAGGGGCTGGATCCTGGCTGGATTGTTTCCATTAAATAAGCTGTCTCAGCAAGGGGCTGATCCCTTTTTACGCAGTCATGCTGATCATGTTATTAATTGTAGCTTTTGTACCTGATCTCACTTTGTTCCTGCCAGAGATTCTGGGAGAATAGATGTTAATCAATTAGCAGGCCCATAACTTTCTGGAGAAAGGTATGGGCCTCTTTTATTATTTGTGAACAACAGTGTTAAACTGGTATATATATAAAATCTAGCTTATGAAATGGAGGAGGAGAAACATAATGCAACAAGTAAAGTGGGGGATTCTCAGTACGGCTAAAATTGCCCAAAAAGAGCTGCTGCCGGCATTTAGCCGTGCAAGCAATGCAGAAGTGACAGCGATTGCTACTCAAAGTTCTAAAGGGAAGGCAGATGAAATCGCAGGCCAATTCCAAATCGAGAAGGTCTACAGCAAATATGAAGAGTTGCTGGATGATCAGGAAATAGAAGCCGTATATATACCACTCCCGAACCATCTACATAAAAAATGGGCTATTCGAGCAGCCGAAAAAGGAAAGCATATTCTTTGCGAAAAACCCGCTGCTCTTAATGCCAAAGAGGCTGAGGAAATAAGGGCGGCATGTGAAGAAAACCATGTTTTATTCATGGAAGCCTATATGTATTATTTTCACCCCCAGCATGAGAGAGTAAAAGAGATTATCAAAAGCGGGGAAATAGGCGAGGTCCGGTTTATGCGCTCCGGTTTCTCTTTCTACTTGGGTGAAAAAGAAAACAGTATTAAAATGAGCAGGGAAAAAGGTGGGGGAAGCTTGTATGATGTAGGATGCTACACAATCCATGCAATGAGGAATATCCTCCAGGCTGAACCTGAGCTGGTGCAAGCCTATGCAGAGATGGACCCGGAATATGGGGTGGATACTAATATAGCTGGGCAACTCCGATTTGCAAACGGGGTCCGCGGTATGTTTGATGCTGGCTTCGACATGGCAAAGCGTGCCGAATATGAAGTGATCGGTACAGAAGGTAGAATATCGGTACCAAGGGCTTTCCGTCCGGATTGGAATGGCGGTGACGGACTTGTAATTGTAGAAAAGTCCACGATTAGCAGAACGGAGACAATAAATGCGGATCAATATAGGCAAGAAGTGGAGCATTTCTCCCATGCAGTACTTCATGCAGCAAAACCAGCCCATACGCTGGAGAAAACCATTGGAAATATGCGTGTAATGGATGCTTGTTTTACATCCATCGAGCAACAGAAAGCAGTAGAGCTATCTGAATAGTTATAGAGATTCTCCCACACCAGATATTCTGGGTGGGAGGTTTTTAATTCCCAATAATGAAGAGTAAAAAAAGTTTGATATTGATTAAAAAAAAGCTTGCCTAATGAAGCGCTTACATATATAATCATATTAACCTAGTTAGTTTGTTTAGAGAACAAAATAACTGAACTGCTTAAGAGGGGGGGGGAAGGAAGGGCATGAGTTGGGCAGATGACAGGATATTAAGCAGCTAAAATAATAGATAAATTGAAAGCGTTTTAATAAACGAGGGGGTCATTCATAATGAATACATTAACCATGGGCAGCGGTAACAAATATCACTCGGCAAAAATCTGGCAGATTGGATTATTTGCATTAAACAACACGGCAACCAATTTATATATGTTCGCCCTAATGTTTGTATCTTACTATGCAACAGGTGTTGCCGGCTTAACGGTAGTAATCGTCAGTACCATCCTAACCTTCATGCGGGTGTTCGATGGTTTCACCGACCCGATCATTGGTTTTATCATTGATAAGACCGAATCTAAATTCGGCAAATTCCGGCCAATAATGATCATTGGCAATCTGATTCTGGCTGGATCGATCCTTGTCATGTATAATGTCACCCATCAGTTGCCAGAATCCTTCCAGATGATTTTCTTCATTGGAATTTATGCAATCTATATTATTGGATACACGATGCAGACAGCTGTTACAAAAGCGGCACAGACGGTCCTGACAAATGATCCGAAGCAGCGTCCGCTCTTCTCCATTTTTGATTCAGCTTATAATATTGTTATATTTACAGGCGGACAGATTTACGTAGCTTCCTATTTGATTGCAAAGCATGGAGATTTTACGCTCGGACTCTTTGCAGAGCTAAATACCATTGTGATGATTTCCGCAGGTGTATTTACAGCTTTGGCGGTAATAGCACTTTGGCAGAAAGACCGGAAAGAATTCTTTGGGCTTGCAAGTCAGACAGTCAACACAAGATTCCGCGATTACTGGCCGATTCTGAAAGGAAACCGTCCGCTTCAGATGCTGATCATATCCGCTTCCTCTGATAAGCTGGCATCTTCCGTGATGAGGCAGGCTCCAGTCACCGTCATGTTCTTCGGAATAATGCTCGGGGATTACGCGCTCAGTGGGACCATTTCCATGATTACTATCATTCCAGGCCTGATCATAACATTTCTTGGTGTGAATTATGCACGAAAACGCGGAATGAAAAGCACACTGGTAAAAGCCTCCTGGTTAGGCATCATATCCTTTGGAATTCTTGTCCCATTCTTCCTGGCTATCGACCCTGCAACAGTGTCTCTAAGCAACCTGGGAGTGACTACTATATTATTCCTGTTGCTGTATAGTATTGGTATGGGTGTTGCAACACTGACCCCATCTATCGTTATTCCGATGATTGCAGATGTATCCGATTATGAAACGTATAAAACCGGACGCTTTGTACCTGGGATGATGGGAACGATCTTTTCCTTCATCGATAAGATGGTGTCTTCCCTTGCACCGGCTCTAGTTGGATTCCTTGTTGCATTCATCGGCTATCAAAATGAATTTCCGCAGCTTGGTGAAACATTGACCACTCCTTTATTGATTATGACGTTGGTTCTCGTGTTCGGTGTTCCTATTGCTGGCTGGCTGATTTCTGTTATTGCTATGAAGTTCTATGATTTGGACAGCGGCAAGATGGATGAAATCCAAACAGAGATTGCAAAGAAAAAGCAAACGCTGAATACAGAGAAAGAGGAAGATCTTCCGGAAATTGTATAATTTAACAGAGGCTGCTCCCTATGAGCAGCCTCTTTTTCTGGTAAAGAACTATAAAATTTTAGTATTGGGTACCACCAATTATCTCCATTTCGGAACGTGATACCTCATCAACTTTTGAAGAATGCCCCCCATTCACAGGGCTATGCAGTTCGGGGATAGGCAACGGATCCAAAAGAGGTTGAGACATATCTAAACGTTTAACTCTATAGGCGAACAATAATCTAACCTAGTGGAGGAAATACACGTAGACTCCTGCGGGAGGATAGGCTTAGGAGAGACACCGAAGTGCATTAGCACGAGGAGGCTCACCAGCCACCCGCGGAAAAGCGAAGTGTAGTTCCGGAACGGTTTATATCCACTAGACAAAGTTATGATTGATCACAGAATAAAACACTTTGGTCCCAGCCTCTTTTTCTCTACATATCCTTATATTTAGACGGCGTGTAACCAGTCTCTCTTTTGAAAACCCTTGTAAAATAGGAGGCATCCTCGTATCCTACCAGCCAGGCAATTTCTTCGATGGAAATGCTTTCATTTTTCAGCAAATACTTCGCTTTTTTAACCCGAAGCATCTGTTGGTATCCGGTGATGGTCATATTCGTTTCCTGCTTGAATTTGCGGGAAAGATGGCTCGGATGGGTAAAACAGATCTCCGCAAGCTCGTTTTTATCAATCTGCTTGTCATAGAAGCTGACCAAATATTCAACAGCCCGCTGCGTGACTTTAGAATATTTGCCTAACGAGCTGGACATGATGAGGTTGGAATACTCCTCAATCATTTCATCATACAGCTCGTACAACTTGGATAATTGGTTGGTATACTCAATTTCAAAAGCATAATTTTCTGATAGGCGGTGGATAAGAACCGGTGGTACGTGACTTTTGGCTGCTGCGGTCCGAAGCAATGTATTCAGGACAATTGCCAGATTTCGGACCCTCCGCTGCGGCTGGTTCGGAAACCGATCAGAAAAGGAAAAAAGCATATTATTGGAATTTATCAGCTTCTTTGCTTTTTCTTTATCACCTTGCTCCACAGCGTACATAAATTCCCCTTCCAATTTATAACGGAGTTTAATCAGCTCCGCCTCTTCATTTAATTCGGAAATGTCTGTCTTTGTGTGATATTGGTGATAGTTTTTTGCATGAAGACGAACAGGAGGCGTTTCCTCGGTGTATCTTTCGAACTGGCGGAGGATGCTTCCATAACTATTTTCCTTGTCTATATTGAGTACTTGCAGCTGGTTGCATACGGATCGCAGTTCTTCGCTTTCATGGCTGCTTAAATTGAATTCTCTCGAAAGGTTGAAAAAGTTTGGTGTGGTATTAAGGAAAGGCCCTAGGATGACAGAATACCCCTCGCTCGTAAAATAGTGGCCCAGATAGCTCAATCCCCAATCGTTCGTATAGTAATAGAGCTGCTCTTTCGTTTCGTCTATCTGTTTGATGAAGTCCAATACATCAGATTGTTGATACCCCGGCATGAAGGGAGGTATCGCTATATCCTCATGATGGAAGAGGAAGTCCCCTTTTTGATTAAGGATATATATGTTTAGATTCGTAACATGATGTATCTTCATTGCTGCAGAAATAAGTTGAGAATGTTTCATCCCACTAATACCCCCTGTATAGAAAGCGTTTCATGGAAACGCTATATTTGTCCTTTAAATGATATAAAAGTCCTTATAAAAATGATATAAATCTATTATAATCGAATCGTGGAAACGATTGCAAGAAGTTTACGGAGGTTTTAAATATGGAAAAGATACATCAGCCTGAAGAGTCTGTTCAACAGACAACAGAAAACAACAAAGTCACTCTTAAAGAGAAGTTTTCTTATGGCCTGGGAGATACGGCGAACAACTTGACATTTTCCATGGTCACTACTTACCTTCTTGTCTTTTATACCGATGTTTTTGGTATTTCTGCAGCGGCTGTAGGTACATTGTTTTTGGTCGCAAGAATCTGGGATGCTATTAACGACCCACTTATGGGCTCGATCATTGACCGGTTCGGCAATAATCATCCAGATGGCCGCTTTCGCCCTTATATGAAATGGGCCGGTATTCCGGTTGTGATCATGGCGGTCCTCTTGTTCATTACGCCAGACTTGTCAGACTCCGGGAAACTGATATATGCCTATGTTACCTATATTCTGTTCGGAATGGCATATACAGCGGTTAATATTCCGTATGGTTCCTTGGCATCCGTCATAACCAGGGACCCTGTAGAGCGCTCATCCTTGGCATCTTTCCGTGGGTTGGGAAGTCAAATTGGCATGTTCTCTATTGGGATTCTTGTAGTTCCATTGGTGGCATTGTTTCCCTCCGATAAGATTGGCTATCCAGCAGTTGTAGCCATTTTCGGTGTGATTGCCTTGACCCTTTATTATTTAACTTATAGAAACACGAGAGAGAGAATTATGCCGGTTCAATCAGCAACACCGGAGAAGTTGAGTTTCAAGATGGTGACCAGGACTTTAAAGAATGGACCATTCCTTTCCCTTTCCTTCATGTCCTTTTTCATCCTGATGGCCATGCTGATCAATCAATCGGTCGGATTGTATTTTTTCACCTATAATCTGGACAATCCTTTTCTGTTCTCGGTCTATAACATGCTGAATATTGTTTCGGTCGTACTGCTGGTAGTCTTTATTCCAAAATTGACAAAGAAACTGGGGAAGAAGACACTGACACTAGCTGGATTCCTATTAGGCGCAGGATCATTAGGGCTGTTATTCATCCTTCCATCGACGCCGTATACTGTACTGCCGCTTCTGTGGCTGGGTATGCTGGGGATCAATATTCCAAACATGCTCGTATGGGCTTTTATATCAGATGTTATCGACTACGGAGAGTGGAAAACCGGATTCAGGCAGGAAGGCACCACTTATTCGCTGTACAGCTTCATGAGGAAGTTGTCGCAAGCTGTTGCCGGATTTGTCGGCGGTATCGGGCTTTCCCTTATCGGTTATGTCCCGAACGCTACGCAGACCAGTGACACACTTACAGGGATCGAAGTCATGATGATTCTGATACCGGCAATTTCCTGTATCATCTGCTTCCTTATCTTTAAGTACGGATATAAACTGAATGATAATATGTTTGAACAGATCAACAAGGACCTTGCAGAAAAATAATAGAAGGAATAATCAAGATCATCATCATCTCCGGATGGTGGTCTTTTTTTTGGGTGGAGATTTTGGTTAGCCGGGCTTTGTTTTTGATAAACCACTTTTGGCCGATCTTCCGCCCTACGGTCTATGTACTGACACAGCCCATAGTCGCTAACCGGGCATTTAGTATCTTTCCCCAGATGGAGTTTCCTTGGCCAAAGGGCGTCGTCCACCAAGTTGCGTTCGGCTATAATAAACTATAAAATAAAAATCATGAATGAGGGGAGAGAACTATGAATCATTTACGATTTCTGTTTGCGATAATTCTATTATTCCTGATTACAGCTTGCTCTGGTCAAGAGGCAGGAAATTCGGAAGAAAAGTCGAAGGATGAGCTTGTCCTTGCCATTGGCGGAGAACCAGAAGAAGGGTTTGATCCTACTACTGGATGGGGACGTTACGGTTCCCCGCTTTTCCAGAGCACTCTGCTGAAGTATGATAAGGATTTCAATATAGAACTTGATTTAGCGGAAAACTATGAAGTTAGTAAGGATGGGCGGACATGGACAGTTGGTTTAAGGAGAGATGCTGTTTTTTCCGACGGTGAGCCATTAACTGCAGAGGATGTCGTGTTCACTTTCGAGACTGCTAAAGAGAGCGGGTCTGTGATAGATCTCGGCAACTTGGAGGAAGTGAAAGCATTAGATGAGTTTACAGTGGAATTTAAATTATATGAAGCCCAATCCACCTTCATCTATCTGCTGGTTACAACGGGAGTGGTGCCTGAACATGCATATGATGACAACTATAATGAACAGCCGATTGGTTCCGGTCCATTTCAGCTGGAACAGTGGGATAAGGGGCAGCAAATTATTGTGACGGCCAATCCCCATTATTATGGAGAGAGGCCAGAGTTCACCAAGCTGACTTTCCTTTTTCTATCAGAAGATGCAGCTCTTGCTGCAGCAAAAGCAGGTAATGTGGATATAGCTGCTGTACCCCCGGCCTACACTGGCGGGGAAATAGACGGCATGAGACTGGTCCAGCTCGAAAGTGTGGACAACCGCGGGATCATGTTTCCCTATGTGCCGGAAGGGGAGCAGAATGAGAATGGATTGCCAGTGGGCAATGATGTCACTGCTGATGCAGCCATTCGGAAAGCGATAAATATAGCTATAGACCGACAAGCCCTTGTGGATGGTGTGCTTGAAGGGTATGGCACTCCAGCATACTCAGCTGCAGATGGGCTGCCATGGTGGAACCCCGAGACGGTGATAAAAGATGGCCGGATGGAGGAAGCAAAGCGGATGTTGGCGGATGCAGGATGGAAGGAGAATGAGCAGGGCGTGAGAGTGAAAGGAGAGCAGGAAGCTTCCTTTACTCTTCTGTACCCGAGTGGTGATCAGATCCGCCAGTCCCTGTCTATTGCTTTTGCTGACATGATTGCTCCTCTGGGGATTGATGTGGAGACAGAGGGCAAAAGCTGGAGCGAATTGGAAAGGCTGATGCATTCCCATCCGGTCATGATGGGGTGGGGCAGTCACGACCCATTGGAATTATATAATCTGTTCAGCAGTGACACAAAGGGCATGGGATATTATAACGCCAATTACTACTCCAATCCAACGGTCGATATGTACTTAGATAAGGCCCTATCAGCAGGCTCGATGGAGGAGGCCAATGAGTACTGGCAGAAAGCACAGTGGGATGGTGAAACAGGGACTGCAATCCAGGGAGATGCTCCTTGGGCATGGCTTGTCAACCTGGAACATCTATATTATGTCCATGAGAATCTGCAAATCGGCGAACAGAAAATACAGCCGCATGGCCATGGATGGCCAATTACAGACTTTATTGAGCAATGGCATTGGAAGGAATAATTCTAGTATAGAAAGGCGGCAATAGAAGTGGGTTTCATTCTAAAATTTTTTGTGGGAAGGCTGTTGAAGCTTGTCCTGCTGCTTCTGGCTGCCAGTATTTTAGCATTCACGCTTGTGAGTAATTCTCCGGTTGACCCTGTTCAATCCTATATTGGAGCAGAAATGACACGAGTCAGTCCGGAACAGCGGGAGAATATTGCTGCTTACTGGGGGATGGATGAACCACCTGTACAGCAGTATCTGAAATGGGCAAAGGCTATGCTTAACGGGGATATGGGAACATCCCTGATTTATCGGAGCCCCGTAGCAGAAGTGATCGCCGAGAGGTTCCTTGCCTCACTGGCACTTATGGGGGTGGCCTGGGTTTTCTCAGGCCTTTTTGGCTTTCTGCTGGGTATAGTTGCGGGGATGAAGGAAGGGTCATGGGCAGACCGGCTGATTAAATGGTATTGTCTTATGTTGGCATCTACTCCTTCATTTTGGCTCGGACTGCTGTTATTAATGATGTTTTCCGTCTGGCTCGGGTGGTTCCCTGTGGGGTTGGGTACACCGGCCGGCATTCTGGCAGAGGATGTCACTTTGCTTGAAAGGGTACAGCATTTATTTCTCCCTGCTTTGACATTAAGTGTCATTGGTGTCAGCGGGGTTGCCCTGCATACAAGACAGAAGCTTATAGAAGTGATGCACACCGATTATATCCGGTTTGCCATGGCAAGAGGGGAACGTGGAATCCAGCTGGTAAGACGGCATGGTCTGCGTAATATCCTTCTGCCAGCTGTTTCGTTGCATTTTGCATCTTTCGGAGAGCTGTTCGGCGGGGCGGTTTTAGCTGAACAAGTGTTTTCGTATCCCGGTCTAGGACAGGCGGTTGTCCAGGCCGGTCTCGGTGGGGATGTGCCCCTCCTGCTGGGGGTTGTGCTGGCAAGCACCATCTTTGTTTATATGGGGAATATGATGGCGGACGGACTTTATCGTGTGGTTGATCCCCGGATAAGAAAAGGGGGGATAGAACGATGAGCCATTTTTTAAATAAACGGAAACGTTCTGCAGCAGTCATGCTGCTCTCTTTGCTACTTCTTGCTGGTATTGCGGCTGCCGGCACATGGACAGGCAGTGAAAGGCTAGGTGTGGATTTAGATGCCAGAAATCAGGCTCCTTCATTAATGCATCTGTTTGGCACTGATTGGCTTGGCCGTGATATGTTTGCCCGAACGGTCAAGGGATTGTCGCTGAGTCTGTGGGTGGGGGTCATCGCAGCCTTCACCAGCTCCCTGATCGCTTTTGTCCTAAGCGTGGCAGCAGTTTGGAACAGTTGGATGGACCGCATGGTGACATTTCTCATTGATCTGTTCCTAAGTGTGCCCCATATTGTATTGCTATTACTGATTTCTTTTGCTTTTGGCGGCGGGTTTATCGGTGTAACCGTCGGACTTGCACTTACTCACTGGCCTTCCCTTGCACGTGTACTCCGGGCGGAAATCATGCAGGTGAAGCATACAGAATATACCCAGATCTCCAGGAGAATGGGGAAACCGGGGTGGTGGATCGCTGTTCACCATTATCTTCCCCACTTGCTTCCCCAACTGTTTATCGGCTTTATATTGCTATTTCCCCATGCTGTTCTGCACGAGGCCGCTATCACATTTCTCGGGTTCGGCCTGCCAGAAGAGCAGCCTGCCATTGGGGTGATTCTATCAGAGTCCATGCAATATCTATCTATGGGCATGTGGTGGCTCGCTTTCTTCCCGGGGCTTTCCCTGTTGCTGATGGCCACTGCATTTGAAGCGTTGGGCAGAAATATCCGAAGATGGATGGATCCTTTCTATGGCCAAAAGGGATCATAAAACAATGGAAGTAATAGAGGTGACGCTATGAATAGAGCTGAAGATCCCTTGCTTTTGGAAGTGAAGGATTTCAGGCTATCCTTTTTACAATACAAAAAAGCTTGGGAGGAGCAATATGTCCAAGTGGTCAATAAGCTGGATTTATCCATTCGCAAAGGAGAAATAGTTGCGGTAATCGGTGCCAGTGGATCGGGGAAAAGCCTTTTGGCGGATGCTATCCTAGGTATCCTGCCTTCTAATGCCCGGCCGGAAGGGGAGCTGTTTTTTAAAGGAGAGATGCTGACGGCTGATAGGCAAAAGGCACTGCGGGGGAATGAAATTGCCTTAATCCCTCAATCCGTCCAGTCCCTAAATCCGCTGATCAAGGCTGGAAAGCAGGTAAAAAGGAATACTGGGAGCAGACCGGTGCAACCCTGGGGAAAAGTGGGGATCACCGAAGAAATAGCAGGACGTTATCCCTTTGAATTGTCCGGGGGTATGGCTAGAAGAGTGCTGACAGCGACCGCCCTCGAATCAGATCCTGAACTGATTATCGCAGACGAGCCAACCCCCGGCTTGGACCCAACAGTTCTCGAGGAAACAATCGGGCATATTAGGGATTTGGCAGGCAGAGGCACAGGCATCATGTTCATTACACATGACATCTCTACAGCCATAAAGATAGCTGATAAGTTGGTGATCATGGATGAAGGGCGGACCATCGAAACCGCAGATTCATCTGCTTTTTCAGGAGATGGGAAAAAATTAAAGGAGGCTTATACCCGGAGACTTTGGAAAGCTTTGCCTCAAAACGACTTTACGGCCATTCCCCAGCGTATTGGCTACCAAGACCGAGGCAAAGGGGAACTGAAAGCTGATGGTATAGCGTACCGCTATGAGCGAGGGAGCTATCTGTTTAAAAACCTGGACATGGCCATAAAAAGAGGTGAAGTGGTCGGGTTATATGGGATCAGCGGATCGGGCAAAACCACCCTGGCTCAGGTTCTGGCCGGTTACAGGAACCCGCTCGAAGGGAAGGTGAAAATAGAAGGCCAATCAAAAGGAGTGAGCAAGGTACATCCCGTCCAGCTTATTTGGCAGCACCCTGAACGGGCGGTAAACCCTCGTTGGAAGCTGAAAAAAGTCTGGAAGGAAGCAGGGATCACTAATCCGGAAATTATGCGAACCCTTGGAATCCGTCCGGAATGGCTGGAACGGTACCCTAGCGAACTTTCTGGTGGTGAATTGCAAAGAATTTGTCTGGCCCGGGCCTTCCACCCATCCGTGAAATATATCATTGCAGATGAGATGACTACCATGCTGGATGCTTACACACAGGCCAGCATATGGGATGCGGTACTGAATCATGCTAATGAGCAGAGCATCGGTATACTTGCTATCAGCCATGATGGCCCCTTGCTGGAACGGATCAGCAGCAGGGTTATTGAGTACGAATCCATCCGGAATGTATAGAAGTTGTGATATCCTTCTGATAGGTGGGGAAAGTGAGATTAGAACCGGGTAAACTTTATTGATGGGAGGTAAACCATGCTGGATTTCATTATATGGGTCCTCATTATTGTGTTGTTCATTGCTGCTTTTGCAGGGATCGTTTTCCCTATAATTCCGTCAGTACTAGTTATTTGGGCGGGGTTCCTGTTGTATCACTTTGTATTGAATTCCGCTGAGCTGACAACGTTCTTTTGGCTGGTCATGATTGTCTTTACCGTTATTCTCATCGGAGCGGACATCATCGCCAACAGCTACTTTGTAAGAAGGTTTGGAGGCAGTAAAATGGGAGAGCACGCCGCTGCGGTCGCAGTGATTATCGGCTCATTTATTTATCCTCCTTTCGGGATTATTATCGTCCCATTTATAGCTGTATTGGCCATTGAGTTGGTCCAAAGAAGAACTGCCTCGGAAGCTGTACGTGCTTCCATTGGATCTTTGCTGGGATTTTTGGGCGGTGCTTTTGCCAAGATCATCCTTCAATTCATTATGATTGTCTGGTTTTTTATTGTCATTTGGTTTTAACAAAAGAGAAGGAAGAAGGTGTGCTAAGTTGGAATATCCTCCAAGGGTCGTAACGATAGCAGGGTCGGCTGCCGGCGGAAGTGCCGGAATCCAGGCCGACTTAAAGACTTTCCAGGAATTGGATGTATACGGAATGAGTGTGATCAGTGCAATTGTAGGCAAACATCCGTCAACAGGCAGGAATGTTCACGTGCAGACCATCGAAGCGATTGAAGCGCAGTTTGCAACATTGATGCGCCAAGTAGGTGCAGATGCCTTAAAAACCGGTATGCTGTTTACCAAAGAAGTCATTAAGTTAACCGCCCGTTTGATCGAGGAATACGATATTACATCGGTCGTTGTCGATCCCGTCATGATTGGAAAGATGGATTCCAAGCTGCTGAAGGATGATGCAATAGATGCGCTGGTGGACAGGTTAATACCTTGTGCAAAAATCATAACGCCTAATGTTCCGGAAGCTTCTTTATTACTGGGGGGAAGAAAATTGGATACCGTGGATGAACTTAAGCAGGCTGCTGTTGATTTACATGCCCTCGGGGCGCCGAGTGTTCTAATAAAAGGCGGTAGACTGAAAGGGCCGGCTATCGACGTACTGTATGATGGAGAAGATCTTACGACATTGACAGCACCGAGGATTGACACGGTAAATACAAGCGGAGCCGGCTGTACCTATTCTGCTGCAGTTGCCGCTTATATGGCTAAAGGGAAATCAGTCAAAGAGGCTGTACGGTCGGCGAAGGAGTTTGTGACGGCAGCGATTGAACATAGCTTTTCGTATACGGATGTGGTAGGCCCGACCTATCACGCGGCAGTACGCAAGTATGGTCCTGGACCTGCCATTCAAGTGGAAACTGTAAGGTTGGATTAATAGTTACGAAAGGGGGGCAAGTAATGGTGATGGAGATAATAAAGGGGGCCCGTGCCCGGTTTTTTTATGAAAGGCTATGCTTATGTTAGTGCGGATTGCTTGCCCTATATAAAGGTGCCTGGGCCGATAGACCTTGACTTTGTGTATACATAAATATATATTAAGAAATATAAAGGAAACGTTGATGAGGACTAGTATGATAGGATGGTCTTTTTAAGAGAGGGAATGGTTGCTGCGAATTCCTGAAGGCCTTATCGGAACCTGCCTCTAAGTTCGCCGCCGGACAGGCAGGATGCTGCTGCAAGGCGTGCGCGGTTCATGTCCGTTATCCATTAGAGTGTGCAGGGTTATTTAATGATTCTGCAAACAAGGGTGGTACCACCAAACCTCGGTCCCTTTACGGATGGAGGATTTTTTTGTACTTTCTTAAGCTTCAGGGACTGCCGGGACACCGGCATTTCCCAGAAACATACATATTCTGAGATAAGAGGTGTTGAGTGTGGGTAAGAAGAATAAGCAGTTTGTTGAAAAAATTACTGCCATGGAAGATGATTTCGCACAATGGTATACCGATGTAGTCAAGCAGGCTGACCTGGTCGATTATGGCCCGGTAAGGGGAACAATGATCATTAAGCCGGATGGCTTTGCTATTTGGGAGAATATCCGTGATGAACTGGACAGGCAGATTAAAGAGACAGGACACTCCAATGTCTCCTTCCCATTGTTTATCCCTGAAGGCCTTCTGCAGAAAGAGAAAGACCATGTGGAAGGTTTCGCTCCAGAGGTTGCCTGGGTAACCCATGGGGGAGAGGAAGAGTTGAGTGAGCGGTTGGTCGTCCGTCCTACCTCAGAGGCGCTGTTCTGTGAATACTACTCGAAAAACATCCATTCTTATCGCGACCTGCCAATGCTGTATAACCAGTGGAGCAATGTAGTACGCTGGGAAAAGACCACTCGGCCATTCCTCCGCTCCCTGGAGTTTTTATGGCAAGAAGGACATACGGCCCATGCTACGTATGAAGATGCAGAGCAAGAAGCCAACAGAATGCTGGAAGTCTATGCAGATGTTGTGGAAAACTATCTGGCAATCCCTGTTTTAAAAGGAAAGAAAACCGAAAAGGAAAAATTTGCAGGTGCAAAATATACACTGACAATTGAAAGTCTCATGCATGACGGGAAAGCTCTGCAATCGGGTACTTCCCATCATTTCGGTTCGGGATTTGCCGAGGCTTTTGATATTTCCTATCTCGATGAAAATGGAGAGCAACAGCATGTGCACCAGACGTCCTGGGGAATTACCACACGGTTGATTGGTGCCCTGATTATGGTCCACGGTGACAACCGCGGCTTGGTCATCCCTCCAAGGATTGCGCCAACACAGGCGATGATTGTACCGATCGCCCAGCATAAAGAAGGGGTGCTCGACAAGGCTTATGATCTGCGCGACAGACTGAAGCACCTCGCACGTGTGGATATTGATGGCAGTGATAAGATGCCAGGATGGAAATTCAATGAATATGAAATGAAAGGGATACCTGTCCGGATTGAGATGGGGCCAAAGGATATCGAGAAAGGACAGGTGGTGCTTGTCCGTCGGGATACAGGTGAAAAGGAATTCGTTCCCCTTGAGAACCTCGAGACCCGGCTTCCGGCCTTGCTTGATGAGATTCAGGAAAATCTGTTTGAGAAGGCATTGGCCCATCGAGATCAGAAGACAAGTGTTGCTAAGGACATGAAAGAATTTGCACAGAAATTAGAGGAAAACCCAGGCTTCCTCAAAGCTATGTGGTGTGGGGATACAGCCTGTGAAGAGAAAATCAAAGAGGAGACAACAGCCACTTCACGATGCATACCATTTGAACAGGAAAAAGTATCTGATACCTGTGTATGCTGTGGGAAAGAAGCAAAAGAACTAGTATACTGGGCAAAAGCATATTAATACAAAAATGGACGCATGTTTAATGCGTCCATTTTTGTCTATTTCTGGAGTGCTTCCACAATATCTTTGCGGAGGCTTTCCGGTTTGGCCTGGGGAGCATAGCGCTCAATGACCTCCCCCTGTCTGTTAATCAGGAATTTAGTAAAGTTCCATTTGATCTGATTAGTCATTATTCCCTTTTTCTGGTTGGTGAGGTAATTGAACAGAGGGTGGGCATTCTCTCCTTTGACATCCACTTTACTGAACATCTGGAAGGTCACCCCATAATTTTTCTGGCAAAACTCGGCGATTTCCTCATCGGTTCCTGGGTCTTGCTCTTTGAATTGATTGCTCGGAAACCCAAGAATTTCAAACCCTTGATCTTTATATTCCTCGTAGAGACTTTGCAATGCTTCAAACTGCGGGGTAAACCCGCATTTGCTTGCAGTATTGACAATCAGAAGCACCTTGCCTTTATATACTTCCAGTGATTTCTCTTCTCCCTCAATAGTTGTCGCTGAAAAATCATAGATACTCAAAGTTTGACCCTCCTCTTATGGAAAGGATAGCAATAGGCTTGATCATTGTCAAAATATTGCCTTAAAGAGAGATGAAAAAAGACAGCCCTAAAGGCTGTCTTCTTAACATTCATTATGCTTCTTGTTTCAATGTTTCATCAATCTGATTGAGACGATGCTCCACTTCCTCTTCAGAGAGGTCGTGTTCTTTTACATACATGTTCCGTGGGCTGACACGGCACTCGTGGGTGCAGCCCCGAAGATATTTATGCTCATTCTCTTCTGAGCAGAGAATTTGTTTATTACATTCTGGGTTTGCACAATTAACATACCGTTCACAAGGTTCGCCATCAAAATAGTCGACGCCGACTACAACGTGTTCTTTCTGATTGACTAGTACAGAAATGCGTTCATCGAATACGTAGCATTTTCCGTCCCATAGTTCTCCTTGTACTTCCGGGTCTTTTCCATATGTGACAATCCCGCCATGCAGCTGTGCTACATCTTCGAAACCTTCTTTTACCAGCCATCCGGAGAATTTTTCGCAGCGGATTCCGCCGGTACAGTAGGTCAGAATTTTCTTTCCTTCAATAAGGTGTTTGTTTTTCTCAACCCACTCCGGAAGTTCACGGAAGGTTTCAATATCAGGACGGATAGCCCCGCGGAAATGTCCCAGATCATATTCGTAATCATTTCTTGCGTCAAGTACAACTGTATCCTCGTCCTGCATCGCTTCATAGAATTCCTTTGGGTCGAGATATTCCCCTGTCGTTTCATGCGGGTTGATATCATCTTCCAAACGCAGTGTCACCAGCTCATTCCGCGGCCGTACGTGCATTTTCTTGAATGCATGGCCGTCATGCTCGTCCACCTTAAATACCATGTCAGCGAAGCGGGGATCGTTATGCATTGCTTCCATGTATTTATTCGTCTGTTCTACTGTGCCGGACACTGTACCATTAATTCCTTCTTCGGCTACAAGTATGCGTCCTTTCAGGCCAAGGTCCTTGCAGAACTTCAAGTGCTCGTCTGCATATGTTTCCGGATCCTCGATATGCACATAGTTATAGTACAACAGCACACGATAATTAGTTTCCATGATTATTACCACCTATTCATTCATATTTGCAAGATATAAATGTATGGTAGTCGGTATTCAATTTTATAATCTTGCAAGGATTTATTTTATCAATTTTTCCGGGAAAAGACAACATACCTGTTATATTGCCCAATGGCAAGCTGAAATTCAGTCAGACATCCTGGCAAATGCCTTTGATATAGCTTGTTACATCTCTTTCCTCCAGCCCTTGGTGGAATATTTCCATTTGCCCTTGCCAACGGGATAGTCGATCCTCATCCTGAAGCACTTCCAATATAATATCTTCCAGATTGGCTGTATTGCTTTTCCAATATGGAAGATGATGGACAAGTCCCTGATCCTTCAAATATGTTAGATTTACTTCCTCCTGACCCGGAAGAGCTTCATAAACAAATGTGGGAATTCTTTTCCACAGGCACTCGGTGATGGTGATGCCGCCCGGTTTCGTGATGAGGGCATCTGCCTCATTGTACAATTCATTCATTTCCTTTTTTGATGATATATATGGAATAGGGGAAACGTTCGTGTAAACGGAACTGCGGAGGGATTGATGCAGCCGGGTGTTCTTTCCGCAGAGGACTTTATAGTGGACACGTCCCCCAGGTCTCAGCTGTAGTAACAATTCCTTAATAGAACCGGCCCCCATATTTCCCCCGCTGATGATAATAGTATATTTTTCAGACGGACTAACCGGACGTATAGGATCCCTTTGAAAAAGGGGATGGATCGGGATCCCTGAGACAATTACATGTTCGGCGGGAACGCCTTTTTTCAGTAAATCCTGTTTCACATGCAGACTAGGAACAAAATGATAATCTATGCCATTAATCCCCCAGAGGTTATTAATAAAAAAGTCCGTGTATACATTGATGACCTTTCCCTTCCATTTCCCGCTGCTTTTAAGTTGTGATAGCAGGTAAGAAGGAAGGGCATGGGTACAGATCACCACATCCGGGCCTTTCTCCTGAATCAATTGCTGAATCTTTTTTTGAAACAGCCATTCATAAAGGTAGTATCTCTTGTGCTGGGACTGTTGCTTAAGGGCGCCAAATTTGTACACCATGCTGTAAAGCTTTGGTAATCTGTGGATCCACTGTAAATAGACAGCAGAAACCACGGACTCTGCTCTGCCGTAGCTATGGGAAATCAACTCGGCTTTTTCGCAGATAAATTCTTTTCCTGTCTCTTCCAGCTGGTGCTTCAGGCTGTCAGCAGCATGGTGATGCCCCGAGGGCAAGCGCAATAGAGGCATAAACAGTATTCTTGGCATACTCATCCTTCTCCTTCGGCACTTATTTTATGGAAGGTGCAGCGTTTCATGCAGCAAACCTTAAATTACCAGACATAACAGATGTCCAATGCAGTCAGATTATAGGTGAGTTCATTCATTAATTTTGACGAGGAGAAACGGTATGAAATTACAACTAAGGAAAATATGTATTTTGTTTTGGGATATCGTCGACCCAATTTATTATCGTTTTACCAGGCTGCAGCATATTGAATCTTCAGAGGGGGAAAAAACCGTCATACGGGCACGATTAACCAGGTATAAGGGGAAATCTGTCCAGCTCTCTGATGGAACGATGATAAAAAAGAATGATGTTCTCTTAAAAATCCATCTCCACAATGTCATGCTGCTGAGGAAAATGGAAGGCTATGGCGAAGTGAGAAAGGCGATCTTTATTTATAAAAGCGTCCAGGAATCTCTTCCATTTATTGCGAAATATTTGCAGAGCCAAGGATATGATGAAAAAGTAAAAGGGTTGATAGGCATTACATTGCTTCACAGAGGGTGCCGGAAATTGGGGTTTGATACCAGGCCGATATCGAATCCATATTATAAATATTTTAAGAAAGCAGCGCTTGCTCCCATTCATTTTCTGTCTTCGGCACGTTCCATACAGAAGAACGAATCTTTCCCTATGTATTTATTCATGTCAAAGGACCATCTGTTCCGAAAATATTCAAACGGATAACCAATACGGATAACCAATACTTATCCATAAATTACAAGTGAAATCCACCCCCTCCTCCCTTTATAATGGATAGAGAGGAGGGATAAGAATGTATCTTTTAACAGCAGCCATTCTAATAGGTGTAATAGCTCTATTATACAGTGGCTACCGAAATACTAAATCCGTTCAAATCAACCAAATCAATTTGGAAAAGATAGAGCGAGAGAAAGCAGATCAAGAAAAAACAGATCAAGAAAAAACCAAACCATTGCGCATTCTTCACCTCTCTGATATCCACTTGGAGAATCTATCCATTACCCCACAGGAATTATATAATTATATAAATAAGCAGCATATTGACTTGATTGCATTGACAGGAGATTTTCTTGATCGGAAGAGAAGCATTAAAAGGCTGGCTCCTTATCTAGAAGTAATTGGAAAAATCAACCCGAAATACGGCACCTATGCCAACTTTGGGAATCATGACTATGTCCTGAAAGAGGAGCCGTTCCGCCGATTAAAGCAAATGCTCATCGATTATGGAATCCATACACTGCAAAATGAAAATAAAGCAATTGATATAAACGGAATTTCCCTAAACATTATCGGCATAGATGATTATGGAACAGGAAGAAGTAACTTGTCCAAGTCCTATGAGGGCTTGCAGAATGGTTACAATTTGGTCCTGACCCATGATCCTAATGTGGTTTTGGAAATGGAAGAATATCATTTCAACTATTTGCTTGCGGGCCATTTTCATGGCGGTCAGATTCATTGGCCAAAACCGTATCACCTGGTAAAGATGGGCAAATTGGTTCGCATGGATATGGTGAAAGGCATGCAGTACTTCCGCGGCCGGCCATTCTATATAAGTGAGGGTTTGGGCCAGACCGGGGTAAATATCCGTTTCGGCAGCCGGCCGGAGATTACGTTCCATCAGATTGAGCTGCCGGTAGAGGAAACACAGGCCGTGGAGACTCGGAAAGATGTGGGAGCCAGGCTTGATAAGCACTCCGCTGCCTCATAAGAAATTAATTTTATAAATGCTTGCATTTTAATTCTAAAAGGGTTAAAGTAAGGATAGCAAAAGGAAATTGAAGGATGAATAATACTTTACGATCTCTTTAACAAAGTGGTGTAAAAGTATTTATGACTCAATTATACTTTGCACGATATTTGTATAAGGAGGTCATTTTAAATGACTGGTAAAGTAAAATGGTTTAATGCAGAAAAAGGTTTTGGTTTCATCGAGCGTGAAGACGGAGACGATGTATTCGTACACTTCTCAGCTATCCAAGCTGAAGGTTTCAAAACGCTTGAAGAAGGCCAAGACGTTGAATTTGAAATCGTAGAAGGCAACCGTGGACCACAAGCAGCTAACGTTGTCGCTCTATAATAGATAGAGATCAGAAGAAAAGGTTTATCCCTATATGGGGTAGACCTTTTTTGTTATGAAGTGGAGATATTATTCCTTTAATAAGAAGACATGGAGCTGCCGGAAGACACGTATACTTCTGTAGGACAATCTTCTGTGGACAGCGAAGAGTGTAATCGATGATAAACAGGATATCAACCGTCGTTATACCAAGGTTGTTATTATTTTTTCAAGTTGTCCTTTAGCATGTAGAAAAGGAGCTGGGAGAATGGATGAATTCAGCTGGAAGAGAGAGGCGGAGACGGCGTGGAATGACCGGGCGTCATTCTGGAGATCCCGTAGCCGGGATATGTGGGAGAATGGGAGTAGGAAAGATATTGTTCCGTTTGTGGAAAAGCATGTACCAAAAGGCAGCAAGGTCCTTGATATTGGCTGTGGAGACGGTTATGGTTCACAAAAACTGTACCGTTCAGGTTATACTGTTTCCGGCATTGATTTATCAGGTGAAATGATAGCCGCGGCAGATAGGGCGGGGGAAGGCAGTATTTCTTTTAGGGAAGGAGACGCCAGCAACCTACCTTATGAGGATGGAAGTCATGATGCTGTTATGGCAATAAATGTTTTGGAATGGACAGAATCGCCTCTGGCAGCCTTGCGTGAAATGAAAAGGGTATTAAGAGACGACGGTATGGTCTGTGCCGGAATTCTAGGGCCGACAGCTGCTCCCCGGACAAACAGCTACCCGCGCCTGCTCGGTGAAAAGGTAATCTGCAATACGATGATGCCCTGGGAATTTCAGCAGCTTGCTGCGGAAGAGGGTCTTGAATATATGGACGGGTTCGGTGTTTTTAAACAAGGGGTTATGGATCAACATATCCGGTCACTGCCTCTGGAATTGAAACAGTCGCTAACGTTTATGTGGGTATTTATGCTGCAGAAAGCAGGTGGATGAAATGAGCAATAATGAGATGGAGAAGAAGGTCATCGAAAGCTATCAGAATGATGAGCGGATGATGATCCTGATCTATGTGCAATGGTGTGTCAATAATGAAATTGATCCAGTAGCTCTATATGAGGAAGCCTACCCTGGGCAGTCCAAAAATCAGACACTACAGGATATGCTCGAATTGGCAGTACCTAAAAATGAATCGGAAAATATAGCAGATCAGACCGTGCTGAATGCATTGCAGCTTTTCGGAAATGATGATCTAGCTTTTGCGGTCCAGGGAGAAATAGAGAAGCGGCAGCCGAAGTAGTCTGCCGCTTCCCCTTTTTTCTATTGCATAATCCTTGAAATTAAGTGTTATACCATTTGTGTGTTTTTATTTCTTCTGATAAAACATATCTGTCTCTATCTCGTCTTCCAATTACTGTTCAAAAAGCTTGATCAGTGCCTGAGTGCCGCTGTCGCTCCCCCCTTGCTCTGCCAATTCCCGGTAAAGATCCAGCGAAAGGGAAAGGCCGGGAGTGGACAAGCCCATTTCCTGTGCAGACTCCAGAGCGATTGTCATGTCTTTGATAAAATGTTTGACATAAAAACCTGGAGCATAGTCGCCCTTCAACATGCGTGGGCCGAGTTTCGACAATGAAAAGCTGCCTGCAGCACCGGTAGTAATGCTGTCCAGAACACGGCCTGGGCTTAAGCCTGCCTTTTTAGCATATGAGATCGCTTCGCAGACGCCGACCATATTCGAGGCGATGGTAATTTGGTTCGCCAGCTTTGTATGCTGACCGGCCCCTGCTTCGCCCTGCAGGATGATATTCTCGCCCATCACTTCAAAAATCGGCAGAACTTTCCTATATGCTTCTTCATTTCCGCCTGCCATTATGGCAAGGCCGCCATTCTTGGCTCCGATATCACCCCCGGATACAGGGGCATCCAGCGCCTCGATCTCTCTTTTTCTCGCTTTATCAAAGATTTCTTTTGCCAGTGCCGGCTTAGATGTAGTCATATCAATGGTATAAGTACCCGGTAAAGCATGAGCAAGTATACCGTTATCTCCGAAGTAGACGTCTTCCACGTCTTTCGGGTAGCCGACCATGGTAATGATCACGTCCGAATCTCTGGCTATCTCCGCTATGCTTTCCTTCCAAACAGCTCCCTGGTCGATCAGCTCCTGCGCTTTCTCTTTCGTTCTTGTGAAAATATGAAGGGGATAACCGGCTTTCAACAGGTTGCCGGCCATACTCTTACCCATTACTCCAGTTCCTATAAAGCCTATTACTATGTCATTTTTCTGCAATGAGGATTCCTCCTTTTCCCTTTAACCGTTAAATTCGACAAAAATCAGCTAAATCCTGTCAGATATAGCAAAAATTAGCCGATTACCTTCTCCGGGCATCCGGCTGGTCGTTCTGCTATAGTTAGAAGAAAAAAGGAGAGGCTAAAAGTTGAAATGGAATTGTAAATCTTTTGCTGAATTGACCAATGAGGAATTATACCGGCTGCTGAGGGCGAGGGTGGAGGTTTTTGTTGTAGAACAAAATTGCCCATATCCGGAATTGGATGGTTTTGACCAGCATGCACTCCACTACTACCTGGAAGTGGATGGGGACACGGCAGCCCTTGTCCGTTTATTGCCTGCAGGCAGCAAATATGATAAGCCTTCCATCGGACGTGTCATGGTGGCAGAAAAGTATCGCGGCAATGGCTACGGCAGGGAGTTGATGGAAAGAGCAATTGAATACATAACCGGAGTGTGGCAGGAAGATCAAATTCATATCATGGCCCAAGAGTACTTGAAAAAGTTTTATGTTTCCTTGGGATTCCGGCAAATATCCGAAACTTTTATGGAGGATGATATTCCCCATATTGACATGATTTGGGAACGTCCGTAAAGAATCAATACATGGCTTTTACACATAGTATGAGTAGCATACTTTAAAATGGAGGATGATCCAAGATGATCACTACCGACCAGATGGAACAGTGTAAAGCCGCACTATTGGAACGACAAAATGAATTGATCCCCCATGTAGAAGACCACTTCGGAAATTCATTAGAAGCGGTCAAGGAATCGATGAGCGAGTTATCCAATTATGACAACCACCCAGGTGATTTTGGGACTGAATTATACGAAAGAGAAAAGGATATAGCCCTCAATGACCATGCGGAAAAGGAATTGGAAGAAATAAATGAAGCTCTGCATGCCATTGACCAGGGAACATACGGGATCTGCAGCAAATGTGGAGAAGATATTCCCTTTGAGCGGCTGATGGCTGTCCCTACTACGGACAGATGTGTGGAGCATGCGGCAGATAATACGTTTGAACATAGCCGGACGGTGGAGGAAGAGGTATTCAGCCCGAACATCAATCCGGATGAGGTGACAGATGAAGAACAAGTCAATTATGATGCAGAAGACTCTTGGCAGGATGTAAGCAGATATGGGACCTCGGAATCTCCTTCCGATTTCTATGAAGACAAGGAAAACTATGAGGATATGTTTCCGAACAGTGAGGAAAATACAGCGGAAGCGGAGGATTTGGAAGGATGGCTGTCTGCTGATATAGATGGAAATTATGCCGGCCCTTCCTATCATCATAATAAATACGAAGAGGAACAGGACCGGAGGGATAGTTAGCCGCAATCCAAATGTAAAGCGGAAAAGATCAGATGTTCAAACAAAAAATCTCCACCTATGCCCTTGGCACAGGTGGAGATTTTTTTAGAGCTGATTCTGTTCACGGGCTTCAAGTTCAAGATTGACCGTTTCTTTATTTCCGTCCCGATAGAATTCTATCTCAACGGTTTCTCCGATAGAAGCTTCTGAATACAGGTACTGTCTTAATTCTAGGATGGAGGTCACCTTATTTCCATTGATGGCTGTGATGACATCGAACCTCTTGAGACCTGCTTTTTCAGCGGCAGATCCTTCCTGCACCTCGGCAATAACCATCCCGCCTTCCACATCTTCCGGCAAGCTCAATTCTAGCTGCACTTGAGGTGGCACTTGATTCAGAGAAGCAGTAGTTATGCCGATAAGCGGCCGTACGATTTCTCCGTTCTTGCGCAGCTCTTCCATGATTGGCAGTGCTTGATCAATTGGTATCGCAAAACCGATGCCTTCGACTTGTTCACTGGCTATCTTCATGGAATTGATGCCAATCACATTTCCTTCTGCGTCCACCAAGGCACCGCCACTGTTACCAGGGTTGATTGCTGCATCTGTCTGCAGGACTTCAGTGACCCAGTCCGCACGGCTGTCCCCATTTGTGTCCACACTTACAGACCTGTTCATACCACTGATGATACCTTGGGTCACCGTGTTGGCAAATTCCAGGCCAAGAGGATTTCCTATGGCCATTACTGGTTCGCCGACTTTAAGCTCTGATGATGACCCCAGGCTTGCGACAGTATCAATATGTGATCCGTCTATTTCCAATACAGCCAGGTCTGTCAAAGCATCAGAACCTAAAATCTTGGCTGGAACTCTTTCTTCATCATTGATGACCACTTCCAATTCCTCGGCTCCCTCCACTACATGGTGATTGGTGACAACATAGGCTTTTCCGCCTTCTTTCTTATAGACAATGCCTGATCCTGCGCCGGATTCCTGGCTTTCCATCCATATGTTTTGCTGCTGGAGATTTACAATCCCAACCACTGCTTCAGCCGTCTCACTGATATTCTCTGAGGTAGCAGCATCTTCGTTTGAAATACTTTCAACCATGGAAGTTGCCGGAACCTCTTCATCACCGGACTGATTGTCTCCTGACGTACTGGATGGTGTGAACCCAAACATAAACACGAGGGAGACTATGATGGCGGAGAGGATACCACCGACAACTCCTCCCATCAAGGCACTTTTACCTGAAGCCTTTCTTGGATTATTTTTGGATTTTTTCTCTTCCAGTGTCGGTGAATGTGCCGATTCGTCTACTGGTGCTTGATAGGAAGATCCATTTCCTGAATTTTCCTGTGTGGAATCATCCTGATCTTTTGTATGGTCAAATGAACGCTCTTGATCTGAATCTTTCACTGTCGATCATCCTTTCTCTGCTTGTTTATATGTTTATTATAAATAATCCTGTTAGGATAGATTCGGTAAAATTGTGGAAAAAATGTGTAAAAGTAATATGGTAAGATAGAGATGATTATGTACAGAGGTGATGAAACATGAATGAATATATTGGTGTAGTAGAAGATGATCGAAATATCCAGAATATCGTTTCGGCCTATTTGAAAAAGGAAGGTTATCACGTCACGGTTGTCGAGTCGGCTGAAGAGGCATGGGAACAGTGGAGGGAAGATCCTCCTTCTATGTGGGTGCTGGATATCATGCTTCCAGGCATGGACGGCTATGAATTTTGTAAAAAAATCAGAGAGGAGAGCGATGTTCCCATTATTATCATTTCCGCAAAGGACGAAGAGATTGATAAAATTCTCGGCCTAGAGCTGGGAGGAGATGACTATTTGACCAAGCCTTTCAGTCCAAGAGAACTGGTGGCCAGGGTCAAGAGGCTGTTTAAAAGAGCCCAGCCTGCTCTTCAGCAGAATGGTGACTCACATGATAAGGTGGTGGCCGGTCAGCTCCTCATCTATAGGAATGAACGGCGTTTATTTTGGAATGGGAAGGAGCAGGATATTACAACCAAGGAATTTGATATGCTGCTGTTATTAGCGGATAACGTCAACCGGGCGTTTTCCCGGGAGGAGTTACTTACTAGGATTTGGGGAGAGGACTATTTCGGAAGTGATCGCGCAGTGGATGATCTCGTTAAACGTATACGTAAAAAGATTGCAGACCTCCCTCTTGAGACGGTCTGGGGATATGGCTACCGTCTGCGAAGAGATGAGGGCTAGGCGATGAAGCTGCAGCATCAGTTGAATATCGCTTTCACGGCTCTGTTGGTCATCATCATGGGCATCGCAAGTATTGTCATTTATTCCCTAATACTTGACCTGTTGATTGAGGATGAACGGCGCCAACTGGAACAGAGCGGAGAGGTCATTGTAAACCTTATGACGGATCAATATGGCAGCATGAATATCCAGCACTTCAATGAAGTTCTGGAACAGCAGGATCTGCAGCTGTTCCTGTATGACCGGAATCAGGATGCGGTGCTTTTTTCAACCATGTCGAATGAGATTGCCGAAGGATTTTACCAAAGTAATGATTTCTCCGATAATACAGAGGCATTGTGGGAATACGGAGGCAGTAATTTTGTAACCTCCAGAATTCTATTCTACCCTGAATCTCTAGGGTTGGAATTGATTCTGCTGACGCCCATGAGTGATATATCTGCTGTCCAACAGGATTTCATCTTTCTGATAATCGTCGTTTTTTTGATTGGTGCAGCTAGTGCAGGGGTGATCAGTTATTTTCTAACCAACAAGTTGGTAACCCCTCTTACGCGCCTGAAATGGCAGATGAAGAAAATTGAAAAACGGCAATTTGATCAAATAGAGGAGATTGAAGCGACCGGGGAAATTAAGGAAGTCGGGCAAAGTGTTTATGAAATGGCCCAAGAACTCCAGAGGTATATCAATTCCCAGCAGACCTTTTTCCAAAATGCCAGCCATGAATTGAAAACACCTTTAATGACGATCCAAGGATATGCAGAAGGGATAAAAGACGGTATTTTTGATGAAAATGATAAGGAAAAAGGTCTGGAAGTCATGGTGACCGAGGTCAGCCGGTTGAAGAAGATCATCAATGAGATGACACTCCTAGCCAAGTTGGATAGTGCTCCCGAGGTGTATGATGAATCAGAAGTAGATCTAGGGCAGCTGACGGAAAGGGTGGTAGACCGGGCTCTGCCGATCGCGAATGAGCGGGGAATAGAGCTGAGCCATCAAGTGAAAGAGGGGCTGGTAATTTCTGCCGATGAAGAAAAGATGCTCCAAGCATTGTTGAATCTGGTCATCAATGGAATTCGCCATGCCCGGACAGTGGTGAAGATAGAAATCAGCCGGACAAGAGACGAAATGCTGATGAGGATCGAGGATGACGGTGAAGGAGTTGCCCCTGATATGGCACCCCATATTTTCCACAGGTTTGTAAAAGGAAAAAATGGGGAAACCGGTTTAGGGCTGGCTATCGCCCGGGCGATTGTTGAGCAGTCCGGCGGAGGCATACGGCTTGAGGATTCCTCGCTCGGCGGGGCGAAATTCGAGGTTTTTTTTAGAAAATAGTCTATGTTATAACATTCGGAAAGAAATATATGTTATAATTGATTGGTTTGAATCATCTCTATTTACAGAGGAGCGTACAATTTATGCAATTAAGAGAAGATATTCGTAACATTGCAATCATTGCCCACGTTGACCATGGAAAAACTACCCTGGTGGACCAGATGCTCAAGTACTCGGGTACTTTCCGTGAAAACGAGCACGTAGACGAGAGGGCAATGGATTCCGGTGATATTGAAAGAGAACGTGGAATCACCATCCTGGCAAAGAATACAGCGATCAACTATAAAGATACAACCATTAATATATTGGATACACCTGGACATGCTGACTTTGGAGGAGAAGTCGAGAGGATCATGAAAATGGTAGACGGGGTGGCCCTCGTAGTAGATGCTTATGAGGGAACCATGCCGCAGACCCGTTTCGTGTTGAAGAAGGCGTTGGAGCAGAAGCTTACACCAATTGTAGTGTTGAATAAAATCGACAGGCCAAATGCGCGCCCGTCGGAAGTAGTGGATGAAGTTCTTGATTTGTTCATTGAACTGGGAGCCGATGATGAACAGTTGGAATTCCCGGTTGTCTACGCCTCTGCTTTGAATGGGACGAGCGGTGAAGAGCCGGAAGATCAGCAGGAGACAATGGATCCTATTTTCACCACCATCCTGGACCATATCCCTGCACCCAAGGATACAAAGGACGAGCCGTTGCAATTCCAGGTTACACTGCTTGATTATAATGACTATGTAGGTCGTATAGGTGTCGGGCGTGTAGTGCGCGGGACCATGAAAGTAGGCGACCAGGTCGTGGTCTTGAAAAAGGATGGCACACAAAAATCCTTCCGTATCAGTAAATTGTTTGGCTTTATCGGCCTGAAACGGATGGAAATCACGGAAGCTCAGGCGGGAGATATCGTGGCCATTGCCGGTATGGAAGATCTTAATGTCGGGGAGACCATCTGTCCGCCGGATCATCCGGAGGGTCTGCCGTGGCTCCGTATCGACGAGCCTACCCTGCAGATGACTTTCCTCGTAAACAACAGCCCGTTTGCAGGTCGTGAAGGTAAGTATATTACAGCCCGCAAAATTGAAGAACGTTTAATGAAACAGCTGGAAACAGATGTCAGTCTGCGAGTGGACCCAACTGATTCACCGGATACCTGGATTGTTTCCGGGAGGGGGGAATTGCATCTTTCCATCCTGATTGAAAACATGCGCAGGGAAGGGTATGAACTGCAACTGTCTAAACCACAGGTGATCATTAAGGAAATAGATGGAGTGAAGTGTGAGCCAGTGGAACGGGTGCAAGTAGATGTTCCCGAAGATTACACAGGAGCAGTCATGGAATCCCTTGGTGCCCGTAAAGGCGAAATGCTTGATATGGTGAATCAGGGTAATGGCCAGGTGCGCCTTGAATTCAAGGTCCCTTCCCGTGGATTGCTGGGATATTCCACAGAATTCATGTCCCAGACCCGTGGTTACGGTATCATCAATCACACCTTTGACACTTATGAGCCACTTGTCAAAGGACAGGTAGGCGGAAGGCGTGAAGGTGTGCTGGTTTCTTTGGAAAATGGGAAAGCTTCTACCTACGGCATCATGCAACTGGAGGACCGTGGCGTCATTTTTGTAGAGCCGGGTACAGAGGTTTATGCAGGGATGATTGTTGGTGAGCATAATCGCGAGAATGATCTCACCGTAAATATTACCAAGGAAAAGCATTTGACCAATGTCCGCTCCGCAACCAAGGACCAGACCAGTGTTATTAAGAAAAACCGTGACATGTCTCTGGAGGAAGCAATCGAATACTTGGATGATGATGAGTACTGTGAGGTAACACCTGAGGCAGTTCGCCTCCGTAAAAAGATATTGAATAAGAATGAACGGGAAAAAGCAGCGAAAAAATCCAAACTGGGATAAAGTTTAAGCCGTCATGGGCACGAGTAGCGTCCATGACGGCTTTTTTATGCTCTAAGGCCGCCGAATAGGAATCTTTTATTACACTCATACTAACCAGAGGAAATCGCCGTTCTACGGCATACATGGTTTGGAAAGGCGGATGGAAATGAAAAAATTGACCCTAGTATTCTGGATAACCTTAGGGATTACTCTGCTTTTGTCATTCTTTGGCGTGGTTGCGCCTGCTCCGTTTGAGGATATCTCCGGCAGCATCATGAGTTATATCTCTGTTCATTTTGGATGGTATTATTTGTTGATTGTGACGTTGTTCCTCCTCTTTTGTATCTATCTAATTTTCAGCCCATACGGCAAGATACGCTTGGGCAAGCCAGGAGAGAAACCTGAATTCAGCTATCCCAGCTGGTTTGCCATGCTGTTTAGTGCGGGGATGGGGATTGGCCTGGTGTTTTATGGGGTAGCTTCCCCGCTCTCACAATATATCGAAACACCTGCCATGGCAGAGCCGGGAACAAGGGAGGCGCTGGAAGATGCTTTGAGAATTACTTTTTTTCATTACGGAATAAATGCGTGGGGGATTTATGCAGTAACAGGGCTGGTCCTTGCCTATTTTATCTTCCGGCATGATAAACCCGGGTTGATCAGTGCTACACTGGAGCCTATCTTTGGAGAAAGAGTGAAAGGAAGTTTTGGAAAGATCGTGGATGTCATCGCCGTTTTTGCCACAATTGTAGGGGTGGCGACCACCCTTGGTTTTGGTGCTACACAGATAAACGGTGGATTCTCCTACTTATTTGGTGTGCCTAATGAATTTTGGGTACAGCTGCTGATTATCGGGACGGTTACGGTACTGTTTCTATTGTCTGCTTACACGGGACTAGGCAAGGGGATTAAATATCTGAGCAATGCCAATATGACGTTAGCTGTCATACTATTCTTCGCCACCCTTATCTTTGGTCCGACGATATATATCCTCAATTCCTTCACACATGGTATCGGGGATTATTTTCAAAAGCTACCTGCTGAGAGCCTTCGCATCTCCCCCAACGATGCGGATGAACGCGCATGGCTCATGGACTGGACCGTTTTCTTCTGGGCATGGTGGATTGCCTGGGCTCCATTTGTAGGCATATTCATTGCAAGGGTATCAAGGGGGAGAACCATCCGTGAATTCCTGGCTGGTGTGATTTTTGTTCCATCTATTGTGGGATTCATGTGGTTTTCGGCCTTTGGCATTTCAGGAATCGATGCGCAGAATCATGGGGCGGAGCTCGCCAACCTCCCGGATGAACAAGTGTTGTTTGGATTGTTCAGCGAGTTCCCCTGGGGTATGGTGCTGTCGTTATTGGCCATCCTGCTGATCGGCACGTTTTTTATTACCTCAGCTGATTCGGCTACTTTTGTACTGGGTATGCAGACAACGAACGGCTCTCTCTCGCCGCCGACGATGGTGAAATTTGTCTGGGGATTTGCGCAGTCAGGGATCGCTGCCGTACTTCTGTATACCGGAGGACTGCAGGCATTACAGAATGCATTGATCTCTGCCGCCCTTCCCTTTTCATTTCTGATGCTGCTGATGGTATTTTCCTTCTATAAGGCACTGAAGGAAGATAAGCCCGCTGCAAATATACAAAAGGCAAATAGATAGCGAAAGGGGCACAGCATTGTGCCCCTTTCGCTATAGAAAGACACTCTTCCGGAACACCCTTGGCTGAACATGTGAACGGTAACACCGCATACCTTCTCAAGTAGATTAAATTTCAATATATTCGGGAAAGAGGGAAAAAGAGGTTTTAGGTGAAAGCCGTTGCAAAACTTGTATGTACAAGTTATACTGGAATCCTAACATGTATATACAAGTTTATGTCTACATGGAAAGTTTAAGGGAGGATTCATCATGGCTAACGATATAATGGATATTTTATCCCCACTGACGGGAAAAATCATCCAACTAGAAGATGTCCCTGATCCTACATTCGCACAGAAAATGATGGGTGATGGACTGGCAGTCGAGCCTGTTGACGGGAAAGTTCTATCTCCGGTTGACGGCCAGATTGTTCAAGTATTCCCGACGAAGCATGCAGTCGGACTGCAAACCGCGTCCGGGGTAGAAGTGCTGATACACATTGGTTTGGAAACGGTTGCCCTTGACGGTGAAGGGTTTGAAGCCCATGTTTCCCAAGGGGATCAAGTGAAAGCAGGAGACCCGCTGATCACTTTTGATTTGGACTTTATCAAGGAAAAGGCAGCAAGCCATATTACCCCAGTCATCATTACGAACGGAGATGCATTGGAATCTTTCGAAAAGACCAAAGAGACAGATGCCTCTGCTGGTAACACCGTTCTATTGAAAGCGGGAATGAAAGGGGTAGAAGGCTCCGAGGAAGGACAAGTCCCTGATCAGACAGAAGATATGGAGACAGATAAAAGTTCAGTAAGCGATACACCTTATGGGCAAGAGGCAAAGGATATTGTGGCAGCTGTAGGCGGCCTGGATAATATCAATGCCGCAACCCATTGTGTCACAAGATTGCGTTTCGCGCTGAATGACGAAGACAAAGTCAATCAGGAAGCGCTTGAAAATTTGGATCTCGTTAAGGGCTCGTTTGCTGCTAACGGACAGTTCCAGGTAGTAATAGGCCAGGGTACCGTTGATAAGGTATATAAGGCAATGGTAGATGAGACCGGAATCAGCGAAGCCTCAAAAGAAGAGGTAAAGGAAGCAGGAGGAAACAAACAGAACATTCTCCAACGCGGTGTAAAAGTTCTGGCAGATATTTTTATTCCAATCCTGCCTGCAATTGTAACTGCGGGTCTACTGCTTGGTCTGAACAATATCCTTGTCAATCCTTTGTTCAGTGATCAGCCGATTGTTGAAATGTATCCACAGTGGGCCGGTATGGCTGAGATGATCAATATCATTGCCAATACTGCCTTCACGTTCCTACCAGCGTTGATCGGATGGTCGGCGGTCAACCGATTTGGCGGAAATCCACTGCTCGGTATTGTTTTGGGACTAATACTTGTACACCCCGCTCTAATGCCAGCCAGTGAATATGCACAGGCGGTAGTTGATGGTACAGCACCAACATGGAATTTGTTTGGGCTTGAAGTAAGCCAAATGGGTTACCAAGGCCAAGTCTTGCCTGTATTGGTTGCTGCGTGGGTGCTGTCCAAAATAGAGATTTGGCTGCGTAAGCGTGTCATCGATTCGCTGCAACTGCTGGTCGTAGCACCTGTTGCGTTATTGGTTACTGGTTTTCTCGCATTCATTATCATTGGACCAGTGACATTTACTGTTGGGGAATGGATTACAGGAGGAATTGTAACGGTATTCCAGACCTTCCCTCTGGTGGGCGGCCTGTTATATGGAGCATTATATGCACCACTTGTCATAACCGGGATGCATCATACTTTCCTCGCTGTAGACCTTCAGCTAATCGGAAGTACGGGCACCACTTTCCTATGGCCAATTGTAGCCCTGTCTAATATTGCCCAGGGTGCTGCTGTATTCGCCATGATGCTTGTTGCAAGGGAAGAGAAATTGAAAGGATTAGCCGGTACCGCCGGGGTGTCAGCATTTCTAGGTGTAACAGAGCCTGCGATGTTCGGGGTTAATATCCGGTTCAAATATCCATTCATTGCCGCATTGATTGGTACAGCGATTGCCGGTGCTTTTATTACCATTCAAGGCGTACAGGCAACTTCCATCGGGATAGGCGGCCTTCCAGCATTCCTGTCGATTGTGGGAGAAAACTGGGTATCCTTCTTCATCGGAATGGCGATTGTACTTGTCGTGCCTTTCGTGATTACTTACCTTATTGCCAAGCGCAAGTTGAATACCCATTAATATGACCGAGCACATGAAGGAGTGGAAAATATGAGTGAAGCATGGTGGAAAAGAGCAACAGTATATCAAATCTATCCGAAAAGCTTCCAGGATACGACAGGGAGTGGAACGGGAGATATACAGGGGGTCATCCAAAGGCTGGATTATTTAAAGAAGCTTGGTGTGGATGTATTATGGCTGACACCTGTCTACCAGTCTCCTCAAAAGGATAATGGTTATGATATCAGCGATTATTATTCCATTGACCCTTCCTATGGGACCATGGAGGACTTTGAACAACTGCTGGAAGAAACGCATAAGCGCGGAATGAAGCTGATTATGGACCTGGTCATCAACCACACTTCAACAGAGCATGAGTGGTTTAAGCAGGCGGCTTCCTCAAAAGACAATGAATATCGCGATTTCTATATATGGAAAGATCCTGTGGACGGGGAGGAGCCGAATAACTGGCAGTCGAAATTCGGAGGCCCTGCATGGGAATATGATGAAAAGACAGGCCAATACTACCTCCATCTTTTCGATGTCACACAGGGAGATTTGAATTGGGAGAATGAGCGGCTCCGGAATAAGGTGTATGAAATGGTCCGTTTCTGGGCGGAGAAGGGCATTGATGGCTTCCGCCTGGACGTAATTAATCTGATTTCGAAGGACCAGCGCTTTCCGAGTGATGATACTGGCGATGGCAGGAAATTCTATACAGATGGGCCAAGAATCCATGAATATTTGCATGAAATGAATCAAGCTGTCTTATCGCCGTATAATATGATGACTGTCGGAGAAATGTCTTCCACTACTTTAGAAAACTGTGTATTGTACACAAATCCGGACAGGGAAGAGCTGGATATGACCTTCCAATTTCACCATCTCAAAGTGGATTATCCAAATGGAGAAAAGTGGACGGAAGAGCCGTTTGATTTCCTTCAGTTAAAGAAGATTCTTTCAGACTGGCAAGTTGGAATGCATAAAGGCGGCGGCTGGAATGCCTTGTTCTGGTGCAATCATGACCAGCCCCGTGCCGTATCCAGGTTCGGTGATGATGAGCAATATCGAATAGAGTCTGCGAAAATGCTTGGTACCACTATCCATATGATGAAGGGTACACCATATGTGTATCAGGGCGAGGAAATCGGCATGACTAACCCGAAATTCACTTCCTTGGATCAGTACCGGGACGTTGAATCGCTTAATGCATTTGCCGCTCTTAAGGAAGAAGGGAAATCTGAAGAAGAGACTCTGGCTATCCTCCGGCAGAAGTCCAGGGATAATGCCAGGACTCCGATGCAGTGGTCCGACAAGAATAACGCTGGTTTTTCTGATGGTACACCGTGGATCCAGCCTGCTGAAAACTATCCCAGCATTAATGCGGCTCAAGCGGTAGAAGACCCTAATTCCATCTATTATCATTATCAAGAGCTGATCCGCCTGCGGAAAAAATATGACATTATTACGTACGGAGATTATGAGCTGCTTTTAGAAGACGATCCGCAGGTTTTCGCGTATACGAGAAATTGGAATGGCGAGAAGCTGATCGTCATCAGCAACTTCTATGCAGAGGAAACCGAGATAAACATCCCAGTGGAAGCAGGGGAACTGGAAATTCTGTTGTCTAACTATCAGGATTCGGGAAAATCCCTGCAACAGTTGGTTTTACGGCCATATGAATCTGTTGTTTATTACGTGAAGTAGAGGTACTTTCCATGAAAAAGAAGTATTTGACAATCTACGAAGATTTAGTGGAAAAAATACAAGCTAATGTATGGCCGGCTTCTTCTATGCTTCCATCTGAAAATGAATTGGCTGATGAATATAAGTCGTCAAGAGAAACGATTCGTAAGGCACTCGATCTTCTATCCAATAACGGCTATATCCAAAAAATCCGTGGAAAGGGATCTGTTGTCATTGATCTCAATAAGTTCTCTTTCCCGGTTTCCGGAATTGTCAGTTTTAAGGAACTCGATAGGAGTCTTAACCTGTCCAGTAAAACTATCGTAGAGGAGCTTGACTACGTCCATGAAGGTGAAGAGATCGCCGACTTGCTCCAAATAGGGGAAGAAAAAGTCTGGCAGGTCAGCAGGGTCCGAGAAATCGCAGAAGAACGAATCATTCTGGATAAGGATTATTTCAGTGAACGGTATGTGCCAAAGCTGCCAAGGGAAGTTTGTGAAGATTCTATTTATCGATACATTGAGCAGGAGCTTGGACTTACCATCTCCTTTGCCCAAAAAGAAATCATTGTGGAAGAGCCAAGCCCGGAGGATAAAAAATTATTGGACTTGGAGGGTTTTTCAAACATAGTGGTAATTAAAAGCCAGGTATATTTGGAAGACACCAGCTTGTTCCAATACTCCGAGTCACGGCACCGTCCCGACAAATTTAGGTTTGTCGACTTTGCAAGAAGAGTTAAAATCTAGAACACCACCTCATCACTTTGGAGGTGGTGTTCCGCATATGGAGGGTAATCAATGGACAAAAACTGGTGGAAAGAAAGTGTCGTTTATCAAATCTATCCGCGAAGTTTCTATGATAGTGATGGAGACGGCATCGGAGACATCAAAGGAATCACAGAGAAGGTTGATTATCTGAAGGATCTGGGAGTGGATGTTGTCTGGCTGTCCCCTGTATATGAGTCCCCGAATGATGATAATGGATATGACATTTCTGACTACAAGGCAATTATGAAGGACTTTGGCACGATGGAGGATTGGGAAGAACTTCGGGATGAGCTGCATAATCGTGATATGAAGCTGATTATGGATTTGGTAGTAAACCACTCATCTGATGAACACTATTGGTTCCAGGAGGCAAAAAAATCAAAGAACAATCCATATCGCGACTATTACATATGGCATCCGGGCAGGAATGGAAGAGAACCGAATAATTGGAAATCTTCCTTCAGTGGTTCAGCCTGGGAATATGATGAAAATACCAATGAATACTACCTCCATCTGTTCAGTAAAAAGCAGCCAGACTTGAACTGGGAGAATCCGGAGCTTCGCCGGGAAATCTACGACATGATGAAATGGTGGCTGGATAGAGGAATTGACGGCTTCCGCATGGATGTCATCAACTTCATTTCCAAAGTACCTGGCCTTCCGGATGGGAAAGTAAAGGAAGGAGAAAAGTATGCCTCAGGAAGTAAATATTTCAGGGATGGTCCGCGCATCCATGAGTTTCTGCAGGAGATGAATGAGGAAGCACTTGACCTCTACAATGTGATGACAGTCGGGGAAATGCCGGGTGTCGGTGTAGAAGAGGCACAAAAATACACGGATCCGTCACGCAATGAGCTGAATATGGTCTTCCAATTTGAACATATGGATCTAGACTCAGGTCCAAACGGAAAGTGGGATCTAAAGCCCCTTGAACTTACGGACTTGAAGGAAAGCATTACGAAGTGGCAGGTTGGCCTGAATGGTGTCGGATGGAACAGCCTATACCTGAATAATCATGATCAGCCACGTATAGTTTCCCGCTTTGGCAATGATAAAGAATACCGTCTGGAGTCAGCAAAAATGCTGGGTACATTCCTTCATATGCTTCAGGGAACCCCTTATATCTACCAGGGAGAAGAAATCGGCATGACCAACGTGCAATTCGACTCAATTGAAGATTATGAGGACATCGAGACGCTGAATATGTATAAGGAAAAGGTGGAGGAAAATGGAGAAGATCCTGCCAGTGTAATGGAATCCATTTATGCCAAGGGAAGAGATAATGCACGTACTCCTTTCCAATGGAACCATACAAAGCATGGAGGATTTACAACAGGTGAGCCATGGATTAAGGTAAATCCGAACTATTTGAATATCAATGCGGAACAGGCGGTCGAAGATGAACAATCCATCTTTCATTATTACCGAGAACTGATTAGGCTCCGAAAAAAACATCCTATTATCGTCTATGGTGATTATCAATTGATATTACCTGATCATGAGAAAATCTATGCGTACATGCGTAACTATGAAGAACAGAAATTGCTGGTGGTCTGCAATTTCAGTGACGATGAAGTAGAATTTAAGCTGCCGCAGGAGATTTCTTTTACTGCCGAAGAGAGTATGATTGGGAATTACGGGTACGGTGAATTCCCGTCAGACAGCTATGCCGCCTTCACTCTTAAGCCTTATGAAGTTAGAGTTTATAAAGGAAAGTAATGTGCTGCCCGTCCAGGATAACTTCTGGACGGGTGTTTTCCTTGGTGGCAAATAGTGAATGAAAGAAGTAAGGTGGTGAGTGACAAATGTGGAGATTATGGAAGAGAATTCGATTCATATTCAGATTCAGAAAATCTGTTCCGTTTATAAAAGATTTTTTCCTTTCTAAAGAAGTAGTATTGCCAAAGAAAGTCCTGTTTGCGGGTTTAGCTGTCGGTTATATACTGCTGCCCATTGATTTGGTTCCGGACTTTTTACTGCTTTTCGGAGTGGTGGATGATATAGCAGTTACCTCTTTTCTTCTTCAGCAGATGGTTAAAACAGCTCCTGCATCATTAAAGGAAAAATATGATCTATAATCGGCGGGAACCTAGTTAAAGTAAGGTTTTATGAAGTGGAAAAAGTTTGGGATTTCTCATGCTCATCAAAAGGCAAGACTGTCTCGGCAGCCTTGCCTTTATGATTTTCCCTTCTTTTTGTCATTGGGTATATATTTGGTGTAATATGCTGCAAACACCAGGCATATGAGGGCGATTCCCCAGGAAGCAATGCCACTCCAGTATAGATCGATACTAATGCCTATAATGATGATCAAGGCACTGATGGCAATAAGGATTGCCGTTAAATAACGTTTCATTCTGAACACCCCATTGAGCAAGGTAAAACACCGATTTCCCATCCGGTTCTTGAGTGGAACTCCCCCCTATGGAGTTTTTCCCTCTCTATCAGGATATGTAATCGGCATTCCGGATATTAATAGCGCATAAACTATAGTTCATTCTGAATGGCAGGTTTCGGTTTTCTGACTAACGCCATAATGCCCGCAATCAGGTAGAAAAGACCGCCTGCAAACCCTGCGATGAACATGATTACAGAGCTGATGACAGCAGTTACAATCAGTATGATTCCTGCGGGTTTTGGTTTTTTATTCCTCCTTAAGAGTATCAACGAAATAATCCCAAGGATGACAGCTGATAAGGAAGTGATGAGGAATAACAAACCACTATTGCCCATCATTTCCACCATGGAATTCAATTCGGCTTCGGACATCTCCATACCCTGGCGGGACATTTCAGATGGAAGCTCCTGCAGCAGTGAGCGGTTATTGCCCATCCACACCATAAAGCCGCCGACGACAGCAAAAAATAAATAAGCAAGCATCCCAACGATTGTCAAAATAACTTCTCCAGTACGTTTCATCGTGCAACCCCTTTTTATTATTTAAAATATACTACTTACTTTGTATGATGCAAAAGGCGAAAAGTTTCAGACCAATATAATGCAATAATAAAACACCTTGTTTAATCTAACAAGGTGTTTATCTTTCCCCGTTATCTAATGAGGTCAGGATTTTCCTCTTTCGCGTTCCGTACTCTTTGTCTGCGGTACCCGGCAGCAGCGTCTGCCCGTTTGAATTCTTTGGCGTAATGAATTTCTTGGGCATCTGTAAGCTGTTTATTTTGGGCTGGCTGATACTGTACTTTTGCCATAATTGAAAACTCCTTTCTTTAAAAGCTTTTCTTATAATCCAATTTCCCGCAAATGCATTCATTAAACATTAACAGGCTTCTAAAAGGTGAATAATACGTGTTAGCAGTCTGTAATATGCTTTTAGTAATAATATGGAGCAAGATTTGATATAATGAAAATGTTTGATGGCGATAGATAGAGAGATACATAGAGGAGATATGTTCATTATGGAATGGAAAAATTTATACCGTGGGATGTTGATGGGGACGAGTGATGTGGTGCCTGGCGTCAGCGGTGGTACAATGGCAGTAGTGCTTGGAATATATGATAGATTGATTGCAGCAGTTAATGGGCTGCTGAGCAAAGAATGGAAAAAGCATCTAGGGTTTCTTGTTCCACTTGGTATTGGCATTGTACTTGCCATATTTCTACTTGCCAGCTTGATGGAATGGCTGTTCGAACATCATCCTGGTCCGACCCAGTTCTTTTTCCTTGGCTTAATATTGGGAGTCCTGCCTTACCTGTTTAATAAGGCGGATGCCAAGCATAATTTTCAAGGGAAGCATATAGTCCTACTGATTATTGGAACAATACTGGTAGGCTCCATGGCTTTTATTACACCGGAAGAGGGAACTGTCATCCAGAATATTACGATGACCACTTATTTCCTATTGTTCTTTTCTGGCTTCATTGCAAGCAGTGCAATGATTCTGCCAGGTATCAGCGGGTCGCTGATATTGCTGATCATCGGTGTATATGCAACCGTCATGTCGGCTATCAGCAATTTGCAATTGGACTTGATAGCTGTTATCGGATTAGGGATTGTCCTGGGAATCATAGTGATGAGTAAAGTAATCCATTTTTGCTTGAAAAATTATTATACCGGAACATTTGCGGTTGTGATCGGGTTGGTGCTGGGTTCTGTTTTCGTTGTTTTCCCCGGTTGGCCAAATAGTGGAGGGGAAGTGTTGGCGAGCATTCTCACCTTTGCTGCCGGCCTGACTGCAGCATATATTTTGGGGCGGTTGGAGCATCAGTAAAGGAGCATGTCATAAGACATTGCAGCAGGGAACCGTTACAATGAGGATAAATAGATAAGAGGGAGTTGTATAGAGATGGAACATATAGAAACAAGGGAAAAATTTGATGAAATCATCCAGAGTGATGAACCGGTTATCGTAAAATTCTTTGCAGACTGGTGCCCGGATTGCAAAAGGATGGATATGTTCATTGATGGAGTGATTGAAGAGTTCAAACAATTTGACTGGTATCAGGTCAATAGTGATGAAGTCGAAGGGCTTGCGCAGGAATATGAGGTAATGGGAATACCAAGCATTCTGGTTTTCAAAGATGGTGAAAAGCTTGCCCATCAGCACAGCGCCTATACGAAGACTCCAGAGTCTGTAAGTGAATTCCTCCATCAGCAGCTCGGCTAATAAAAACATGATCATCCTCAAACGGGTGATCATGTTTTTATTTACTGTATTAATTTCTATAAACTTGACGAGTGCTTCCCCTCCTATGAAGGGAGAGTGATTAGTTAATGCTTGCGTGACAATTCAAAGGAAAGGGGATTTCCGGCCTCCTGTTCTTTCAACAGACAATTTGCGAGGGCGACTGTTTGCCCCGTCTTTTTGAATTGGAAGATCTCTCCCCATTCCTGAAGCAGGGTTCCCGGATAGGAAACAGATGAAATTTCCACCTTGTTGATATCTCGGGGGTCTGCCGGGCTGTTCATCATCTCACCCCACTCAATGAGGAAGGGTAAATTTTTCTCTTTCTGCCCTTCAGGAAAAAGCATTCTCCACTCCAGCTTATTTCCGTCCGGCCGCATTCTGCTTCCTGGGAATGGCCCGCTATATGGGATACCTGATGCTTGGAAGTGCTGCAGGTAATTATCCATATTATCGGTCCGGAAAGCCAGTCGGATGATGCCTTCCCGACCTTCCTGCAGTACATCTGCTAGATGTGCAATCAGCGGATTGTCCGAATTGGAGGCAGTCTGCCAATCTTCTACTCCTATCCACTCAATATAGCAGTCATTTTGGAAAAATGCCAAATGGTTGGCAGTCCCCCATTTAGGATGCTTTCCACCCTGAACGGTGATTATATTCCGATTCCTCTTATATTCTCCGGCTGCCTGTACCGGGTCTTTTGCCGCAATAACTATATGGTCGAGTGCCAGCATCAAACCATCCCTTCTCTGAATGACTTTTACCTTTATTGTAGCTGGCAGAGAGTATTATGGAAAGTCTGTTCCATGATATAGTAAAAGTAAAGGAGAAGAAAAATGCAGGTGACTTGCTCAGTACAACCGCCCTTTGCTTAACGGCAGCTTATGCCCTTGTCTCCTGCCTTTATGACAAAGTTTGGCGTTGCAGTGGCCGGAACTGTTTCATACTTTTCGAAGTAGCTGCGGATCAACTCAACGGCGTCTTTCTGAATTTCTTTTACAACCGGCTTGCCTTTGAACATGTCATAGTTTCCTCCACCTGAGGCCCGGTAGTTATTCAGTACGACTTGATATGTTTCTTCTTCCTGCAGTGGCTTACCTTGATAGGTTATATTTTCAACTCTTTCCCCGGACGGATTGGAAACGTTTATGGTGTATTGAATGCCCTCCCACATATCATAGTTATAATGCTGGGGTTTTGGTTCCATGTACGAAGGATTGACCGCAATGTTTCCCATTCCATCAAGGATGAAGTAATCCGCACTTTTTTCCAGAGCAGCCTTAATGTCCTTGCCATTCAGCTCCAACACTACTAAGGTATTTGGGTACATGTAATTGGAAACGATGTCCCGCATGGTTACGCGTTTGCCAAAACCTCTGGCTTCGTTATTCAGAAGGGCAGTAACAGAAATATCAACGTCGCTTTCTTCCATTTGAACTTTTTGAATGAATTCGATAAATGGATGTTTCTCTATTCTTGCCTGGAATGGGTCATCGATGAGCATCTCCCCTTCAATGAATCCAACAGGCTCATCCAGCCAGCTTTGCGTGGAAGTTTCGATATCCTCCATGTAACGGAGGATATCAGAATCCGCCTCTATTCCTTCCAACGTTTCAATGGAAGCATCTTTAGCAGAGATTTTCCATTGATCTTGCTGCTTTTCCAACACGATCTCTACTTTTCCGTATGTCTCTGCATTGTTGCCCGGCTGAACGGCCAGCACCCCGTGGATGGTGGAAACCAGCTGGCGATGCTGATGACCGGTTAGCAGTATATCCAGTCCCTCTATCTCCGTACACATTTGGTATCCTTGATTTTCCCCTGTCAATGCCTCTGTCGGTTCGCCTGTCTGCGGGTCTCTTTCCAAACCACCATGATACATACCTATTATAATATTCGGCCGTTCGTTTTCCCTAATATATTCCACCCAATATTTCAGCGTGGAAAAAGCATCGGCAAACTTCAGCCCGGCAATATGCTCCGGCGCTTCCCAATTTGGTATGTAGTGAGTAGTTACTCCGACAAAGGCAATCCGGATGCCGTTATCCATAACTTTCAGCTTATACGGAGGGCCGAAGTAGGTTTTCCCCGATTGGATATCCAGAATGTTGGCAGAGAGCCAAGGGAAGTTGGACTGATCGACCGCAGTCTGAAGGATATTTTTACCGAAGTTGAACTCGTGATTTCCCAGAACCCCAGCTTCTATCCCAATTCGATTCATAATGCCTACCATTGGGTTTTCCTCAGCGGCATACTTCTTAACGAAATGTGTCATCAATGGGGTTCCTTGAATCAGATCTCCATTATCTGCTACGAGCAGGTCAGGATTTTTTGCTCTTGCGCCTTTTACTGCAGTTGCATACTTAGCCAGGCCAATGTCTATTTCTTCTTTTGTTCCATAGGATACAGGCATTGCATGACCGTGGACATCACTGGTATAGAATAACTGAATGGTTGCTGTTCGTTTCATAGTAACTTCCTTTCCAGGTAAAATAAAAGACCCTGCAGGGAGTAACCTTTCCTGAAAGGGCTTTAGATCTATACAATTTTACTTCTTATTCGGGATGAGAAAAAGTAAATAACCGTAACTACTACGATAATAGCCAGGAAAATCATCCCCATTTCATTCCAGTTTCGGTTATTTGATGCAAAGATAATCATGGTTCCGATGTCTCCTGCCCCGACGATACCCAAGACGGAAGATAATTATATTACGCTTAAATATCTAAACTGAAAGCCAATAAAAAGAAGTTTGAAAGCCTCTTGCACTGGGGGTTTTTAAAATCAATGGGGAGGAAATAAATAAATAGAAGCGGAAAGGATAGTGAAAAATGGATAATACTGCTGTTAAATATGAAAAAGCATTATTTATATATAATGGAAATGCCGGAAATGAAGAATTGAAGTGGAAACTGTCCCAGACTCTGCCCCTACTTTCTGAAGGAATTCGGGAATTAAGGGTGGTGAAGTCCCGCTCTGCCGAGGAGTCTGTCAGGATTTGCAGGGATTACAGCAGGGAGGTTGATCTTCTAATTATCTTAGGAGGAGATGGAACGGTTCATCAATGCATTAATAGTATAGCTGAGCTGGACCAGCGCCCTGTTGTGGCTGTCCTTCCCGGCGGCACTTCCAATGATTTCAGCAGAATGCTGGGAATTCCGCAGGATTTGGAAGAAGCTGCTGGTGCTATCTTGGCAGGGGAAGTCTTGGACATAGATGTAGGTAAAGCCGAAGATCGATACTTTCTTAATTTCTGGGGGATTGGACTGGTGGCAGAAACATCCCGTAATATAGATGCTGATCAGAAGAAAAATTTAGGTGTGCTAAGTTACTTTATGAGCACCCTACGTACAGTTAATCAGACCGAGCCGTTCTCTTATGAAATCATAGCTGATGGTGGGAAGAAATATGAGGATGAAGCTGTATTGATTATCGTATTGAATGGAAAGTATTTGGGAACGCGGGAATTGCCTATTCCCACAATCCAGGCTGATGATGGACTTCTTGATGTACTGGTTATCAAGACATCGACACTTGCCACTTTTCGGGAGCTTTTATCGATACGCAATCCCCATACGGATTTAGAGGACTTTACAGAACTGGAGCACTTTCAGGCGAAAGATTTGAGAATTGCTACGCCGGCTTCCAAAGAGGCCGATATGGATGGAGAACTCGAGGGAGCAACGCCTGCGCATATTGCCATCCTTCCGGGCCATCTTCGGATGATCGGCAAAAACTTTAAGTAGCATTTTCCAGTTATGGGTTTATCCGGCAAATCACGTGGGTACGCTGTGTATAGAAGGAATTAGCCAATCACCCCAGGGAGGAATACTCATCTATGAAGGATAAACAGGTAACAATCTATGTAAGTGAAGATAACTCGCAATGCAATAAATTGATTAGCCAGATGGATGAATGGAATGTACCTTACGAGATAAAGAATGTTTCCAAGAACACTAAATATATGAGAGAACTGCAGGATATGGGAATCTATGGAACCCCTGCAACTTTCATTAATGGGAATGAGGGGCCTGTACTGGGCTATCAGAAAAACAGGATAAAAAATAACCTCGGACTGGGTAATAACGATTATTATAATACACACTATAATGGCTACAGCAGTTATTAGTGCTGCCGACACACTTTCGCTATGCAATGCATAGATTATAGCAGATAATAATAGGGGAAGAGGGTGTGTTTTATGAATAATTTCCGTTATGAAGGTTATCCATCACAGACGATACACTCATCGCCCTATCTGCCATATATCCAGCATACAACGCAGTATACTCCCCAATTTTATCATACACAAGCATACCCGGAGACACCGTACGAAGCATTTGCTAAACCCAAGCAGCCGGAGCATTGGCCCCCAGTCGGTTCCGTAGAACATCCATCGCCATTTTCAGGAGCTAAGCCTGCTAATCATCTCTCCGCCCATTTTCAAAACAATGAGGGGCAGGTAGACCTTGATAAGATGATTGCTACTGTCAGTCAGCTTGCAAACACCTATCATCAGGTCTCCCCGATTATAAAAGAATTCGGTACCCTCTTGAAAAATATCAGGTGACAACTGTGAAGCTGATGCAAAGTCCAATTGCATATCAGCTTTTTTGTTTCCTAAAAGCCCCATTATTCCGTAAACTGGAAAAGGTGGGAAAGGAAATCTGCTGTTTTCCTTCTGTGAAATGTAATACCAAAGGGGAAAACAGGGTAAAAGAAGAAAGATGGAATCAGGAGAAGGGGAATGGAAAATGGTCGGATGTTTAATCATTCATGGTTATACTGGCGGCCCATATGAAGTAGGGCCGTTAGCTGATTTTTTGAGGGAACATACAGACTGGAGAATTGAAGTGCCTACCTTGCCGGGACATGGCAAGGAGTTGGATTTGGAGGGCGCTTCATATAAAAAGTGGATTCGTACGGCGGAGGATTCCTTGAAACACTTGAAGGAAGAGTGTAACAAGGTCTATCTGATCGGGTTTTCGATGGGAGGGATGATTGCTTCCTATCTGGCCGCCAAATACAAAGTGGATAATCTTGTTTTGCTGGCCACCTCGGGAAAATACCTCTCCTTCCGGCAGATGGGGCTTGATGCAGCATCCATACTTGCAGATGGAGTGAAAGGCAACCTAGATAAAAATAAATTGTATCAGCATTACCGGCAGAAGATGGGGCAGGTACCTTTGAAGGCCAATCTGGAATTTCTAAAGCTGGTGAAATTCACCCGCCGTTATTTGAAGAAAATCAAATCGCCAGTATTGATTGCCCAAGGCCAGCAGGATGGAATGGTCCCGTATAAAACAGCCTATTATCTGGATAAGGAAATTCCTTCAGAAAAGAAAGAAGTAGTCTTCTTTGAACGTTCCAGACATCTAATATGCCTTGGGGAAGATAAAGATACACTTAATCAGATGGTATTTGATTTCCTTACAGGGAAAGAAAAATAGCAGCACCTGCTTATCCTGCAGGTGCTGCTATTTGGCGATAAGTCATCTTTGCTGGAGACACCTTATAAAGGCCGGGAGTGCTGAATTGGCGTCAATTTGTTGAGCACAGTCCGCACGCTGCTGACCCGATGCCCCAGAGCCTTCGATCAATCTTTGAAGAAAGAGATGACAAGTGCACCCTCACCACCGTATGTGGCGATCAGCGGTCCCATGTCCATGAGGTAGGCGTCTTTAAAGCCGTATTTTCCGGACACTTCATCCATCACTTCTTTCGCTTTTTGCTCTGCATTGCAATGGCTCATGCAGAGGATTTTTTCCTCTGCATGCACGGTGTTCTCACCGATCAGATCGATGAACCGCCGGATGGATTTTTTGTCGCCGCGGACTTTTTCCATGACTTCTATGGTGCCTTCATCACTTGCTTTCATCAGCAACTTGATGTTCAGGGTTTTGGCGATCGTCCCTTTCACTTTATCCAAGCGACCTCCGATGATCAGGTTTTCCAAAGTCTTCAGGACAAACAAGGTGGCAGTCTTCTCCACCCGTTCCTCCATATGGGTAACAAGCTTCTCAAAGGCGAGCCCATCTTTTATCTTTTCGGAAGCTTCATGAAGAAGCAGGGCAATCCCGCAGGAAGCGGTCTTTGTGTTGATCACTTCAATCTTCCGTTCAGGCTCTTCTTCCAACAGCATGTTCTTCCCCATTATTGCGTTCTCGTACGTACTGCTGAGTCCCATGGACAAACTGAGCATTAAAATGGGGCGGTCCGGATCTGCCTGTTTATATGCCTTGTAGAAGTCGCTTGGGCTTGGAGCGGCAGAACGGGGGAGCTCCTTTGTTTCAGCCACTTTTCTGTGATAACTGTCAAGATTCATGTCAATTCCTGTTCGGTATTGTCCGTCATTAAAGTGTAAATACAGCGGTACTATGGTGAGGGACAGTTCTTCTCTCAAGCGCTGCGGGATGTCGGCCCCACTGTCGGTCATTAATTGTATACTCATGACGTCACCTGCTTTTTTAAAGGTATTATTTATATCTATTCCTTGTCTTGCTTTAATTATTTCCCTCTTTGCGTGCAATTGTAATCTTTGTCTTTCTTGTCGTGCTCATAATAAACAGGAACAGACCAAAGATGACAATGGTACCGCCGAGCAGCTGCGGCCAAGTGATCACCTCACCCAGAATGATGTAAGCCAAGATGGAAGCACCGACCGGTTCAAAAACGATTGCCATGGAAATCGTGGATGTACTCATCCATTTCAGAGCCCAGTTAAACAAGGAATGGCCAAGAAAGGTTGGAAAGACAGCCAATGCCAGGAACAACCACCAATGATCTGCTGGATAACCGAAGAATGGGTTTTGCAGGGCTAGGTTATATAAGATCAGGGTAATAGAGCTTGCTCCGTAAACAACAAAGGTGTATGTCATCAAGGACAAGTTTCTTCTTACCCTCTGCCCCATCAGGAAATATATGGTTACCCCGATGGCCCCGAGCAGCGCGAGCAAGTCTCCCCATAGGGCAATCCCGCTTATCTGAAAATCCCCCCAGGCAATAATGAAACTCCCGAAAAGCGCGATGAGCATACTGATGATGGCACCAGGGGAGAAACGTTCCTGAAAGAAGAGATAAGTTCCCAGGAAAGCAAAAATCGGCTGTAATGTTACGAGGACAACCGAACTTGCCACAGATGTATAATTCAAGGACTCAAACCAGAGAATAAAGTGCAGGGCAAGGAAAATACCTGCGAGGATGGATAAACTCCAATCTTTCCTGCTGATATCCCGGAATTCATGCCGGTATTTTAATAATATGACTGGAAGCATAAGCAGTACTGCAAAAAGCAAGCGGTAATTTGCAATGATTGCAGCTGGTGCCTGATCAGCAAGCTTGACCAGTACAGCTGACGCAGAGATGCTGATCACCCCTATTACGATCGCTGCGTATGGATTGAATGGAGGGCGGCGCAATGTCAAACCTCCTTTAATTTTCATTCATAACTGAATAATCTTGTCCATTTTATCATGCATCCGCCAAAAAATCATTTCGCATAGTTAGTGGCGGAAGGAAAATTATGTTATGATGAATATTGCATTCATTTTCGAGCGAGGCCTCTTGCCAGAAACTGGCGAAGCCTATTTTGCACGCTGGAAGGCAAATCATGATACCGGACCAGTTGGAACGGTTTATGTTGAACGTGCAACTAGTCAGCGACCAGCGTCAGATATGGCGCAATCGTAGTTTCCCAATACTTCCCCTGCGTATTAATTGAATACGTTTATTCTGGATATTCGACGGGGATAATTATTAATGAATCTATAGTATGTGAAAAATGACAGGCCTCTTTTGAGAATAAATTTTGATGAAAAGAAGGAGTAGAAGTTCAAGTGACGAAATTTAATGAGCTTGGTATCTCAAACCCTATTTTAAAAGCATTGGAAAATATGGGATTTGAAGAAGCAACACCAATACAGGCGGAAACGATCCCGCTTGCAATGGAGGGTAATGATGTCATCGGGCAAGCGCAGACAGGGACAGGAAAGACGGCTGCGTTCGGCATACCGATGCTCGAAAAAATCGACCCAAAACAGCGTAAAGTACAGGGACTAGTTGTAGCCCCTACAAGGGAACTGGCTATCCAGGTGGCGGAAGAGCTCAACCGGATTGCCAAGTTTACAGGAATCCGTGCGTTGTCTGTGTTCGGCGGCCAGCATATGGACAGGCAGATCAAGGCTTTGAAGGACGGCCCGCAAATTGTAGTGGCAACCCCTGGGAGACTGCTGGATCATATGCGCAGAAAAACCATCCGGATTGATATGGTAGAGGTTGCCATATTGGATGAGGCGGATGAAATGCTCAACATGGGCTTCATTGACGATATCCGTGACATCTTGAAGGGCATCCCGGAAGAAAGGCAGACCCTGTTGTTCTCTGCAACAATGCCGAAAGAAATCCGCGATATCGCTACTAACTTGATGAAAGAGCCAAAGGAAATAAAAGTAAAAGCAAAAGAGATGACTGTGGAGAATATCGACCAGTATTTCATTGAAATTCCGGAGAAATTTAAATTCGATACACTCAACAATCATCTGGATATTAATTCTCCAGAGCTTGCTATCGTCTTTGCGCGGACGAAAAAGCGTGTAGATGAAGTGGCAGAAGGCCTCCAGACCAGAGGATACCGCGCAGAGGGGATCCATGGGGACCTGACACAGGGGAAACGGATGTCTGTTCTGAATAAATTCAAGAACAACCGGGTGGATGTGCTCGTGGCTACGGACGTTGCAGCCCGAGGATTGGATATATCCGGTGTGACACATGTTTATAATTTTGATATTCCGCAAGATCCGGAAAGCTATGTCCACCGTATTGGCCGAACCGGAAGAGCGGGCCGGACCGGGGAAGCAATTTCTTTTATCACCCCAAGGGAAATGGCTCATCTGCAGGTGATTGAAAGAACCACCAAGAGCAAAATGAAGCGTCTGACGCCACCAACAAACCAAGATGCACAGCGTGGCCAACAGCAGGTTACATTGGATAAAATCAGGAAAACCATCGAAAAGGCTGAATTGAAATCCTATCATGAAACAGCGAACGAGCTGTTGGAAGACCATGATTCTGTAACTGTTATTTCAGCTGCCTTGAAGATGCTGACGAAGGAACGCAGGGATACACCGGTCAAGATATCATCTGCGGCGCCAATCAGTGTGAAAAAAGGCAAGGATAACCGCCGGTCCAACAATAAACGTCCTTTCGGAAAACGCGGACAGGGGGGCGGTCGGAACCAAGGAGGCCGCAACCAGGGCGGACGCAACAGAAAAGGGAATTTTCAGAAGCGCCGCAACCGTGATTAATTAATACACCGGAAAAAAGCTCCTTTTAGAATAGGAGCTTTTTTTGTTATATAAATAATGAAACCTTAATAGCAGCTGTACCGTAGGAAATGAGATAAAAGGAAATGGGGGAGAGAAAATGAGACAGCCGCCGGGCAACACAATTGCACAGGAAGCCATGAAAGCTTGGAGGATCACAGCAGCCATCTATGCAGTCATTCTATGGCTGGCGACAGTTGCAGGGGTGGTAGTATCATATCTGTATGATTTCCCATGGAGTATCGTAATTGCAGCCGCTGCACTCAGTGCCATTAGTACATATCTATTTGTATTTCTGCTTCCGAAATTTAGGTGGCGGCGATGGCGGTATGAAGTGTTTGAACAGGAAATCTACATACAGTATGGAATCCTCATTGTCACCAGGACACTGGTTCCCATGATGCGAGTCCAGCATGTAGACACAAAGCAGGGGCCAATCTTAAAACGATTCCGTCTAGCCACTGTCACTATCTCTACAGCTGCCACTACGCATGAAATACCCGCTTTATTGGAAGAAGATGCTTCTGAATTGAGGGATCGGCTCTCAGCGCTGGCAAGGGTGGACGAAGATGATGTCTGAACCGAGACGACTGCACCCGGTTGGGATTCTCTTTAATTTCATCAGGGTATTAAAAGAAGCAATTTTTCCGATCGTTTTCGGGTTTGTCACGTTCCGGGATGACTTGTTTACGTACTTTGCGGTGGCCGGTACAGCGATACTTGTCATTATGGCAGCAGTGAGTATTGTTTCTTGGTACCGGTTTACTTACCGAGTGGAGGAAGGAGAGCTGCGGATTGAATACGGTGTATTCATCCGGAAGAAGCGGTTTATTTCCATTAACCGCATCCAATCCATCGATTTAACATCAGGAATTCTTCATCGTATCTTTCGCCTGACAAAGGTTCAAATTGAGACGGCAGGAGGCGGGATGGATGCAGAAGCCTCCCTGAAGGCTGTCAAATTACGGGAAGCGGAGCAGTTGCGGGAAGAACTGAAGAGCTCGAGAGATGAGCGGATGGACGAGGGTTCAGGCGTGGTAGAGGATGAACCCAGTTACCCAACTTATCAAATAACTTTTAAGCGCTTGTTCTTGGCGGGTACTACTTCCGGAAGTGCCGGTGTGGTTCTTGCGGTCTTTGCTTTTTTCTTTTCACAAATTCAACAGTTCATCCCCGAAAGGGTTTATGACTCGACAGCCGATTGGGTGATTGGTCTGAGTATTGTACTGATGGTAGGCTTAGGCATCCTCGTACTATTACTTCTGTGGATTCTCGGGATTGCCGGTACGATGATAAAATACGGCAACTTTACGATAGTTAAAAAAGATGAGGAGCTGTTCATCACACGGGGCCTGTTGGAAAAGAAGCAAATAACCATTCCATTGAAAAGAATCCAAGCTGTCGGTTTTGCCGAAAGTCTCGTCAGGCAGCCATTCGGATATGCTGCCGTTTTTGCGGAGGTAGCCGGTGGGTCGATGGATAAAGGGGAAGACTTCTCCACCATTCTCTTCCCAATGATGAAACGTGCTGAAGTGGAACCTTTCTTAGAAGATATTCTGCCTGATTATGCAGCGGAGCCGAAAAAGCTTCGCCCACTGCCCAAAAGAGCAAGAAAGTATTATTTGTCGCGGGCCGCCCTGCCCTTCCTGCTAGTTGGAGCGGTTTTCTGGTATATGTTTCCTCCCATTCTCTGGGCGGTAGTAATCCTGGCTATAGGAGCACTATGCCTGGGCTATTTGCAATATCGGGACAGCGGCTTTGCTGTAAGTGAAAAAAGGATGAGTATACGGTACCGTATCTTTGGAAGGGTTACGGTAAGAATGTTTCATAAAAGGATCCAGGCATTTGAAAAAAGACAGCATAAATTACAGCAGGTGCAAAGGCTGGCGACCCAGAAAGTATCGATTATCGGCAAGCTTGGCGCCGGGAAGCATTATCAAATCAAACAGATGGATGAGTCGGAAGCAGACCGCTTGGCTGATTGGTATTCAGCCAATGGCCATCCGGCCGGAGGAAAATAAGAAGAACAGACTGCGACCTGATGAGGGACAGTCTGTTCTTCTTTACGTTCGATTCCACCAGGCGATAAGGAAGAGTAACAGGACCACAGTCCATATGATTTTTTTCTTTGTTGACGGGCTGAGGCGTTTCTTTTGCCAGCGGTTAGGATCAAAGCCGATCTCGTCTTCTCCCCTTTGGCGGAAATGATGGCGGTTTCTCCAAGGGGAATAGGGACTTGCATTTGAAAACAGCATGGTCCCGAGCAGAAATCCTCCAATTAATCCGAAGATATGTGCATGGACATTGATGCCTGGCCGGAGGAAAGTCATCACTACACCAATCAGCAGGAAGACCATGACAATCTGTCTGCTTCCGGGATCAATTAAATGCTTGCGGAAGGCGATTAAATACAGATACATGCCAAAAAGTCCGTAAATGGATCCAGAGGCTCCAAGATGTGTATATATGATGGATGATGGCCCCAGAAGAAAAGTGGCTATATTACCCACTACGCCGGCCCCTAGGTAGGCTATGATGAATTTGCCTTTTCCAATCATTTGTTCCAGAGCAGGCCCGAAGAGGACAAGCGCAAATGAATTGAACAGGACATGGATCAAGTCCCCGTGCAGGAATATAGGTGTAATCAGACGCCAATACTGCCCGTTTTCGATGAAGAAATTGCTTCCTACTCCCCATTGGTAGATGGACTGCCCAAATGGAAGCTGAAGAAAGTTGATGAGCAGCCAGAGGGAAAGGTTGATAATTACAATAATCCCCGTAACGGGGTAAAACTGGATGAATTCTTTGATACTTCTTTCATTCCGAATGAACATGCATATCCTCCTGCAGATGAATTTTCATTTCTTTATCTATCGGTTACTATTATTATAATAGTAAATTTCGGATCGTATAACCACTCGTTTGTACTCGAGTGGCCGTCGGCTCGGCTGCAATGTAAATCAGGAAGGACTGGAATGAAATGATAAAAGGAATCGGTTTGGATATTGTAGATCTTGAACGGATCAGCAGGAGCTTGCAAAGGGGGAGCCGTCTCGCCGAAAGGGTACTTACCCCAAAAGAAAAGAAGAGATTTATGGAAATGGGGAATCCTCGCAGAAAAGTCGAGTTCCTAGCCGGCAGGTTTGCAGCCAAAGAAGCTTTGGCTAAGGCGGCCGGAACAGGCATCGGAAAATTGAGTTTCCAGCATATAGAAGTATCCTCTGACAAAGGTGGAGCGCCGGCTATACGGGCTAAGGGCTATGAGGATAGTAAGCTGTTTATATCGATAACCCACAGCAAGGATTATGCGGCTGCCCAAGTAATCATTGAAGAATGACGGTTGCATAATTGCTAGGATTGTCTCATATATTTTAGTGCGGGTAGGAGGGAACAAATTGTATATTGTCACCGCAAAAGAAATGTACGATATTGACCATTACACGATGCATGTAGCAGGGTTGGACGGAAGGATACTAATGGAGAATGCTGGAAGGGCCATCAGCGGGAAAATGAAAGAGATGCTCGACAGTTCCAGCAGGATTACTGTGTTTGCAGGGGCCGGCAATAACGGAGGAGATGGGTTTGTCATTGCAAGGACATTACACAATATGCTCTATGATGTTCAGGTTGTCCAGGTAGTGCCCGATGATAAAATCACTGGGAATGCCCACTACCACAAAAACCTCTACTTGAATTATGGGGGAAGGCTGTTTTCGGCCGATGACAAGCAGCGCATGTTGGCCAGGCTGGCGGAAACGGATGTGATTGTCGACGCTATGGTCGGAATCGGTATTTCGGGGGAATTGCGGGAACCATTAGGAGAAATCGCCGACTGCATCAGCCATTCAAAGGCAAAGGTGATATCTGTCGACCTCCCATCGGGATTACCAGCGGATGAGGGGATTGCCGGCTTCCAGGCAGTACAAGCTGACCTAACTTATATAGTGGGAGCGCCAAAAATGACAGCATTCCTTGAAAATACCGCTAACTATTACGGCGACTGGGAAAAACTGGACATTGGATTCCCTGCCGAGTCTTTCCGCAAATATGCCAATAGACAGCTCTGGACAGCAGAACAGTTCCAGCAGACCATGCCGAAACGGGAAAAGTATGCCCATAAGGGAAAGCATGGCAAAGGGCTGATTATCGGTGGGAGTGCCAACATGCCAGGGGCTGCAGCAATGGCGGCGAAGGCTTCCTTGAAGACAGGGACAGGTCTATTGACTGTCGGGAGTTCAGAAAGGGTCATCCAGATGATTGCTCCGACTTGTATGGAGGCTATGTATCTGCCCCTCTCTGACATGGATGGATACTTGGTTGATGATCCCTCCCTTTCACTAAGCGGGTACGATGCAGTGGCTGTCGGCATTGGATTAGGGAGGAGTGCCCAAACTGCCGGGCTCATTCACCGTGTCCTCCATGACTCCAAGGGCCCGCTTATAATAGACGCAGACGGGCTTCACCATATTAAGGACCAGCTTGAATCATTGTCACAAAGAGAACATCCAACCATACTGACACCTCATCCTGGGGAAATGTCGGGATTGTTAAATCTGCCCATCTCCGAGATTTTGAAACATCCTTTTCAGCTGTCGGCTGAGTTTGCTAAAGAGTACGAGGTTTATCTGATTTTAAAAGGAAGGCATACCATCATTACTGCCCCTGACGGACGGCAAGCCGTTACCAGCACCGGCAACCCGGGCCTCGCTAAAGGGGGGAGCGGTGATGTGCTGACCGGTATGGTTCATGCAATGGTAATGCAAGATCAGCAAATTTTTCAGGCATTGTGTAATGCATGTTTTGTCCATGGTATGGCAGCTGACTTGATGGTCGAATATAAGCGTGCCCATCATGATTTGACAGCGTCAGATGTCATCGAGGGCATTTCCATGGCCTATCGTACGATTTCTTGATATTGCGCGGCAATGTTCCCTAATGTTTGACTGAGACAAGGGAGATATGTCAATGAAGAGTATACGCAATATGATGGTAGTGATATTGGGATTGGGATTGGTTTTTGTACTTGCCGCATGTGGGGAAAAGTCGCAGGAAGATGTCGTCTCGAAATTGCAAGATAATCTGGAGGACATGACAGGATACAAAGCAAAAGCGGAGATGGTAATGAGTACAGGCCAGGAAGATCAAGTATTCCAGATTGATATATGGCATGAAAAAGAAGACTTCTACCGGGTGTCATTGACAAGTGATCAAGAGGAAAAGGGAAATCAGATCATCCTGAAAAATGAAGATGGCGTGTTTGTATTGACTCCTGCTTTGAATAAAAGCTTCAAATTCCAGTCTGAATGGCCGGAGAATTCAAGCCAGCCTTATTTATACCAATCACTAGTGAATGATGTCCTTTCAGATGAGGAAGCAACCTTTGAAGCAACGGAATCCAAGTATATTTTTACCACCAAAACAAACTATCAAAGCAATAGTAATCTGCCGTATCAGGAGATACACTTCGATAAAAACAGCTATACACCTACACTGGTGAAAGTTTTGGACAAGGATCAGAATGCCCTCGTACAAGTCAGCTTTTCGGAGTTCGAAATGGATCCTGATTTTGGAGAAGAGGATTTCTCTATGGATAAAAACATGACTACATCGGCAAATGAAACGCCTGTTTCAGGCCAAGTGGGTGCCGAGGAGTTGGAGGTAGTGTATCCAACATTTGTAGCCGGGGCTGAATTGGAAGAGGAAAAAGAAGTAGATCTGGAAAATGGCAAACGGGTAATCATGACTTATAAAGGGGAAAAGAATTTCACTTTGGTTCAGGAGACGGCAGAAATTCTTCCGACTCTTTCTTCTCCTCAGCCGGTAAATGGCGATATCGTCAATCTTGGACCGTCGGTGGCCGCTGTATCAGAGAATAAGATAGAGTGGCATCACAATGGAGTAGATTATACAGTGGCAAGCGAAGACCTGACACGGGAAGAGTTTATTGAGATAGCCAGGTCAGTGGAAGGAAGAGAAGTGAAGTGATAATTGGACAGAAGGCAGACACTCCTATTGCGGAGGGGGGTCTGCTCTTATTTTTGCCCGTAAATCTGCTGTTTTCCCATTCTTTAAACATGATTGCGAAATTGGAGCATATATTTAATTGGAGTGTGAGGAAAAGGAGGTACTATGGGCGGTTGGAATCCTGCCGGAAAAGCAACTGTTTTCATTATTAAATTTATATAGACGCCGGTAGGAGTGTTTCAATTGTTTTTTATACCACCAAAAAAAGTAAACTAAACGACAAAAACAAAGATTTTTTTAAAAATCTCGCGATACCCCTTTGCAATAGTCCAGTTTCAATGATATGATTAAAAATGAATTTCAGAGAGATCGTTCATCAGTTGGCGGAGGTGTATGGTTTTGTCAGAGAGTCTACAGGAGATCTTAGTTAAATTACCTACAAACCTATTGGATGAGGTGGATGGAGTTATGAAATATGAGAACAGTGACTTAAGTGATTTCATATGCCAGGCGACAAAGAGCTATCTGCAGCATAAGAAAGAAGAGCACGTACAGCATTTTCATGAAGCGATGCAAAAGGGTTACGAGGAAATGGGACGGATCAACCTTACTATCGCTTCGGAAGCTTTCCAAGCTGAAGAGGAGGCTGTCCATACCTCAGAGCGTTCTGTGATCGGGGTGTAAAGCTTGATCGTGCAAAGAGGCGAAGTATATTTCGCCGATCTTTCCCCTGTGGTCGGATCAGAACAGGGAGGCGTACGCCCAGTGTTGATCCTACAGAATGATATAGGCAATCGCTTTAGTCCCACCGTCATCGTGGCGGCAATTACAGCGCAGATCCAGAAAGCAAAACTACCGACACATGTAGAAATAGATGCTAAGCGCTATGGTTTTGACCGCAATTCCGTTATATTGCTGGAACAGATTAGGACTCTGGATAAACAGCGGCTAACGGATAAAATCACGAAACTGGATAAAGAAATGATGAAAAAAATCAACCAGGCATTGGAAATAAGTCTTGGACTCAAAGATTTATATGATCAATAGGCAAGCCCCTTGTAAATGGATACAAGGGGTTTTTAATTGTTCAAGATGGTAGAATTCCGGATGAAGGCTTCCTATAAAACAGGAACAGCCTCCACGTTTTAATCGTCCCTTTTCCTGAACGGGTACACGGATGGCTTTCGTTAAGTGTATACCCGATTCTATGTTACAATATACATTATACTAAGATGAACCTTGTGCGGAATAAAGAGTATTATTTGCACTTATTATGTTGTCATGTAACAATATCCATAATAATTTAGGATATGGAAGGGGAATATCATGGACGAGAAATTTAAGCGTATCGCGCTTGATAACAGTGACACCATTGTTCAAATGTGGCTGGACGAGATTGAATCATTGAAAGACGGAAATTATACTTCGACAATTTCTGATGAGCTTTTTGAAAGCACGAACCGGGAATTTGTCAACGTAATATTCACCAGCATCAAAAGCCAGGGTGCTACTTCAACCGTGGAGAATTTTTCCGAAAAAATCATTAATCTCGGTTGGCCTTTAAGCTATATTACGGACGGCCTGCAAGTGTTTAGAAGGGTGACAATCGATTATATACTTAGCCAGTCCGAGAAAGTGGATTCGGCCTTTATTTCAGAAGTCTTGGAAAGTGTCGATAAATGGGTGGAACCTATCATCCGCGAGCTCGTCAACGAGTATTCCGGCAGTTGGGAGCATATTGTTTCGTTGCAGCGTGTAGCACTGCAGGAACTGTCTGCACCTCTCATCCCTGTCACGGAAGGTATAACGGTCATGCCTTTGATCGGTACAATAGACACAGAAAGAGCTAAACTGATTATGGAGAATCTGCTGGAGGGAGTCATCAAGAATGGATCGGAAGTGGTCCTGATTGATATTACCGGGGTGCCGGTTGTAGATACTATGGTTGCCCACCATATCATTCAGGCTGCAGAGGCGGTCCGTCTGGTAGGCGCCACCTGCATCCTAGTAGGAATTCGCCCTGAAATTGCACAGACGATTGTCAACCTGGGCATCGATTTGAGTAAATTCCCAACGAAGAGCTCGTTGAAAAAAGGCTTCACAAGGGCCCTCGAGATTACCGACAGGAAAATTGTAGATATAGAAGGAAAAGACAACAATATTGACGAGATTCTTGGCTCTATACAGAAAGGACAAGGGGAGTGATCCTAATTGCGAATACCTATTTTAAAACTGAACAATTACTTATTAATATCCATACAAACGGAAATAGATGATAAAACAGCCATCCAGTTCCAGGAGGATCTGCTGAGTAAAATACATGAAAGCGGTGCTTCGGGGGTCGTCATTGACTTGACCTCTGTTGAAATTATCGATTCCTTCATTGCAAAGGTATTGGGCGATGTAGTGACAATGTCAGACCTTATGGGGGCCAAAGTGGTTTTAACCGGTATCCAGCCTGCAGTTGCAATGACCCTTATAGATTTGGGCATACATTTAAAGAACGTTCCAACTGCCTTGGACCTGGAACAGGGTCTTATTAAACTTTATCAGGAATTGGGGGAATAGGTATGAAACCCCAATCATGCGTGAATATACAAAAAGAGTGGGATATCGTCGGTGCGAGACAACTGGGGCGGGACATAGCAAAAGAAATAGGTTTCGGTACAGTTGATCAGGCCCGTATTGCGACAGCGATATCCGAATTAGCCCGTAATATATATTTATATGCGGAAGAAGGACAGATCTGCTTCGAGGTTATTGATAATATGGAGCATAAGGGTCTGTCCATGACTGCTATTGATTCCGGTCCGGGAATCGGGGACATCAGCCAAGTCATGCAGGATGGCTATTCCACATCCGGAGGGCTGGGAGCGGGATTACCGGGTGTGAAGCGCTTGATGGATGAATTTGATATACAATCGGAGGCAGGAAAAGGGACGACGATAAAGTCGATAAAATGGGTCCGGTAGCCGCAGCGTAATTGAATGTGCTGCAAGTAAATGCGTTGCTAAAACAAACGGAACCAAATCAAAAAAAGGAACATGCCGGTCGATAGAGGACGGGGGGAGGAACAAACCATGGATGAAGTTGTTAAATTAGATGCAGCCACATATAAGGATTTATTGAAGCACTATATCCAAACACAGGATGAACAATCTTTATACGGAGTGGAACAAGTCAGTAAATCATTCATTAAAAATCACATCCTTCCCGAAGAAATAGTGAACTTGCATATACAGGCGCTGTCCGAGTTATATCCGGGTCTTTCCGAGGAGTTTCAGCATTCGATGGATTTTCTTCTGGAGGCTATGATTTCTTATGGATTAGCGCATCAGGAGATACAAATGCTAAGAGAGCAGCAGCTTGCTTTGAAATCGGAAATCTCCGTGGCGGCGAGCATGCAAGAAACTCTTCTGGGAACATCCAAGCCTGATGTGGAAGGATTGGATATCGGGGTAGTGAGCGTTCCTGCCCACCAGATGAACGGGGATTATCATCACTTTGTAAAAGGGGAAGATGGCTCCATCGGAATAGCGATTGCAGATGTTATCGGTAAAGGCATTCCAGCTGCTTTATGCATGTCTATGATTAAATATTCCATGGACAGTTATCCCGAGGAATCGATGACTCCGGAGGCTATTCTGAAGAACTTGAACCGCGTGGTAGAACGGAACGTAGACCCAAGTATGTTCATCACCATGTTCTATGCACAGTATCTGCCTGAATTAAGCAAACTGCGGTATGCTTCGGCGGGTCATGAACCTGGATTCTACTATAATGCAGAAACTGATAAATTCCAGGAGATAGAGGCGCGCGGCCTAGTGCTGGGTGTTTCAGCTGATGCGGGGTATCAGCAGTATGAGCAGGATATTAAAAAAGGCGATATGGTCATACTGTTGACCGACGGAGTGACCGAGTGCCGCGACGGCGACCGGTTCATCGAAATGGACGAAGTTTTGGATGTAATACGGACATATTCCCATCTTCCCGCACAGGAGATGGTTACTCAGGTATACAAGCATTTCGAACGGCTCCAGGATTTTCAGTTAAGAGATGATTTCACCCTGCTTATTTTACGAAAAGAAGTTTAGGGCCTCGGGAAAATGGGTAATAAGTAATGAAATGTGGTAAGAATAAATGTAGCAGATACTAAGATATAATTCGCTTATATGATAACTTTACTACATATCATCAGCGATCCAGGAGGTTAAAATTTATGAATTTGGAACTGAATGTTGTGGAAGGCAATGATAAATCAATCTTAAACTTATCTGGTGAAATAGATGCATACACTGCACCCAAACTGAAAGACACCCTGTTGCCATTAACCAGGCAGTCTGGCCATATAGTGGAAGTTGACTTGGAAAACGTTAATTATATGGATAGTACAGGCCTGGGCATTTTTATCAGTGCTCTGAAATCGACGAATGAAAATGACAGTAAAATGAAATTAGTCAACATACAGGATAGGGTCTACCGCCTTTTCAAAATTACGGCACTGGATGAAATTATGGACATTAATGCTACGATTCGAGGTGGAAGTGAATAATGGAACAATTTGATTTTGTGGAGATGAAGGTTCCTGCCAAGGCGGAATATGTCGGAGTCATTCGACTTAGTGTCTCGGGCATCGCAAACAGGATGGGTTTTTCGTATGAAGATATTGAAGATTTGAAAGTAGCTATATCCGAAGCTATCACCAATGCGGTGGATCATGCGTACCAGGAGCAGGAGGACGGGGAAGTTACCGTCGGTTTTGGCGTATATGATGACCGTTTAGAAGTGATGGTGGCAGACCATGGCGGCAGTTTTGATTTGAATGAGATCAAAGATGGAATTGGTCCATACAAAAACACGGAATCTGTTGAAAGTCTGAGAGAAGGGGGTTTTGGTCTGTTCCTGATTGATGCACTCATGGATAAAGTACAGATTAACAGCAACTACGGGGTCATAGTGCTGATGACCAAGTACCTGGATGAAACAGAGGTGGGCTTTGATGACGACCAAATCTCAACCACACAATAGGGGGAGAGATGAGGTTTACCAGTGGATTGAATATTTGCAGAAGGATCCGACAGATGAAGCAGTACAGGAGAGGATTGTACTAACATATAAGGATCTTGTCGAATCCATTGCCAGAAAATACTCCAAAAACAGCACCATCCATGAAGACTTGGTACAAGTCGGGATGATTGGGTTGCTGGCAGCTGTCAGAAGGTACGATGCATCTTTTGGTAAATCCTTTGAATCTTTCGCTATCCCCACTATCATCGGAGAGATCAAACGGTTTATCCGTGATAAAACTTGGAGTGTCCATGTACCACGCAGAATCAAGGAACTTGGACCTAAGATCCGAAAAGCCGTAGATGAATTAACCACCGCGAACCAGAAGTCCCCGACCGTCAAAGAGATTGCTGAATATCTGGATGCATCGGAAGAGGATATTTTGGAGACCATGGAAATGGGAAAAAGTTACAAAGCCCTTTCTGTAGACCATAAAATAGAAGCGGATTCTGATGGCAGTACTGTATCTATTCTTGACTTGGTAGGAAACGAAGAGGATGGGTATCAGAATATAGACCAGAAGATGATTTTGGAGAAAGTCCTCCCTATTCTATCTGAAAGGGAACAACAGATTCTGCAATGCACCTATTTTGATAATCTGAGCCAAAAAGAAACCGGTGAAATGCTGGGTATTTCCCAGATGCATGTATCTAGACTTCAGCGCCGTGCACTGCGCAAGCTCCGTGAGGCCATTCAATCTGAAAGCTCGGAGGTATTTGATTGACACCATCCAAGAGGGTAGAAGTTTCTGTATTTCAGCGTCCTAAAAAAAGCAATTACTATTGTGGAGACAGTTATTTCTACACGGAATCTGAAGACGAATTTGTCTGTGCACTGGCAGACGGTCTGGGAAGCGGAGAGTTCGCCAAGGAGTCTTCACAGATTGTCATAGATATAATCAAAGATAATGTCCATGCTACGGTGGAACAGCTTGTGAAAATTTGCAACAAAGAATTATCTGGTAAAAGAGGCGTAGTGATCGGAATATTAAAGCTGGATTATAAAGCAGAAATGGTCTCTTTTTCCTCCATTGGCAATATTGGCGTGATGACGATCACGAATGACCAGAAGAAGAAGCGCAATATTCCTAATGGAGGTTACCTTGCCGGATATCAAAGGCCTTTTAAAGTGGTGCAGCAAAAACTCGAGCCGGAAACGAATTTCATCATGTTCTCAGATGGAGTAACGGATAAAGATTTATCACAGCGATATCTCCTCAATCAGAATGTTAAAGATATTACACGAACCTTCGAATTAGTTAGCGATAAAGTCAGGGATGACGACACAACATTGATTGCAATACGCTATAATAGCTGAACCCCTTAGAACGAGGCTGGCATCCGAAGTGTGCCAGCCTTTTCCTATGTACATAAGAATCGCGAAGGCCATAATACAGCATAAAGGAGGAAACTATATTGGATTTGACCAAATGGGTAGCTGAAGAAACCAGCATACATGCCAAGACGGTAGAAAAAGTTATAGCATTATTAGATGAAGGAAACACAGTTCCGTTCATTGCCCGCTACCGCAAAGAGGCCACAGGCGGGCTGGATGAGGTGCAAATTAAAGAGGTTCAAGACAAGTGGACATATGCGCGGAATCTGGCAGACAGAAAACAGGAAGTTTTGCGGATTATTGAGGAACAAGGTAAATTGACGGAAGAGCTGGAACATAAAATTAATCAGGCTGTCCAGCTACAACGTGTAGAAGATCTCTATCGCCCATATAAGCAGAAGAGACGAACAAAAGCTGCAATTGCTAAAGAAAAAGGATTAGAGCCTCTGGCACAGCAGGTCTGGGAGCAAACCTCCATTCAGATATCTACAGAAGCGGAAAAATATGTGTCTGAAGAGCATGAACTCCATTCAGTAAAGGAAGTTTTGGAAGGAGTTAACGATATCCTCGCCGAATGGATATCTGATGATCCGGCTTTCAGAGAGTTTATTCGAGAGGAGACTTTTAAAAGAGGTAAAATCCATTCGGAAGCAAAGGATGCCGAGAAAGATGAAAAAGGTGTCTTTGAAATGTACTATGATTTTGATGAGCCTGTAAGATCCATGGTTTCCCACCGAATTCTGGCGATAAACCGCGGGGAAAAAGAGGGGGTTCTAAAGGTAGCCGTACACGCACCAATTGAACGCATTTACAGCTTTTTGCAAAAGAAAATCATTAAAAGGAATGGTAATCTGGAAGCAGGTAAACTCATTGAAGCGTCCATTGAAGACAGCTATAAGAGGCTGGTCCAACCGTCGATAGAGAGGGAAATTAGGAACAGTCTTTCTGAAAAGGCGGAAGCACAGGCAATCGAGGTTTTCTCAACCAATCTTAAAAATCTTCTTTTACAGCCGCCGTTGAAGGACAAAAGGATTCTTGGGGTCGACCCCGCATTCCGTACTGGCTGCAAATTAGCGGTAGTAGATGAAACAGGGAAAGTGCTGGAAGTTGGCGTGATGTATCCGACCGCACCTAGAAATGATAAGGCTGGAGCAGAAAAGATGGTTATGAATCTGGTCAAGAAATTCGGTATTGAACTGATTGCTATAGGGAATGGTACAGCCTCAAGGGAAACAGAGCAGTTTATTTCTGACGTGATTTCAGGAAATGAACTGGATATCCCATATATTATTGTGAATGAAGCCGGTGCCAGTGTATATTCAGCTTCAAAATTGGCTAGAGAGGAATTCCCCGATCTCCAGGTAGAAGAGAGAAGTGCTGCCTCCATCGCGCGGCGAGTACAGGATCCGCTCGCGGAATTGGTGAAAATTGACCCAAAGTCGATCGGTGTAGGGCAGTACCAGCATGATGTCAGCCAGAAGGCATTGAATGAATCGTTAACTTTTGTGGTAGAGACAGCAGTTAATCAGGTGGGAGTGAACGTGAATACTGCATCATCGTCTCTCCTACAATATGTAGCAGGGCTAAGTAAAACTGTTGCAAACAATATTGTGAAGAAGAGGGATGATGAAGGGAAGTTTACGAATAGAAAGCAATTGAAAAAGATACCTCGCCTCGGGGCAAAAACATATGAACAGGGGATCGGCTTCCTGCGTATCCCTGATGGAGAACACCCATTGGACCGTACCCCTATTCACCCAGAGAGTTATAAACAGACAGAGAAACTCCTAGCATTTGTTGGTTGTACCAGCGAGGATATTGGCACTGAAAAACTGAGGGAGCAGCTAAACTCTTTGAATAAAAAGGAGATGGGTGAGGCTTTGGAGGTTGGTGAGCTCACTCTGGAAGATATCATCCAGGCGCTTAGCCGCCCTGAGCGGGACCCACGGGATGATTTCCCCCAGCCTTTATTGAAGCGCAATGTGTTGACGTTGGAGGATCTTAAGCCGGGCATGGAAATGCAGGGAACGGTGAGGAATGTCGTCGACTTCGGAGTTTTCGTAGACATAGGAGTCAAACAGGATGGCTTGGTGCATATTTCGAAAATGTCCAAACGATTTGTCAAGCATCCAATGGATATTGCTTCTGTTGGAGATGTGGTTACCGTCTGGGTAGAACAAGTGGATGTGGATAAGGGAAGAATCGCCTTGACTATGGTAAATGAAGAGAATTAAGAAAACCCGGCTTTTACAGCCGGGTTTTTCATGTAGCAAGGGATCCTGAACGGCATCCCTTATATAGAAAGGTTTGGTTTATTTTACGCTCTCCGGAACAGACAGCCCCAGATCTTCAGCTATTGCTGATCCCCATTCAGGGTCGGCTTTATAGAAGTGTTCAATCTGGCGAAGTTTTATTTCTTCACTTTCAACCGGTCTTAAATGATCAGCAAAGTTTTTGACAAGGCGTGCCTTCTCATCATCGCTCATTAGGCGGTAAAGATCCCCGGCCTGGGTGTAATGATCATCGCTATTATAAGATACACTGTCTGCTTGGCCTTCCACATCAAATGGCGTTGTTTTCTTAGTAAGGTCCTCTGCAGGGCCGTTTAAGCTGTTTGGTTCATAGTTTGGCTTGCTGCCACCGTTTCCGTCCACGGACATGTAACCATCGCGCTGGTAATTTTGGACTTCATTTTTCGGACGGTTGACCGGAATCTGGTGGTTGTTTACACCTAAACGATATCGGTGGGCATCTGCATAACTGAAGATTCGGCCTTGAAGCATTTTATCTGGTGAAGCTTCAATTCCAGGGACAAACTGACCCGGGGCAAATGCAGCCTGTTCCACTTCAGCAAAATGGTTCTCAGGATTGCGGTTGAGTACCATTTTACCGACCTCAATGCGAGGGTAGTCCTTTTTGGATACAGTTTTTGTTACGTCGAATAGGTCCCATTTATAAGTCTTGTAATCCTCGAAAGGAATAATTTGAACATATAGCGTCCAAGAAGGATAATCACCCTCTTCAATCGCATTATGCAAATCCTCCCGATGATAGTCGGGGTTTTCGCCGGCAAGCTTATCAGCCAGTTCGGGATCCAGTCCTTTCACCCCCTGGTCGCTGACGAAATGGTATTTCACCCAGAACTGATCTCCTTCGTCGTTGACCCACTTGAATGTATGGCTGCCATACCCGTTCATGTGCCGGTATGTTGCAGGGATGCCGCGATCCCCGTGAAGATATGTTATCTGATGGAGAGACTCCGGTGACAAGGACCAGAAGTCCCACACCATATTCGGATCTTTTAATCCTGTTTTAGGATTGCGTTTCTGTGTATGGATAAAGTCCGGGAATTTGATGGCATCACGGATAAAGAAGACTGGTGTATTGTTTCCCACCAGATCATAGTTCCCCTCTTCTGTATAGAACTTTACTGAGAAGCCGCGCGGATCTCGCACAGTATCAGCAGAACCTACTTCACCTGCTACTGTAGAAAAGCGGATGAACATATCTGTACGCTTCCCTTTTTCACTGAGGAAATCAGCTTTTGTATATTTAGAGATTTCATCATTTGTCACTTCGAAGTAGCCATGTGCACCAGCACCCTTAGCGTGGACCACCCGCTCCGGAATACGTTCCCTATTAAAGTGCGCAAGTTTTTCCAAGAGATGGAAATCCTGTATCAATACAGGACCGCGCTGTCCTGCGGTAATGGAATTTTGATTGTCCCCTACCGGTGCACCTGCAGCTGTAGTTAGGTTCTTTCTATTATTGGCCATATGTTAATCCCCTCTCTCTAACAGTTATAATTTAAAATGTTGCCTACAACCAATTATAATACATTCCAAATAAAATTCAATATTTAATTACACTGATTATAAATTACTGAAAAAAATGACAATATTTTTGGTATCATGTAGAAAACTGTTTGATAGGGAACGGAACAATATATATAATAGAATATAAAGAGCAAATAGAAAGGGAAGTTATTCAAATGAGCTTACTAAATGATAAAGAGCTCTATCAACTGGTAGATCGAATATCAACTGAATACTTCGCAAAGCCGTTTTTGCATGAAGTCAGATTTAACAAGCGGCTTAGGACAACTGGTGGAAGATACATACCTGCAAGAAAAGTAATTGAGTTGAATCCCAAATATGCAGAAGAAATGGACCGCACCGAATTCGAAGGTATTATTAAACATGAGCTGTGCCATTATCACCTTCATATAGAAGGAAAAGGTTATAAACATGGAGATCCAGAATTTAAAGCCTTGCTGCTCCAGACAGGCTCACCAAGACACTGCAATCCACTTCCATCCCAAAAAAATAGGCATAACCATATATACATATGTACTAAATGCGGCATGGAATATAAAAGAGTGCGTAGGGTGAATGTGAAAAAGTACAGCTGCGGAAGGTGTAAAGGGAAGCTGAAGCCTGTTACGCAGGGAACACAACGAAAATAGATTTTTAAATAAAACCATTGACGGATCTATTTATCCATGGTAAATTAATTAAGCTGACATTTTGAAGCAAGACATGACAGCAAAAGCCGACAGAATTCAAAAATAATTTCTTAAAAAACTGTTGACATTCAAAGAAAAACAATGTATTATATTAAACGTTGCGGAAAACGAATCGCAACAAAGTTCGACCGAAACTTCACAGAGTTTACGACATTTGGATGCTACTTCATTTTATACTTATTGTATATTATTCCACAGTAGCTCAGTGGTAGAGCTATCGGCTGTTAACCGATCGGTCGCAGGTTCGAATCCTGCCTGTGGAGCCATACGGAGAAGTACTCAAGTGGCTGAAGAGGCGCCCCTGCTAAGGGTGTAGGTCGCGTAAGCGGCGCGAGGGTTCAAATCCCTCCTTCTCCGCCATTCTATATGGCCCGTTGGTCAAGTGGTTAAGACACCGCCCTTTCACGGCGGTAACACGGGTTCGAATCCCGTACGGGTCATCTTTTTTACAAAAATATAGGTTGGGTCCGGTAGTTCAGCTGGTTAGAATGCCTGCCTGTCACGCAGGAGGTCGCGGGTTCGAGTCCCGTCCGGACCGCCACTGTTGGGCTATAGCCAAGCGGTAAGGCATCGGGTTTTGATCCCGTGTACCCCAGGTTCGAATCCTGGTAGCCCAGCCATTTCATTTTTGTGTGATTTATTTCGAGCCATTAGCTCAGCTGGCAGAGCATCTGACTTTTAATCAGAGGGTCGGAGGTTCGAATCCTCCATGGCTCACCATACTATTGTGTTATGCGGATGTGGCGGAATTGGCAGACGCGCTAGAATCAGGCTCTAGTGTCCGTTTAGGACGTGGGGGTTCGACTCCCTTCATCCGCATCACCATTGCTGTGATCATCACAGCATTTCTTTTTTTCATTAATCATTATATTCATTCAAATGCGGCCGTGGCGGAATGGCAGACGCGCTAGGTTGAGGGCCTAGTGGGAATTTTTCCCGTGGAGGTTCAAGTCCTCTCGGCCGCACTCAATTAATTGTTGACTTCAGTTAACCGATATGTTATATTGGTAAACGTTGTTCTTAAAGCGCCCGTAGCTCAATTGGATAGAGCGTTTGACTACGGATCAAGAGGTTAGGGGTTCGACTCCTCTCGGGCGCGCCATATACGGGAAGTAGCTCAGCTTGGTAGAGCACATGGTTTGGGACCATGGGGTCGCAGGTTCGAATCCTGTCTTCCCGACCATAGGAATACAGTTCTATTATCTATCAAACTTTGCGGGTGTAGTTTAATGGTAAAACCTCAGCCTTCCAAGCTGATGACGAGGGTTCGATTCCCTTCACCCGCTCCATTTTCATTTGGGCCTGTAGCTCAGCTGGTTAGAGCGCACGCCTGATAAGCGTGAGGTCGGTGGTTCGAGTCCACTCAGGCCCATTTCGCTCCAAGCGAAAATAAGTGTTGACATGAATTTCACTTCATGTTACTATTAAGAAGTTGCGTTCATAAGCAACACAAACAATTTGCTCTTTGAAAACTGAACAAAACAACCAGTATGTCAAGAAGAAACAANTTTTTTGGAGAGTTTGATCTTGGCTCAGGACGAACGCTGGCGGCGTGCCTAATACATGCAAGTCGAGCGCGGGAAGCAGGTAGATCCCCTTCGGGGGTGACACCTGTGGAACGAGCGGCGGACGGGTGAGTAACACGTGGGCAACCTGCCTGCAAGACTGGGATAACCCCGGGAAACCGGGGCTAATACCGGATAACACTTCCATTCACATGGACGGAAGTTGAAAGGCGGCCTTTGGCTGTCGCTTACAGATGGGCCCGCGGCGGATTAGCTAGTTGGTGGGGTAATGGCCTACCAAGGCGACGATGCGTAGCCGACCTGAGAGGGTGATCGGCCACACTGGGACTGAGACACGGCCCAGACTCCTACGGGAGGCAGCAGTAGGGAATCTTC
>NZ_JBHRRZ010000001.1:0-192638 GCF_042643265.1 Virgibacillus sediminis | reverse complement strand
TCCGAGACCCCGCAGTGTGGGTTTTCACGAGGAGGCTCGGGCGTTCGTCCGCGGAAAGGGAATGGTTCGTGCTCCTGGAGGCAAGAAAAAAAGCTTGTAGAAAAACACGGGGTTTCTCTACAAGCTGTAAAATAACAGGGTTAAAACCCTGTTATTTTACTTTTCTTACCTACAAATGAAGCAGTGAAAATCTTATTGATAAAACATGTTAAATCCTTCTATGTTAGCAAATAAATTATAAGTAAAGATTAGCAAGCAGGATTCCTAAACTTTCTTCATAAATTTCCGGGAACTGATCTATAGGCAGGGGATTTACGCCACTGCCAAGTTCTACTGTAAAGCCCGGCCTGCGGAATTCCTGAATAAACCAGTCCTTATATCCCGCATAACTATCAACGTACTGGACAAGACGATAACCGCTTACCCGCCCAAATTCCGAAGCGATAAGTTCTGCTTCCGGTGGTTCCAACCCCTCAAATCCCCAAAAAATTACTTCCCCTTGGGTGTGAAATGCGCTGATTCGCAGAAAATCCCTTTCCCTTGCCAAATTCGCCATAGCCAAAGATTCAGGCTCTGAGAGCGGGGAAGGGCCCGGATAATCCCTTGGCTGGGGTGAATCCGGCTTTCTTTCTGCCTCTATCTCCCATAATGCAGGAAATTGATTGTTTAAATCCACGCCACGAATATTTGCTTTCCAAGCAGAAAAATCCTTATTTCCATTATTTATAAGCAACACTTCAGATTGAAAATTGCCAGCTGAGGAAGCACCCTTAATTACGAGATTGACTCCATCTGGATTAACCATCGGAACGGTTGAGAAAGTATAATCCATATATGATGGCATCATAAAAAGGCCTCGCAGTGGCAGACTATTTGTCAAAGAGCGTGCATATTCATTGAGGAAACGGACGATTACAGGAGTGGTAATCCATTCATTGGCATGAAAGGAACCATTCACATGTACGGAACGGGGGCCATTTCCCACCCTCAATTCAGTTAACTCTTTGCCCTGTACAGAACTGCCTGCAGATCCAGAAGCAATAAAAGGATATATCTCTAATAATCGCTCGATATCCCGCTGCATTTTTTCGTACGTATATCCACTGACATCTGAGACGATCAGTCCCGTTATCCTCCTCGGTATAAGAATTTGGCTGCCGACTAGCAATGCCATGGGGTCTACTAAAGGATTTACCAAGAAAAGACTGTCTAGAGGGAGATTGTTATTCATAGCGATTGACCATAAAGAGTCATCAGAAGTGATGGTATACTCTTGTAGTTCATAGCCCGGTATCTGCTACCTGGCGTCCCGCGTACAATTGCTCAGCACTGATCTGCGGATTGGAGTCTTGAACGAGAATAACCGGAATATCAAATAACTGGCTATAATACCAGTAGGAATCCCCTGGCCGTACAGTAATCTCCATTTCGATTCTCTCCTTATTTCCGAATGGTAAATCTTATGTAGACAAAACCAAAAGATGAATATTTTATTTTCCAGGTAAAATAAGGTATAATATTATAATAGATTACTTCACGAACCAAATGGAAGGAGGAGATTCAGTTGGCATTTGTCATTACATCGCCTTGTATGGAAGAGAAATCGGGGGAGTGCGTGGAAGTATGCCCGGTTGATTGTATAGAAGAAGGGGAAGACATGTTCTATATCGACCCTAATATTTGTATTGATTGCGGAGCATGTGAAGCAGTATGTCCGGTAGAAGCCATTTATATGGAAGATGAGGTTCCGGAAGAGGAGCAAAAATACATTGGTATCAACCAAAAATTCTTTGAAGGTCGATAATGGACAGGCCTATGGTAGATGTTTTGATACTGTTCATCTACATAATAACATCCGTCAGCTTGCGCTGCTGGCGGATGTTATTATTATTTTATGGAGAAATCTTTATAACCTTTTTCCGAAACAGCTGTTTCTTCCTTTATGTCGTTTACGTGAATCGAGGGGGTCAGTCCGTCCTTAAGTTTGCTGATATAGTCGTCGAGTTTATCTTTTGGCCCTTCTACTTCCAACTCCACACTGCCATCGGATTTGTTTTTAACCCAACCTGTCAAACCCATCTCCTTGGCCTTTTGCTGGGCTGAATATCGAAACCCCACTCCTTGGACGGTTCCTCTGATGATAAAGTGTTTATTCATGAGATCACTCCTTCCTTAAAAGTTTATTTCCTTTCCATTCCAATTTTAAAACACGCTTTTACATAGCGGATTCTTCTTAGGGTAATACTAGAACTATTAAAACTCTAAAAAGCAATCTATACAAAGGAGCTGTTGCATATGGACGATCATCAATTGCCAAACAGTCCGGAAGCCTATTGGAGGGACAGTGTCGAACTGCCCTCATTCCCACAATTGAAGGAAACTATTTCTGTGGACATTGGAATAGCAGGTGCAGGGATCACCGGTATAACTGCAGCCTACCTGCTTTCCAGACAAAATTTGAAGGTTGCCGTATTGGATGCAGACGAAATACTCAATGGCACCACAGGACACACTACCGCAAAAATAACGGCACAGCATGGTTTGATTTACGATGAATTGATCCAGCATTTTGGCAAGGACATTGCCGGCAAGTATTATCATGCTGCTGAAGAAGCCAAAAAATTGATTAAAGAGAATATAGACAGGCATCAGATAGAGTGTGATTTTCAAAAACAAGACGCCTATATCTACACCAATGATAACTCCTATATCACTAAACTCGAAAAAGAGAAGGAAGCTTACGATAAATTAGGGATTCCTGGTGAGCTTACAGAGCAAGTTCCATTGGACATTCCTGTAAAATCTGCATTGATTATGAAGGAGCAAGCCCAATTTCACCCACTTAAATATTTGAAAGCACTAACTGAGCTTTGCATAGAACAAGGTGTCCAATTTTATGAACATACGACAGCAACAGATGTAGAGTATAACCATAAACCAGCCATTCTTACAAAAGACGGTCACCGCGTAACATGCAGGAATATCATTGCAGCCACACACTTTCCATTCCAAGATAAGCGAGGGCTTTATTTTGCACGAATGTACCCGGAAAGATCCTATGTGGTCGGGATTAAATCCCATCAAAAGTATCCAGGTGGAATGTACATCAATGCTGAATCGCCAACGCGATCCATTCGTTCAGCAGCAATCAACGGAGAGAATATGTGGCTGATCAGCGGGGAAAATCATAAAACAGGCCAGGGTAAACCGACCGAGGAACATTACAATGCATTGAAAGCGTTTGCGGAAAGGAATTTTGATGTGAAGGAGGTCGTTTACCGGTGGTCCGCACAGGATTTAACTACGTTGGATAAAATCCCGTATGTAGGTTCGCTCGAAAAAGACCAAGAACATATATTCGTAGCAACTGGTTATCGGAAATGGGGTATGACAAACGGCACTATCGCAGCAAAAATTCTTGCTGACAAGATTTTAAAAGAAGAAAATCCATTTGCAGAAGTATATCAGCCATCCAGATTTAAGGGGCATCCGGGAATTCGGGAATTTGCAAGCATTAACATGGATGTAGCAAAAAATATGGTTAAAGGCAAGCTTGAAAAAGCTGAGCGTAAAATTGATGAATTGGCTGCAGATGATGCGGCAGTTGTTCGTATTAATGGTCAACGAGCTGGAGCATATAAGGATCAGGAAGATAATCTGCATGTCGTAGATACTACATGCACACATATGGGTTGTGAGGTTGAATGGAATTCCGGTGATCGAACATGGGATTGTCCATGCCATGGTTCAAGGTTTTCTTATAATGGGGATATCATCGAAGGTCCAGCACAAAAACCATTGAAGAAAATTGACTACCAATAATAATACGTAAAAAACACACGGTAAAAATCATTAATTAATCCGTGTGTTTTTTTGTTTAATATCTCACTATCACAAGTATACTTAGATATTGAGACGAAAAATGATCTTTTGCCTGTAACTTCCGATAATAAATATTATGTAAACTAGAAAATAAATGTAAAAACTGCAGCTTATTTTCTAACAACTCTTACTCCCTCTCCTCTTCGTAAATCCACCACTAACATGCAGTAATAAAAAGCTGGTCTTCATCACTGCATGTTAGTTTCCTTGCATTTATTTTCTGTCCAGCATTCTGTTAAGTGCCTGGACTGCTTCACGACTTACAGAGTCTTCCACTTGTATTTGATTGACAACTTTCCCTTGGTCAAGACTTTCCAACGTCCATAAAAAATGTGGCAGATCAATACGATTCATGGTCAGGCATGGACACATATGTGGATTTAATGAAAATACTTCTTTATCCTTATGTTGGCCCTTCAGACGGTTAACCAAGTTCATCTCCGTCCCAACCGCCCATTTTGTACCTGGTGCTGCTTGATCAATGGTTTCAATAATGTATTTCGTAGAACCAGCATAGTCGGCAGCTTCCACTACTTCTCTGCTGCATTCCGGATGGACAATAACATTGACTGCCGGATCTGCATTGCGAGTCTGCTCTATATTATAGACGCTGAAATTGGCATGTACGGAGCAATGTCCTTTCCAAAGGAAAATTTTTACGTTTTGAAGTTCACCGTCATATTCAAATGTCTCTTTGATTGGATCCCAAACTGCCATTTCTTCTGGTTTAATACCCATTTCATGGGCAGTGTTTCTTCCCAAATGCTGATCAGGCAGGAATAATACACGCTCTTTCTGAGTAAATGCCCATTCAAGCATTTTTCTGGCATTTGACGAGGTTACTGTAGCCCCGCCGTTCTTTCCTACAAATGCTTTGATGGCAGCTGTTGAATTAATATAGGTCAGCGGTAAAATCGTATCCCCAAATGACCCCTGCATCTCTATCCACCCTCGCTCTGTCTGTGCAATATTTGCCATATCAGCCAGGGAACAGCCTGCCCTCATATCAGGAAGAATGACCTTTGTGTCTTCTGTTGTTAGGATATCTGCTGTCTCTGCCATGAAATGCACCCCGCAGAATACAATGAATTTGGCAGCCGTATTATCGGCAGACAACTGGGCAAGCTTTAAGGAATCCCCGGTAGCATCCGCAAATTGAATGACTTCATCCTTTTGATAGTGATGACCCGGAATGAACAGTTCCCCCCCCATTTTTTGTTTCAGTTCACATACGCGCTCCTCCATTTCTGTTGCCGACATTGTCCTATAGTGCTCCGGTAGCATGCTGCTGTTCTTATTTTGCACCATCTCTAAAATACTCATTTTTTCCCTCCCTCATTTACTTGAAAGCTAATATCTAGAGCTTTAACTGAATGTGTCAAGAATCCAAGTGAAATATAATTAACCCCTGTGCCTGCATAAGCAGCCAAATTTCCCGGATGGATGCCGCCAGATGCCTCGGTAATGATATGGTTTGGTACAAGCATGGAAAAGGCTTTGACTTCATCTGGTTTCCGGTTGTCGAACATTATCACATCTGCGGCCGCTTCTATGGCCTCCAACACTTCTTCCTTTGTCTCGGTCTCCACTTCAATCTTCACCATATGGCCTATCTCCTGTCGTACAGCACGGATCGCTTCCGTTATGGAACCGCAGTAAGAAATATGATTATCTTTGATCATGACTCCATCATCTAAGCCATAACGATGATTCTTGCCGCCACCTGACCTAACTGCATACTTTTCAAACATTCTCAACCCTGGTGTCGTCTTTCTCGTATCACAAATTTGAATGGATGGATCGTCTAACGTGGAAATACAGCTGCGTGTAAGTGTAGCTATACCGCTCATCCGCTGTATTAAATTCAAAATCACCCTCTCACCTGTAAGCAGCTTAGTAACTGGCCCGGTAACTTCGGCAATTGTTTCTCCCGCATGAACCTCCTCCCCGTCTTTAAGATAAACTTTGGCATTAATGGAGGCGTCAAGCTGCTGATATGCGGCTTTAATAATATCAAGCCCGGAGACTACTCCATCCTCTTTTGCAATAAACACTCCCCTTCCCTGTTTGTCTGCAGGGAAGATAGAATTGCTTGTTATATCTTGACCACCTATATCTTCAAGCAAAAAATACTTGAGTTGTTCGCTTAATTTTAATCGATTCATCTTATCTCTCCTATATTGCTGCCATTGTTTTTTCTGAAATATGTCTGATAAATTCTTTTCTGCCTTGTTTCTTTAGGGTAAATGGAAAATCAGATCGAAAATGGCTTCCCAAGCTTTCTTCTCTTTTTATAGCTGAGGTGGTAATTAACCAGGAAACCGTCAGCATGTTTCTAACTTCCATCTGCTCTTCCGATAGCGAGAGCTGATTGACATGCAGGAATTCAAATTGTTCCAGCCAATCTTTCATATCCCTTAAATCCTGATGATTTCTTACCACTCCAACCTTTTCGGACATTTTATCGCGGATTTCCTGTTTGTCTGGAAGAATATTAGAAATGCTGGGCCCATCTGAGCGGGTGCAGATAGAGAATGAATGCTGGGTTCCGTCTTCCAAGATCCTTTCTGCAGTCTGATTGCCGAAAACCAATGCTTCCAACAGAGAGTTGCTTGCAATCCGATTTGCCCCGTGAACACCGGTACAAGCCGCTTCTCCAACTGCATACAATCCTTTAACAGAGGTTTCGCCGTAGTCATTCGCTTTAATCCCACCGATCAGAAAATGGGCGCCTGGAGTGACTGGCAGCAAATGTCCGTCTCGATGTAGGCCGTGTCGTGTGCAAAGCCAATGGATAGTAGGGAAGCGCCTTGAGAAGTTCTTCACATGAGAAATATTTAAAAACACTTCTCTGCCCTTCTGAATCTCTTTAAAAACAGTCCGTGCTACTATATCCCGTGGTGCCAGGTCCGTTAATTCATGCACTCCTTCCATTATTCGTTGGCCAATTCTGTTCTGGAGAAATGCTCCTTCGCCGCGAAGGGCCTCGGAGACCAATCCGATTGTTTTTCCTCCTTTATACAGCAAGGTCGGATGGAATTGGACGAACTCCATATCTGTCAATTCCGCTCCCGCCCTATAGGCCATCGCAATCCCATCCCCGGTGATCGTAGGGTCATTGGAAGTATATGTATAGACCCATCCACAACCCCCGGTTGCAATAATAGTGGTGGGAGCAAAATACTGACGGATCTCCCCATTCTTCCTTTTTGTCCAGACGCCGATACATCGGCCATTCTCCATGATTAAATCTGCCCCAACCTCATTTTCTATAATAGAAACTCGATCTTTCAGCCGCTCTAGCATAAAGGAGATGAGCCCCTTTCCTGTTGCGTCTCCACCGGCGTGGAGAATTCTCCTCCTCAGATGGCCGCCTTCTTGTGCCAAGTCCAAATTTCCGCCTTTCTCCCTGTCAAATTCCATACCGGCCTCCATTAATTCAGCTATCATGCCGGCTCCCTGTTTTGTCAATTGTTCCAAATGGTTCGGTATGTTGTGATAGGCGCCCGCTTTCATGGTGTCAGTAAAGTGCTGCTCCCAGTGATCCTCTCCTGCAATAGCAGCAGCAACTCCTCCCTGCGCCTGATAAGAATTGCTGTCTTTGCTCCCAGATTTTGTGAATATAATCACATTCTTTGTCGAACTTAATCGCTTGGCGGCAGTTAAAGCCGCCAGTCCGCTTCCAATGATAATAACATCATAGATTTTCATGGTGCACCTCCTTGGTGGATTAGTTTTCTTTATGTATACTCAGGTGTCTTGACATCTATATTTACATAAGATTAATATTATAGCAAGTCATTTTACTAATTTTATAAGGAGTCTGACTAATGATATATCTTGATTATGCAGCTACTACACCTATATCAGAAGAAGCAATGGATATATATATAAAAGCTTCTCAGGATTTTTATGGCAATTCCAGCAGTCTACATGATATCGGCTCTCGTTCCCTGAATCTTTTGGAGACGTGCCGGGCTGAACTTGCCCATATGCTAAACGGTGAACAGGAGGGTTTTTATTTTACTAGTGGAGGGTCTGAATCTAATATTCTCGCACTTAAATCCCTGCTGGATGCTAATAGCTTTAAAGGAAATCATGTAATAACCACCCGTTGCGAGCATTCCTCGATCCATCACCTTTTTCAAAAAATGGAGAAGGAAGGCTATGAAATTACATACCTGCCGGTAGATGAAACTGGGATTGCAAGCCTGGAAGATTTAAAAGCTGCCATCAAGGAAACAACTGTACTAACATCCATACAGTATGTAAATAGCGAAATCGGGACCATTCAGCCTATAGAGGAAATCGGAAAGCTGCTTGATCGGCGGGGAGTGATATTTCATTGTGATGCTGTACAGGCTTTTGGTAAAATAAAAATTGATATTAACCAATCAAAGATAGACAGCTTATCGATTTCCAGCCATAAAATTTATGGTCCTAAAGGAGTGGGAGCGGCCTACATTAATCCTAAATTAAAATGGTCGGCACAGATTCCTGCAACTGCCCATGAAAAAGGATTCCGTCCTGGTACGGTTAATGTCCCCGGTATTGCTGGATTTGTTACCGCAGCTAAATCCGTCTATGATAAGATGGCTGAAGAGTACCAGAGAATCAGCGGGCTTCATGCTATGATGAGGGATAAATTGACAGCACTGCCAGCGCCTATATATATTGAGGGTTCCTCCACCGGCCTGCCGTATGTTCTGGGGCTGCGTATTGAAGGAATGGAAGGCCAGTATGCCATGCTTGAATGCAACCGCTATGGTTTGGCAGTCTCCTCTGGAAGTGCGTGTCAGGCCGGGAATCAGGAACCGTCACCCACACTGATGGCCTTGGGAAGATCTGAAATGGAAGCAAAGCAGCTTATTCGTCTTTCCTTTGGGAAACAGACCACCATGGAGGACATACATATTACAGCGGAAGCATTTGCTAAGCTTGTGGAAAACTATTTTCCTGCAATAAGGAGATGAAGGCGATGAAAGACCAGACGAAAATGTCTAGCAATGAGAGGCATAATTTGATTATCAGTATGCTTAAAGAATCGAATCAACCAATAACTGGAAGTGAGTTTGCCAGAAAAGCCAATGTCAGTAGACAGGTGATTGTCCAAGATGTATCTATTCTTAAGGCTAAAAATGAGCCGATCATTGCAACCAGTCAAGGATATCTATACCTTAGCAAGAACAAAGGCAAAGAGCTGAAACAAAAAGCGATTGTGTGCAAACACACTGCTGAGCATACAAAAGAAGAGCTTTATCATATTGTAGATCATGGAGTTACCGTAAAGGATGTAATAGTGGAACATCCAGTATACGGCGATCTGACTGCTTCCCTATTAATCAGCAATCGAAAAGAAGTAGATGAGTTTGTAAAGAGGATCCAGGAAACGGGTGCCCCATACCTCTTGACTCTGACCGATGGCATACACCTTCATACACTGGAAGCAGGCAGCATGGAGCAAATTAAAGCAGCATGCAGAGACTTGGACGCCGCGGGAATACTCATTTCTGGATAACATCCTCTTTTAATAAAGTAAAAAAGCCCAACATCATAGGGAGGTTGGGCTTTAACTTAGTCTTCAAATAAATCCATACTCAAATAACGTTCTCCGGAATCCGGGGCAATACATACTACCTGTTTACCTTCACCAAGATTTTTGGCGACACTTATCGCCGCATAAATGGCAGCTGCGCCGGAAGGACCTACAAAGATCCCTTCCATCCTGGCTAATTTTCTCAAGATGCCAATTGCTTGGTCATCTTCTATCTTGATAATTTCATTATATACATCAGTATTCAGGATATCTGGAACAAAACCCGGACTTGTTCCTACCAGTTTGTGTTTTCCTGGTTTCCCTCCGGATAAGACAGGAGATCCCTCGGGCTCCACCACAGCAACGTGCAGGTCAGGAAGCTTCTCACGGAGAGCCTCTCCAGTCCCTGTAACAGTTCCGCCAGTACCGGCCGTACAGACAAAGGCATCCAGCTTTCCATCCATTTGATCATATATCTCCAACGCGGTGGTAGTACGGTGGATATCCGGATTGGCTGTATTTTCAAATTGCTGTGGGATGAAGCTTCCTGGAATTTCTTTTTGTAATTCCAGTGCTTTCTTGATGGCCCCCGGCATTTTTTCATCGCTGGGAGTAAGGAAAACTTCAGCCCCGTAAGCCTTGAGGATATTCCTTCTTTCCAAGGTGCTGTTATCAGGCATGACCATAATTGCTTTATACCCCTTTGCGGAAGCATTCATGGCCAAGCCGATTCCTGTATTTCCGCTTGTCGGTTCGATGATGGTCGCTCCCGGCTTAATCAGCCCTTCTTCTTCTGCCACTTTAATCATATTAAAGGCTGCTCTGTCCTTGACACTCTTACTCGGGTTGAATTGCTCCAACTTCACATAAACTTCTGCTGCATGATCAGGGACTACTTTATTCAATTTAACTAATGGTGTTTGTCCGATCAGCTCTGTAACATTATTGACAACTTTCATCTATATACCTCATTTCTGCTTATTTCTTCTGAGCTCCAAGTCTGGATGTCTTCGGATTAATTCATCGATGAATTCATCTTCCCGTTCTGGCGAGACTGACACAATATTGTATCTTCCGGAATATATTTCTAGACGGTGGCGGGACAATGCTGGTGCGGCAAAAATACTGTTCACTTTCCTAACTTCAATGATATCAGCTATTTTTACTTTCATCCTGATTGGTCCATATTTTATCCTAATAAAATGGTCCTCGAGTATGTATCCAGTACCGAACCAGAACCATAATAACAATAAAGAGAACGGCAGTACAAATAGGGCCCCAGAAAGAAATCCCCTCAGCAAGGGAATGATGACACCGACAGCAGCGATCCCCCACATAACAGCCGTTAACCAGTTATCTTTTTTGGACGGGAAGTACATAGTAGATCTCCTTGTACATGGAATGCCACAATTATATAACACTTTGGGCAATTTACCAAAATATTTACGAAGAAACTCGGATGAAGGATAAGGGCCAATTGCTCGTTCCACAATTTAGGACTGTGTGTACGGATAAAGGTCACAGAGTTTTACAAAAACGAGAAACGCACCCAAATAGGATGCGTTTCTCGCTGTCTAGGATTCCTCGTTTATACGTTTAAGCCCTTCTACTGCAGGACCGTCAATTACTTCTCCGGTTGCACTGAACCTGGACCCATGGCAAGGACAATCCCATGTGGCGTTGCCATCATTCCACTCTACTCCGCAGCCCAGATGTGTACACGTTAGATCCAGCATATGAAGTTTGCCCTCTTCATCCTTGTATGCTCCTACATCATTACCGTCGACCTTTAAAATGGCTCCCTGCTTTTTCTGAAGGTCCTCCGGCTTCTCCGGCCTTGTATAGGTTTCATAGTCTTCTGGATGTTTATTTGCTTTTTCCGTATCCTTCATTTCCCCGATCTTCCGCTGAGGTGAGAAAAGCTGTGTATAAGGATTTTGTTCCCCTTCTATCAGGTCTGCCAGCACTTTACCTCCCACCACAGCATTGGCGAGCCCCCATTTTCCAAATCCGGTTGCTGTATATATATTATCTTCTTTTTCATTCAACAGGCCAATGAATGGCAGACGGTCTGGAGAGAGATAGTCATGGGAGAACCAACGATAAACTATTTCGTCTTCGCCAAAGTTTTCCTTTGCATAAGCAGCAAGCTTCTCATAACGCTGCTCGCTGGATGTGCCATCTCCAACTGGGTGGCTTTCTCCGCCGACCAGAATATAATCCTCTCCATCTGCACGCATTTTCCTTAGTGTTCTTCTAGGAAGGTCTGCATTGATATACATGCCATCAGGAAATTCATTAAGCTCATTATTAACCTTGACTGCAAGCGCATAGGAGCCTTCGGGCTTTAAATTGCCAGAATAGAATTTATTTGGCTCATGGATTGGAAAGTGAGTGGCTACCACCAAGTCATCACTAGTGACTTTATATCCTGGCTCTGTATGGCATATGACAGAGTCCTTGTTTTCTATCTCCATCACCCTAGTTTGCTCGAAAATTTCCACATCAAGTTTTACGAGCTCTTTCAATAAACCGTTCAGGTATTTTACTGGATGGAACTGGGCTTGGTTCCGCATCATCAAAGCTGCCTCGATATCCAGGCTTAGTGGAAGATCTTCAAGAAATTCCCCTTCTATTCCAAGCTTTTCGTATGCCTCCAGTTCTTTAAGCAGTTTGCTGCGGTTCTCTTCATCTTGTGTAAAGACGAATGCTTCCTGCTCTTCCAAATCACAATCAATGCCAAGTTCTTCGCTGAGCTGCTTGACCAGCGCAATTCCTTCCATGTTTGCTTGATAGAAGGATTTAGCCCAACTCTGGCCATAACGGTTGATCAGTTCATCGTATACTAGATTATGCTGGGCGGTAAGTTTAGCAGTAGTAAAGCCAGTCGTGCCATTGATCAGCTCACGTGCTTCCAGCAATGCAACTTTTTTTCCCCGCTTCGCCAATAAGTATGCAGTGGTTATCCCAGCTATCCCACCTCCGGCAATTGCTGTATCCACTTCTATATCTTTGTCAAGCTGGTCGTATTTCAATTGTTTTTCCGTTTCACGCCAAAATGATTGGGTTTGTTCCGGCAACGTACTATTTTTCTGTTGTGCCAACGCTATGACCTCCTATATGAGATGATCTTTAATACTAGTTTCCTGAATGGTGGAAGGATAAACCTGCCTATCAGGAAAAGAGGCGGTCTATCCTCTTTTGTATTTTTGCTATATACCTTTCACTCAGGATGCCCTCTGCCCCTCTGATGATCTCTTCAGCATATTTTCGGGTAGGTGGGGTCTCCTCGTGTTTATCAATTCCGATGAATGTGACAGCCTCAACTCTCTTACCAGATGTCATCTCAACCTCTATAATGGCAGGACGATAGGCATTGGAATAGACTCCTTCCCGCTGGTATAGATAATCAATGGCTTCCAGCGGCACTTTATACACCACGCCTTCCACTTTTTCGCCCGCTGACTCAATCAGATCAGCTTTGCCTCCGTCGTTGGAAGTCCTGGAAAAACGAAAGCCATGGTTTTTCAACAGTCCTTTCCCTGATTTTGCGCTGAAATACTTATCCACTTTTGCCATTTTAAACCGTTCATCATCCATACAGGAACCATAGGCAAAATAAAATAAATTCTTTCTGGTTAAATATTGATAGACCCTCCAGTCTCCGAAAGGAATGGTTTTAAGTGTGCCATCTTCATTTTCAGTTTTGTATTCAGAAACTACAACCTCCATAGGCTTTCCATGGTCGTTGTAGGCTGTGTCCTTTCTAAACTCCAGCGAGGGAAAATGATTTTTAATAGAGTCCAGCTTATCAGAAGCTGTATCGTACACTTCCCCATAGATCCTACTATTGGTATTTTTCTTCCGGACAGGAAAGCCGAGTTTTGAGTCTTCTAATTCTCCGGATATCCAGGACTGCAAACAAACACACTTACTCCCTATTAGATCGTCATGCAGCACTTCTCCTCGTCTATGTCTTCCGTAAACAAAAAACAAAGCCATATACAATCTCCTTTGCAATTATTTCTCTTCCAAGAACCCTATACCCTTTCAGTTATATGGGAAATGCTTATGGAGCCAGAGAATACCCCCCAACCTCTCTCTCATACGGGAGAGGGGTATATGAACAACTGACGAGGGTATCTGTCATAGGGGATGGGGTATATGTTTGGGCTGCGGGGGTATAATGGCATAAAAAAAGATGACCGTTAAAGGTCACCTTATTTTTATACTAAAATTATAAGAGTTTTTCCAGATTTTTAAACTCAAGTTCACCGAACATCCTGCCGACTTTCTTTTTATCATACTGCCAGACGGCAGTTTCCAATTTACAACTTAAGGGTACGTTGCACTTTATTTCTGCCAGATTTCTAGATAGATGAAGCATATCCATATTATTGCGGATTTTTGTCTGTACTCCTTTTGGAAGGGAGTCCAGATTTTCCAACAGGTCATCAATTGTTTCATATTCCTTTAAGAGCTTCAGTGCAGTTTTCTCGCCGATCCCTTTTACACCAGGATAATTATCGGAAGGGTCACCCATCAATGCTTTCAAGTCTATTACCTGTTTCGGATGCAGTCCCTTCTTTTCATAGAAGTTTTCATGGTTGTAAACTTCATAGTTCCCCTGCCCTTTTCTCATGATAGCGACTTGTATCCCTTCATCAACAAGCTGCAGGATGTCCTGATCCCCTGTAAGTATCATTACATCATGATCTGCTTGGAATGTTCTTGCCAATGTGCCAATGCAGTCATCGGCTTCAAAGTTTTCAATTCCAATGTTAGGCATATCAAACGATTCCACTACTTCTTTAACCAGTTCGAATTGTGGAAGCAGTTCGACTGGTGGCTCGTCCCTATTTGCCTTATATCCCTCATATAATTCAGTGCGGAATGTCTTACTCCCCATATCCCAGCAACATATCATATGTGTAGGTTCGAATCTGTCAGCAGCATCGAGCATGTATCTCAAAAATTGATACACTCCATTGGTAGGGATCCCTTTGCTTGTTTTCATGAAATTCCCCCGAAAAGCCGTAGCAAAGAAACCGCGGAATAGTAAAGCCATTCCATCTACTAATAATATTTTCTGCCTTTCCATATCTATAGCACACCTCTTATTTATTTCGTTTGCTTATCTCTTGAAGTATTTCCTCTTTCTTTTCGAGACTTTTCAGGTCTACAGGAGCATTTATCATTTCCAAATGATTGTTGAGCTGCTGTTCTGCGTTTTCTTTAGCTGAATGTTTTAATTGGTCGACTCTATCTCTCCATGCAGCTTGGTAGTGGCTCTCCATCCTTACCCTATTCTCTTCTATATATTGTTGGGCATGGGTTTCCAGTTCTTGATAAAGTCTGTCTTTCATTATTTCTTTCTCGTTTTTCACGAAGAATGCTTTTGTACCTTTATATGCAGACAGTACATGCCGGAAATCAGCTGGACTGAGATTCTTAAAGGCCTGGTCATATAAGGGCGTTTCAAAATCTTGCTGTGCTGGTTCTTGCAAAAAGAAAGCATCATCTACTTCTTCAATTTTCTCAGAGAGGGTTGAATGTGTCTCACTTTCCAGAGTGCGCATAAGTGATTCCACCCGCAAAGAAACAGCTTGTACTTCCTGCAGCAGTTCATGGCCCGTATAATCAAGAAGGTTTCGCAAGCTTTGCTTTAATTGCTCTTGGGCCTTCTTGCCTGATTCGGTAATGGTTGTTGGATTAAATGTTTCTTTAAACATGTCATGGAACCGAATTGATAATCTCTCAAGCACATAATACATCTGCTTTTCGATCTTCTGAGCTATTTTACCTTCGTGGACACTTGTTTCCCATTTGTCTATCTCCTTATCTATCAAATCCTTATTAGAGAGAAGTCTTTTTTTATGGTTCTCTTTTTCCTGTTCGTTTAGGTTCAAGGACTTGACATACCGCTGTAACGTACGGTAAGCATGCTGCAAATCACTTGTAGCCGACTGGATGGTAAGCCGCTGAAGATCCTCCCCGATAAACTGATGAAATCTTTTTTCGAAGTCCAGCATCTCGGTATTAAGTTTGGCGCCACTTTGTTTTTCCTTCAGGGATCGTTTGCTGGAAACAGGGTATAAACGCGGAAAGCGTATTCCCAATTCGATGAGCTGTTGTTCTACATATTCTGTGACCAGTTGCAATTCCTCTTTATCTGCCGCCAGATCTGCAGCATTCACAATAAAGAACATTTTATCCATTTCAAAAGCTTCTTTTACTCTTCCCAGCTGCATCAGAAAATCCTTGTCTGCACGTGATAAAGCGTGATTATAATACGTTACATATAAGATAGCATCCGCATGTTTGATATAGTCAAAAGCCACATTGGTGTGTCTGGCATTGACCGAATCCGCCCCCGGCGTATCGACCAAAGTGATTCCTTGCCTAGTTAGGGAAGAATCAAAGTATAAATCAATAGATTCAATATAGCAAGCCTTCGTTTCATCTGTAACATAGTCGGCAAATTCATCCATCGTAATGTTGATCTGTCTGCCGATTCGGACTTTTATATAGTCATAACCACTCAACATTGCACTCAGATAGGACTGGTACATACTGTCCAGCCGATTGTCGCGGTGAATGCCTTCTTTTCTTATCCATTCGAGCAGTTCCTCAGCCTCATGGTCTTCATTCGGCTGAAAATTCCTCGTCATTAGCAGCAGGTCTTTTTTGATAGCATCCTTGTCTTTAATCTTGACGGCGACTGATCCATGGGGATGATCCTCGTTAATCGGACAAATGCGATTGACGGCTGCAGTAGTTGGATTGGGAGAGACCGGAAGAGCATTTTCGCCTAGCAATGCGTTGGCAAACGAAGATTTACCAGCGCTGAATGCACCAAACAAGGCAATTGTAAATGAGCGATTCGATAATCGGCTGTACTTTCCCTGAAGATCGTCCATATGGCCCTGGAAACCGGGCAGGTCACTGATTGTATCGATCGCCTGCTCGATATCCTGCAGAACTTGATGGACAGCATTCACTTTCTTATCTGTCTCCTGTTGTAATGGAGTTCTATTTCTTGTTTCCTGGGAAGGTTCTGCTGGCTCTGAGAATTCTTCCTGCTGACGGAGGATTTGATTACTCGAGAGATTGCGCTCTATTTGTTTCCAATCATTTTCCTCTATTTCCGGGAATTTCTGCTGTTTCTCCAGGCTCTCCAGCTGCATATCCAGATTTCTCTTTAACTTATTTTGTTCTTCTTGAATCTGTTTTTTATTTTCCAGCTTGTTGATCTTCTGCTCTAAATCTTGCATTTCTTTCTTATTCCTATCTTCTACCGCTTCCTTTAATAGGGGAAGAAGTCTCAGAACCTCCTGCTTATATTTGCTCTTAATGTCCGTTGCTACTTCTTTCGTGTAGTTCAAGACATAGTCTCCATTCACTTTTGCGCCAGGATTGATTAATTTCACAGCATCCTCTGAAGAGTAAGAGACAGATAGACTTTGGGTTTTCTGATCAATTTGAGGATCTATTATTCCGTAATCCTTCATTATCTTTGAAAATTTATCTCTCAGTTTCCATTGGACAGCTGTCTCAGCATTTTTATTAAGTGTTTCTATAAAAGCTTCAGCCCTTGCCTTCCGCTCTTCATTTGTCTTTTTCTTGGAAGCAAAAAAGCCAATTTTAAAATCACTTTTTTGGGACTCCAGAAACAGCCTGGCCGTTTCACGGAGGTCAGCAGGCATCAGGTAAGCATTTTTTAACGTTTGCTGCATCTCCTGTTGAAAATCCTCTTCTAATTGATCAGCTAGTTGGCGGAGTTCTTCCCATTTAGCTTTCAACATTTGCATGTCTTCAGCCTCGCCATCGTCCTCATCTGAAGCAGGGACCAATTCTTCATATCGATTCATTAATTCCCTCTTATGGTCTTCCACTACCTGTTTGACAGATTGGTCGATTTGAAAGAAAGAATCTTTCTCTTCCATTAGATGGTTAATTTCCGCTTTTACCTTTAGGACTTCATTATGGACAGCGTCCGGATCCATCAAGGAAGAATAGAAGATTTTTGCCGGTTGCAGCTCCCACTGATTAAATGTATCAGTTACACTACCATGGAATTTCCTGAAAGGGATCTCCCCTTCATCGTGTTTATCCACTTGGTTAATGATCACATAATATGGGATTCCTTTTTGTTGCAGGGAATGCAGGAAATGCAAATTCACTTCTGATTGAACGTGATTATAGTCCATTACATAAAAAAGTACATCTACTAAATGCAGAGAAGATTCCGTCATCACACGGTCTGCGTCATCCGCTGCGTCAATGCCAGGAGTATCAACGACAGACACTCCTTCAGGCATCAGCTGTTCCGCTGTGCTTATCTCTATTCGTTCAATAGCGTCCTTATCCTTAGAGTATCTTTTAATCATTTCCATGTCATAAGGTTCTTTGTACTCCATTGGTTCCTGGTGGCGAAAGTACACCCTCGCCGTACCATTTCCGGAACTGAGTTTTACTACATTTGCACTCGTGGGAATCGGGCTTTTCGGCAGAATGTCCGCTCCGAGCAAATAATTGATCATGGAGGATTTACCAGCGGAAAAATGGCCGGCAAAGCTGATGACCAACTCTTCTTTTTGAAGCTTTTCATAAAGCTCTGCTATTTTTTGCGCATTGACTGCATCCTCATGCTTTTCCATCAACTTATGCAGAGCCACTAGATGTTCAAGTGTCATTACTGATTTTATTCCATCTTTAACTGGCAACATTTTCAGGTCCTTTCTTGTTTAGGCAATATTCTTTCGTTTTATTATACGAGAAACACAGCGGTATTTCTACCTCTATTAGAAATCAGTAGTTTACATAATAAAATTATAGTAATCCTAATAACAATATTAATCCGTTCAAATTGAAAGAGCCTTGGCATGGTTGCCAAGGCTCAGTAAGTCAAACAGGATATACTCCATGTTTTCTCTCCGTGAATTGAACATTCTTCCTCTCATATTCTTGGAACCGTCGTACCAGTTCCCTTCTTAATTTGTCTGGTTCAATGACGGCATCCACTACCATTTCTGAAGCTAAGCGGTAAATATCGATATTCTCCTTGTACTCCTTCTGTTTTTCTCTGATGAATTCTTCTCTTTTTTCTTCAGGAAGTGCTGCAATTTTATTGGCATAAACGGCATTTACAGCTGCTTCAGGCCCCATTACCGCTATCTGGGCAGTGGGCAGAGCAATACAACAGTCTGGTTCAAAAGCAGGTCCGGCCATCGCATATAACCCTGCCCCGAACGCCTTACGAACAATAACAGAGATTTTCGGCACTGTTGCTTCGCTCATGGCGGCAATCATTTTGGCTCCGTGACGGATAATTCCTGACCGTTCTACATGAGTGCCTATCATAAACCCTGGGATATCGGCAAGGAATAAAAGCGGAATATGGAAAGCATCACATAACTGGATGAATTTTGCAGCCTTATCGGCAGAATCCGGGAATAATACTCCCCCTTTCATTTTCGGCTGATTGGCGATGATACCTACCGCCTTCCCATCCAGTCTGGCAAAACCAGTTATAATCTCTTTAGCAAATCTTTTTTTGATTTCGCAAAAACTGTCTGCATCAATAAGATGATCAAGAAGGTCGTACATGTTAAACGGAGTGTTTGCATTCTCAGGAATCAGCTCCGCAATACTGTCTCTGACATCTTTTATCTGCTTAGGCTCGGCACGAAGAGGTTTTTCTCGAAAATTAGCTGGAAAGTAGGACAAATAATGACGGGCATATTCAATGGCAGCCTCCTCGCTTTTTACAAGTACATCACCCACCCCCGAAACGGAGGCATGCATCTTTGCTCCGCCCATTTCTTCTAAACTTACCTTCTCTCCTATCACTTTTTCCGCCATTCTCGGTGAACCTAGGTACATAGATGCATTTCCCTCCACCATGATAACCACGTCGCAAAACGCTGGTATATATGCACCTCCGGCAGCGGATGGCCCAAACAGCAGGCAGACTTGCGGCACTCTTCCAGAGAGCTTGATTTGATTGTGGAAAATACGCCCTGCTCCCCGTCTCCCCGGAAACATCTCTATCTGGTCGGTAATTCGGGCACCTGCTGAATCCACTAGATACAGCATAGGAATTTCCAGTGACATGGCCGTTTCCTGGATCCGGAGAATTTTTTCAACTGTCCTTTTACCCCAGGATCCTGCTTTGACTGTTGAATCATTTGCCATTACACAGACCGATTGGCCGTCTATTTTACCTATTCCCGTAACTACACCATCGGATGGGAGAGAGTCATCCATACAATTAGCAAAAAAAGCATCTTCAATATCCAAATTTTCATCTAAAAGCAATTCTAATCGCTGTCGTACGAACAGTTTGCCCTGCTCCCTATTTTTTTCATGGTATTTTTCATTTCCGCCTTGCTTGATCTTTGCTGTCCGTTTCTGCAGTTCATCGAGATATGACATTAGATAACCTCCTGCAATTATTCCCCTTTATAAACAGGCTTTCTTTTCTCCTGGAAAGCCTTTAACCCTTCCAGACGGTCAGAAGTATACAAGGTTCCCCTATAACTAAGCTGTTCTATTCCCAGGCCAGTTGTAATATCTGTTTGTAGCCCTTGGTTTATAGCTGTTTTTGCTTGGCTAACAGCAACCGGGCCATTTTTGGCAATAGATCCTGCTAAGGATATAGATTCCTCTAAAAGTTTATCCGAGTCTGTCACTATCTCAACCAAACCCAAAGTGTATGCCTCATGGGCAGAAATCGGCTCAGCTGTATAGATAAGACGCTTGGCCTGGCCGACACCTATTATTCTCGGCAACCGCTGGGTCCCGCCTGCACCTGGAATGATCGCAAGTGACGTTTCGGTAAGCCCCATCTTAGCACCTGAAGCAGCCAGCCTAATATCACAGGCGAGAGCTAGTTCCAACCCCCCGCCATAGGCAGCTCCATTAATCGCAGCTATAACCGGCATTCGCAAATTCTCTATATTGCCGACTGTTTCGCTTATATACGATACCGTTTGCATTACCTGCCGCTCTGACATATCTTTACGTTCTTTCAAATCTGCCCCTGAACAAAAGGCTCTTGAACCTGCCCCTGTAATAATGGTGCAATAGATATGGTGGTCTTTATTGATTTCCCGGACAGATTGATTCAGTTCATCCAGAATTTCCAATGATAAGGAATTAGCCGCTTCCGGCCGGTTTAAAGTGATCAATGCTATATGCTTCTCCACCATCCTCCATTCAGCTAAAGCCATGATGACCTCCTTCCATATTTAAAAAGAAGAATAAAGATGCTTAGTATGGAATCGAAAGTCTGCAAGATACCTTGATATTTCATTCAATGACCGCTATTACATCCCCTTCATTCACAAAGTCCCCTTCCGCTACTTTAATCTCTCTTACCGTACCATCCTCTTCTGCAGTAATCGGGATTTCCATTTTCATCGATTCAAGGATGATAATATCCTGATCTTCCTGAACAGCTTCCCCTGGATTGACTGCAACCTTCCATACACTCCCCGCCATAGTTGCTTTTAGCTCCTGCACTTATTTCTCCTCCTTTTCTACAGTGGAAATATTAGGAATATAATGATCCTGGACAAAAGAGGTAGTAGTCTCCCCTTTTTGGAATGCCTCTGACTCTATAATCTCCCGAAGCATGGGGAGATTGGTTTTTATACCGCCAATCCTATATTGACTGAGAGCGGTTTTGAGTCGTTTTATTGCTGCTTCTCTCGTCTCCCCTTTCACAATCAATTTTCCAATCATAGGATCATAGTAAGGAGTAACCTGATAGTTTTCAGTTACAGCTATTTCATTACGGATATCTTCTCCACAAGGAGGATGGAAAGTATCAATATGACCTGGAGAGGGGAAAAAAGTGCGATGGTCTTCTGCATAAATGCGAGCTTCTATTGCCTTGCCCCGGTATTTAATTTGTTCTTGTGTAAAAGGAAGTTTCTTATTATTAGCAACGTTTATCTGGAGTTCGACAATATCAGTACCGGTAATTTCTTCTGTAACCGGATGCTCTACTTGAATACGGGTATTCATCTCCAGGAAGTAGAACTTTTCCCGCTCATCTACTAAGAATTCTATTGTTCCAGCACTACTATAATTCAGGGTGTTTGCAGCCCTTACAGCTGTTTCCGCCATTTGCCTTCTTGTCTCATCAGAAATAAAGGAGGAGGGGGCCTCTTCTAAAACTTTTTGATTCCTCCGCTGTATGGAACATTCCCGTTCAAATAAATGAATGACATTTCCAAATGAGTCTCCGATGATTTGTATTTCGATATGCCTGGCATTCTCCAATTTCTTTTCCAAAAACATGGAGCCATCACCAAAGAAGGTCTTAGCCCGCTTGGAATTGCTTGCATAAGCTTTCATTAATTCCTTTTCATCGTGTACTTCCTGCATTCCTATTCCGCCTCCACCAGCTGAAGCTTTCAGCATGATGGGATAGCCGATTTTGCCGGCGGAGCTCATTGCTTCTTCAGCGGAGCCTACTATTCCTACAGACCCTGGCACGACTGGAACCCCGGCATCCCTCATTGCTTTCCTGGCAGCTGTTTTATCCCCCATCTGTCTAATGATATCCGGGGACGGTCCGATAAAGATGATGTTTTCGTCCCTGCACCTCTCTGCAAAAGAAGCATTTTCGCTAAGAAAGCCATATCCTGGGTGGATTGCGTCGGCACCAGCCTTTTTAGCTGCCGTCAGGATTTTATCAATATTCATATAGCTCTCATCCACTCTTGATGGGCCGATCAGATGACTTTCGTCTGCCTCAAAAACATGGGGAGCATATTGATCCGCTTCTGAATATACAGCAATTGAGTGAATGCCCATTTCTTTGCAGGTGCGAATAACACGTCTGGCGATCTCTCCGCGGTTTGCAATCAATAGTTTCTTAATCATGGAAACTCCTCCCCTGACTGTCCGGCTCAATATTATGATTGGTTAATCTCATACCGTTTAACATCCGAGCTGCCTGGCAATCACCAGTCTTTGAATCTCTGAAGTTCCCTCTCCTATTTCCAATAATTTTGCATCCCGCAAGTATCTCTCTACTTCATATTCCCGCATGTATCCATATCCCCCATGAATTTGGATGGCCTGATTTGCCGCCCGGAATGCGGTCTCAGTTGCGTAAAGTTTGGCAAACGCAGCTTCCTTGCCAAATTCTTTGCCGCTGTCCTTAAGCCAGGCAGCTTTATAGACCATATTACGGGCGAGTTCTACTTCCATTGCCATGTCTGCTAATTTAAATTGAATAGCTTGAAACGTGGAGATCTTCCTGCCGAACTGCTCCCGTTCTTTTGAATAGGCTAATGATCTATCCAGTGACGCTTGGGCGATACCGAGTCCAAGTGCGGCAATAGAGATCCGGCCGCCGTCCAAGGTCTGAAGGAACTGAGGAAATCCTTTGTTTGGCTGACCCAGCAGATTGATTTTTGAAACGCTTACATTTTCTAATACTATTTCAGCTGTATCCGATCCACGAACACCCATCTTATCATAATTGTTGGTAATATGAACTCCCTCTGTTTTTGTTGGTACAATAAGGGAGGAAATCAGATTCTTTCCTTTAGCGTCTTTTCCGGTTACTGCGGTGACAATAATCTGTTCCGCATAGGAAGCATTGGTTATAAAGCATTTCTCCCCATTTATCAGATAGTTTTCTCCACTTTCTTCTGCTGCAGTCTTAGTTCCACCGGCATCAGATCCAGCATTAGGCTCTGTCAACCCGAAAGACCCAAGAGTCTTCCCTTGAGCCATAGGAACCAAATATTTTTGCTTTTGCTCTTCTGTTCCGAAATAATAGATAGGGCTGGCACCTAGTGAAACAGCAGCTGCATAGCTGAGACCTGTACTACCGCATACCCGGCCGATTTCTTCAACGGCAAGAGCATAGGACAGGGTGTCTCCTCCTGATCCTCCATACTTCTCAGGGAAAGGAATGCCCAGCAGACCAAGCTCGCCCATCTGGTCGAAGATGTCTGCTGGGAATTTAGCCTCTCTATCAATTTCAATTGCCCTGGGGCGGATTATCTCATCCGCGAATTCCCTTACCACTTTTTGAACCATCTGCTGTTCCTTTGTCAGTTCAAAATTCATCATAACCCTCCTCGGTCTCCCGGAATAAGTTACCAATCAGAGTGTATATCTAAATTGTAGCTTGAAAGACAAAGAATCACAATAATTTTTCCTATTTTCTTAATTTTTTATCGTATTCATCTGATTGTCTTATTATTCCTCGGACCCCTCAAAGGGCTTTTCATAAGGCGCTTCTTTCCAAACCTCTGTTACTTGTCCATAGTTATCTGTATCGATTACAAAGGAGCCATTGCTGTAACGGTCCTTGGCCGACAGCTCCCATGGGGAAATGGTATGTATCTCCCCATTTTCCGTCTGTGCGGAGAACTGAACGTTGTCTTCCACAGCAAACAAACCTTTGACGCGATGCGGTCTGTTCTTCAATTCCTTCAACATCACTAGGCCCCGTTTAGCTCTTCCCGACTTCTCAAATTCCTGTAACTTCATTCGTTTGCATGCACCACGCTGTGTCACCAGGACAAGGGAGGGACTAGCAGTACTATAGAACACCTGACCGGATACAACATGCTCCCCATCCTTCAGCTGGATGGCTTTTACCCCGGCAGCTCTTTGCCCGACCACAGAAACCTCCGACTCTTCATACCAGACGCCATAGCCTGTGTTAGACGAAATAAATACATCATAGCTTCCATCGGTCATATGAGCATCGATAAGCTCATCACCTTTTTTAATATTCAATGCGATTAATGGCTTCGAATGTCGCTGAGCATCATACAATTTTAGTTCGCTTCGCTTAATCATTCCATTTTTCGTAAAGAAAACCAGATAGTGATCATCCTTGAATTCTCTTATTGGGATTGTTTTAATGATCTGCTCATCCTTGTTCAGAGATACGAGATTAGAAATGTGCTGACCCATATCCTTCCAGCGTATTTCGGGCAGCTGATGCACAGGTATTACCAAATACTTCCCTTTGTTGGTGAAGAGAAGCAGCTTATCAGTCGTATTCAGCTCTATCAATGAAGTGAGATGGTCTCCCTCCTTCAAGGCCAAGTCCTCTCCGTTGGAAGCAGCGTATGACCGTAGGCTTGTCCGCTTGATATATCCGTCTCTCGTTACGGAAGTAAGTACATCCTCACTGGCAACCATCACTTCGATGTTGATTCTCAATTCGTCTATTTTGTCTTCAATTACTGTTTTACGGGGGTCAGCAAACGTCTTTCTAATTTGTTTCAAGTCTTTTTTGATTGTTTGATGGAGCTTTTTCTCGCTTGCGAGAATCGATTCCCATTCTTCTATATTCCTCTGAAGCTCATCTGCTTCCTTTTCCAGCATAGTGATATCTGTGTTAGTCAATCTATAAAGCTGGAGCATTACGATTGCTTCTGCCTGAACCTCTGTAAAACCGTAGGCTTCCATAATCCGTTTTTTTGCATCTTGCTTATCTTTTGACTCACGGATCGTTACAATCAGCTGATCCAAAATGGAGACAGCTTTTTTCAACCCTTCCACTATGTGAGCTCTATCTTTTGCTTTCCTCAAGTCATAGGCTGTCTGTCTTGTCACCACATCTTTTTGATGCTGGATATAGGCATCAATCATTTGAGGGAGCGAAAGCAGCTTGGGTGTCTTATCCTGGATAGCGACCATATTGAAATGATAGGTTACTTGCAGGTCAGTATTTTTATAAAGGTAGTTCAAAATGCCCTCGCTGTTCGCGTCCTTCTTCAGTTCAATTACAATCCGCAATCCTGTCCGGTCTGTTTCATCCCGGACCTCCGCGATGCCTTCCACTTTACGGTCGATTCGCAGTTCATCGATTTTTTTGACCATATTGGCCTTGTTCACTTCATAGGGAACCTCATCGATGACAATCTGTTGGCGGTTGCCACGCAGATCTTCCACAACAGCCCTTCCTCGCACAATAACTTTTCCGCGTCCAGTTTCATATGCTTTTTTAATTCCGTCTTTACCCTGGACTATTCCACCTGTTGGAAAATCAGGGCCTTTCATCACGCTCATTAAATCGTCTACTCCAGCCTGAGGCTTGTCCATGCGCATGATAACTGCATCGATTACTTCTGCTAAGTTATGAGGAGGTATATCTGTTGCATAACCGGAAGAAATACCGGTTGAGCCGTTCACGAGAAGATTAGGGAACTTTGCCGGCAGTACAACCGGCTCTTCTGAAGTTTCATCAAAATTAAGGATGAAATCAACGGTTTCCTTATCAATATCCCGGAGAAGTTCCGACGTAATCCGGGCAAGGCGCGCTTCTGTATAACGCATGGCTGCTGATGGATCTCCATCAATGCTCCCGTTATTACCATGCATTTCTACCAGGACATTTCTCATCTTCCAATCCTGGCTCATGCGTACCATTGCTTCATAAACAGAGGAATCACCGTGCGGATGATAATTCCCGATGACGGTCCCCACTGTCTTGGCTGATTTGCGGAAGTTTTTATCATATACGTTCCGCTCTTCATGCATGGCATACAAAATTCTGCGTTGCACAGGCTTTAATCCATCCCTCGCATCAGGCAGTGCCCTATCTTGAATAATATACTTGCTGTACCTTCCAAATCTGTCACCTATCACTTCTTCTAAAGGAAGGTCCAAATATTTTTCTGGCTGTGCCAAAACAATCTCCCCTTATTTAGCTATCTATGAATTATGAATCTTATCGTTTTCCAATATGCTTGCATCTTCGTCCATTCCGAACTCCACATGCCCTTCTATCCATTTCCTTCGTGGTTCTACCTTATCCCCCATCAATGTAGTTACCCTGCGCTCAGCTCTTGCAAGGTCATCAATAGTTACTCGGATAAGTGTACGTGTTTCCGGATTCATGGTAGTCTCCCATAACTGGTCTGCGTTCATTTCGCCAAGACCCTTATACCGCTGGATAATATAGCCATTTTTGAATTCCTTCACAGCTTTTTTCATTTCCTGTTCTTCCCAGGCATATACAACTTTTTCCTTTTTCCCTTTTCCTTTAGAGATTTTAAAAAGTGGTGGAAGTGCTATGAATATTTTACCTTCTTCTACGAGCGAACGCATATAGCGGTAAAAGAAGGTGAGCAGAAGCACCTGTATATGTGCTCCATCTGTATCTGCGTCCGTCATAATGATAATTTTATCGTACTGCACATCTTCCATATTGAAATCTCCTCCTACTCCTGCTCCAATTGTATGGATGATAGTGGAGATTTCCTCATTCTTGAATACATCCTGCAGATTTGCCTTTTCTGTGTTGATCACTTTACCCCTAAGGGGAAGGACTGCCTGGAACTTACGGTCTCTTCCCTGTTTAGCTGAGCCGCCTGCAGAATCACCCTCTACAAGATACAGCTCGTTTTTACTTGAATTTCTGGATTGAGCCGGCGTAAGTTTACCACTGAGAAGTGTATCCTTTCGGCGCTTTTTCTTTCCAGAGCGTGCATCTTCCCTTGCTTTTCTGGCTGCTTCCCTCGCCTCTTTTGCTCTTATTGCCTTTTTCGTAAGCAGTGTAGATATATCTGCATTCTCTTCCAGGAAATAAGCGAGCTTTTCAGATACCACCGAATCAACGGCAGATCTGGCTTCCGTGGTTCCGAGTTTCCCTTTAGTCTGTCCTTCGAATTGTAGCATTTCCTCTGGTATTCTAACGGAAACAATAGCTGTCAGACCCTCCCGCAAATCGGTACCTTCCAGATTTTTATCTTTTTCCTTCAGTAAGGCCGTTCTTCGGGCATATTCATTAAATGTTCGGGTGATTGCGGCCCTTGCTCCCGATTCGTGGGTCCCGCCATCCTTGGTACGTACATTATTTACAAAGGACAGCATGCTTTCTGCATATCCATCATTAAACTGAAATGCAAAATCCACTTCAATTCCCTGCTGTTCGCCTTCAAAGGATACTACTTCATGCAGAGTATCCTTTTCTTCATTCAGGTAAGCAACAAATGATTCAAGGCCATCAGGATATTCGTAAAGCTCTTTATCGCCAGTACGTTTATCCTCCAGCTCTATCTTCAGCCCTTTTAACAAGAATGCGGATTCCCTCAGCCGTTCCGATAATGTTTCAAAATTATAGGTAGTTGCGGAAAAAATGGACGTATCCGGTTTGAAATGGATCACCGTTCCGCTTTTTTTCGTTTTCCCCACCTTTTCCAGTGAACCTGCTGGCTTTCCGCCATTTTCAAACCGCTGAAAAAACTCCTCGCCATTCCGGTAAATGGATACTTCCAGCCATTCGGAGAGTGCATTGACAACTGAGGCACCAACACCATGCAGTCCTCCGCTTGTTTTATATCCACCTTGGCCGAATTTTCCGCCGGCATGGAGCACCGTAAAGATTACCTCTGTCGTAGGTTTCCCTGTACGATGCATGCCGGTCGGTATTCCTCGCCCAGTATCCTCTACCGATATGCTGTTATCCTTATGTATTGTTACCTTGATTAGGTCGCCATAACCGGCCAGGGCTTCATCGACGGCATTATCTACTATTTCAAATACTAAATGATGCAGGCCACGTGTATCTGTACTGCCTATATACATTCCAGGCCGTTTCCGGACGGCATCCAATCCTTCCAATACCTGAATCGACTCATCTGTATATGTTTCCGATTGTCTAACCATATTGCTGTCGACTCCTTTCTTTTCACCGAGGTCTATGAATAATAGTTATAACTCTATAATAGAACAAATGTTTGTTTATGTAAAACCTGCTTTTACCGATATTCTCATAGTACCCCAAAACATGATATTAAGTATACTATATCTGCAAACTGCATGCTAACAGGAACAAAGGCCTAGCCTGCCCTGTTGGTGCTGGTCAGACCGAAAATGGAAGAGGGAATTCCTACTGTATGTAATAACCAACAGGAGCTATGCTCCCCACTCCAGCAAAAATAGCTCAACAAAAAAGGATGACAGCTGTATGTCATCCCTCTGCGTTATTTCAAGAGAACAGCATGGACTACTTTTATGCATAAGTCCATTATTACGGTAAAATCCCGTTCTTTCAAGTAATGGTAGGCTTCTTCGTTGATAATGCCCTGCTGTGCCCAGAATATGCGGCAGTCCGTTTCCGCAGCATCCTCAGCAACAGCCGGCAGGTGCTCCGGCCTTCTGAACACATTGATGATATCGATAGGTTCTTCGACATCTTTTAGAGAAGGATAAGCTTTTTCCCCAAGCACCGTTTCGACGGTAGGATTGACTGGTATGATTCTATAGCCCTGTTCCTGCATAATCTTAGCAATTTGATAGGAAGTCCTCGAGGGGTTATCCGACAAGCCCACTACTGCTATCGTCTTCGACTTGCTCAGTATTTCTGTTAATTCCTCATTAGACGGGTTTTTCCATGCCATATGAATCATCCTCCTTTAATTATCCAATAAACCTTGCTCTGTTAAATATTCCCTTGCTACGGCCTGCGGAGATCTATCTTCATAGTCTACCTGATAATTCATCTGCCGCATCTCGTCATCAGTTATTTTCCCGCCAAGCTGATTTAAAGCAGCTTCCAGTTCGGGATATTTTTTTAAGGTTTCTTCCCTCATTAATGGAGCCCCTTGATATGGAGGGAATAAATTTTCTGAATCTTCCAAGGTTACTAGTCCTAATTCTACCATATAACTGTCCGTGGCATAAGCATCGATTACATCTACTTCACCATTTGCCAAGGCGTCTTGACGGATCCCCGGCTCCATTGTACGAATGTTATTGATATCGATGTCATATACATCCTGCATTCCCACATAACCATCATAGCGATCAGTGAATTCTAAGGTGAACCCGGCAGTGATTTCATCCTCCACTGTCTTTAGATCACCAATGGTTTCGAGATTATACCGATTCGCCAGCTCCTTAGTTGTGGCAACCGCATAAGTGTTATTAAACTGCATCGGCTGAAGGAATTCCATACCATACTCCTGTTTCATACCCACTGCAGCCTGTTCATATACTTCACCAGCATCATTGCTTTCCGCCTGCTCTTCCAGGTGAGTTACAATTGCGGTGCCGGTAAATTCCGGATAAATATCAATATCACCTTCTTGTAATGCCGAAAATACAAAGGCTGTTTTTCCCAACCCTGGTTCAAGTTCTACGGTTAGATTCGTTTCTTCCTCTATCAGTTGCTTGTACATATTAATTAATATTTCCGGTTCAGAGCCCAATTTCCCCCCAATTACTAAATCAGCTTGTGAGGAATTCTTAGTAAGAAACGGAACCCCGACGATCAACACGGTAATTAATACTACGGAAAGAAGAGATTTGAAGCCAAGTTTTCCGGAAACCCGTTCGATTCCACGGAGAATAAGATCCAAGAATATGGCTAGTAAGGCTGCAGGTATAGCACCCAATAGAATCAGATGGACATCTGCCCCACGGTCAATTCCCAATAGAATCAGTTCACCTAGGCCTCCTGCACCTATCAGAGCTGCAATAGTAGTAGTACCTACAATAAGAACCATAGATGTGCGTATTCCTGCCATAATCACCGGCATGGCCAGAGGAAGTTCCATTTTCGTCAGCCGTTTGTACGTATTCATCCCCATTCCTGTAGCTGCTTCTTTTAGGGCGGGATCGACCTCTTTAATCCCAGTATAGGTATTCCTCAGAATCGGCAGCAGTCCATAAATGGTCAACGCGACAATAGCCGGTAATGTTCCAATCCCTAGAAAGGGAATCAAAAAGGCTAGCACTGCCAGGCTGGGAATAGTTTGCAATACAGCCGAAACACCTATGATGGGGTCGGCTATAGAGGGGTATCTTGTTAAGATAATACCCAGTGGAACGGAAATGACAATGGCTATCAGTAACGCTGTGAGAGAAATCTGCAGATGCTCCCATAAAGTCTGCAGGAGCTGATCCTGTCTAGATTGAAGAACGGAAAGAAATTCATTCATCATGAGCACCCCCGTTCTTCTGTACCTCCCGCTCCTTCAAGAAAGATACTATTTGTTCGTGGTTTAAAATGCCTATCATCTTTTCCCTCTTTAGTACGGGGAAGAAATCCTGCTGGTTCTCATGCATGATTTCTGACGCTTTAATCAACGGCATATCGTTTTCCAACGTCATAATGGCTGTAGATTCCCCGTTCTGCACTGCCCCCAAATATCTCCCGTCATCATCACATACTGCAAACAGCCCATGTTCAGGAATATGGCCCGTATCAAAAAAGCTTTCGGTGATAACTCTGTCGTCAGCTGATTTAGCAATTACATCAACGGCTGTATGCCAAGGAGATTTGCGTTCCCCGATAAAGTCTTTAACAAATTGATTCTTCGGGTTCAATATTAACTGCTGTGGAGTATCATATTGAATGATTTCCCCGTCTTCCATGAGACAAACCCTATCACCGATTGCCATGGCTTCATCCATATCATGGGTAACAAATACAATAGTTTTTTCAATTTCCTGCTGTAGCTGGCGGATATCTGTCTGAAGCTGTTCCCTGCTGATCGGATCCAATGCACTAAACGGTTCATCCATCAAGATAATATCCGGATCAGCCGCCAACGCACGAATAACCCCAATGCGCTGCTGCTGCCCACCGGATAATTCATAGGGCATTCTGTTCATGTAGGTGGACGGTTCGAGGCCGACCATATCCAGCAGTTCCTCACTTCTTTGCATCATTCTCTTTCGTTTCCATTTCTTCATCTCCGGCACAACTGAAATGTTCTCTCCAACGCTCAAATGAGGAAATAATGCAATTTCCTGAAGAACATACCCGATATTCCATCGGAGTTCATGGATATTAAAGTCTTTTATATCTTGGTTGTTTATGTAAATGGAGCCGGCAGTAGGCTCTATTAAGCGGTTGATCATCTTGAGGCTGGACGTCTTTCCACACCCGCTCGGTCCTATCAAGGTGACAATTTCTCCACTGTTGATGCTAAGAGAGAAGTTCTTTACAGCTTCCGTCCCGTCTGTATATGTTTTCCATACATTCCTGAATTCAATCATCTTCCTCACCCCTGCTGGAGGGCTGCATGGATGCCCTATTATTAGTTGAACCTCTAGTTTATACCCTAAAAGCTCTCAATGGAAACCATATACTTCTAGGGAGAGACCATGATATTTTAGATTTAAGGTTCTTTCCATCAAGACTTCATGCTAAAATAACAACATAATCGACTGCTGCGAAATTCTTTAGAAAGTAGGAACATTTTATGGACTATATTTTATTTATTATCATTGCATATCTTTTGGGATCTATCCCCTCTGCACTGATAGTCGGAAAAGTTGGATACCGGCTTGATATCAGAGAACACGGAAGCGGGAACCTTGGTGCCACCAATACATTCAGGGTGCTTGGAATAAAGGCGGGAATAATTGTTACCCTGGCTGATATTCTAAAGGGCACTGCCGCTGCAAGCATTCCACTTCTGGTTGATGCAGATGTCAATCGGCTTGTTATTGGACTATTTGCCGTAATCGGACATACCTATCCGTTATTCGCCAAATTCAAAGGAGGAAAAGCCGTGGCCACTTCGAGCGGTATTATCCTCGGTGTCAACCCGCTTTTATTTGTAATTATGATTGCAAGTTTTCTGTTGACCTTATATCTTTCCAAGTATGTATCGCTTTCTTCCATGATCACTGGTGTCATTTCTGTGATTGCTTCAGCTATTATGGGGGAGCCCGGTCTTACCATTGTCATTGCCTTACTTACTTTATTCGTCTTTTACAGACATAAAGAAAATTTGAAACGGATAAAAAATAAAACGGAACCGAAAATCACATGGATGTGACCATACAAATCAATAAATTGAACCTTGTCTAGAGATTTTAGTATACTGAAACATAAGATGCTTGAAGAAGGAACCATTGAAGGGGTCATTGTATGAAATACATTTTTATTGGGGTCATCAATTTTTACCGGAAGGCAATCAGCCCTTTCACTCCCCCCTCCTGCCGCTTTTATCCAAGCTGTTCTGCATATGGATTGGAGGCATTTGAGCGTTTTGGAGCAGTAAAAGGAGCATACTTGACCATAAAAAGAATCAGTAAATGTCATCCTTTCCACCCGGGCGGAGTTGACCTGGTCCCCAAGAAGAACAGCGCTGATGAGGATGAAAATTAGTAGGGATTACACAAATCTGGTTTAAAGGAGAGGTTGCTCGTGGAATTAAAAGTCAGCAAAGAAGCTGCCGAATGGTATAAAAGGGAATTGGACGTAGAGGACGATACTGCTTCGCTTCGGTTTTATGTCCGATATGGCGGAATGGGTGGAAATATTCCCGGATTTTCACTGGGGGTAAAAGAGAGTAATCCTGAGGATCCACATACCTCCCAAGAGGTAGAAAGGATCAACTTCTTTATTGAAAATGCCGATGTTTGGTACTTTGATGGAAAAGACCTCGAAATCACTTACAGCAGAAAAAGCGATGAACCGCAATTTAAATATATAAACTAGGAAAGGGCGTGCCTGCAGTACGCCTCTTTCCTAGTTTATTTTAAATCTTTCCAATTGATCGTGCTGGTTCTCACCCCTCAAAATATCCCTCTGTCTATCGCCGAACAAATCAAAGTGCGGATAATTCTTATCATGGTGTATCCATTCGGGTTTAAGGCCGTACCGAGTTCCCCATTCCTGCAACCGGCTTAAATCACTGCACCCCACCTTTGTAACTGTAGTACAGCCAGGAAAACGGTCATCCAGCCAAAAATGGGTCAAAAAAGCGATCTTCCCATCTTTTACATCCTTTTTCCAAGCCTTCAGTTCCTCTTTTGAAACTCCAAATGCCATCCTATTCTCCTTCTTTACTTTGTAAGTATGCTTGATGCCATGACGGAAAAGCTTTCCTTAAAGAAAGTGGTCTGAAACTTTCTTTATGTACAATTACATGTTCGGTGGTACCACTGACAGCAGTTTCACCATCACCATTAATTATTTGATATCCATAAGTTGTGCGTACCCCGTTGTATGCTTCTACCCATGTTACTACTGCAACGTCCTCCCCATAACGTATCGGCTTTTTAAAGGATATTGTCGCATCCGTAACAGGAGAGACCACATTATTTTTTTCCATTTCCGTATAACTGAGACCGAGACTTTCAATAAATTTAGTTCGCCCTATTTCAAACCAGACAAGGTAATTGGCATGATAAACAACCCCCATCTGATCTGTTTCCTGATATCTTACTTCTATGGGTGTACGGATCTTCTTCATGATTTTCCCCCTTAATGCCTAACTTTCTATATCCTACCATAAATGTATATGTTGCTTGCAGATTTTTGCTTATAATCAATAGCAGGGATCCCGACCACATCTGCGGGATCCCTGCTTGAGCTTAGTGAAGGTTATTGTGCTGTGCCTCATCCTTAATCTCTTGACGCATACCTTTTACAGCAGCTTCACGGCGTTCATTTTTTTCTTTGATTTTCTCTTTCTGATCGCCGTGGGAAACTTCCATGGTTTCATTTGCCTTCTCCATGTTCTGCAAAGTATCCTGTACCATGCTTTGCAATTTCTCTACATTGTCACTGCGGTCATCAGGCTTTGGCTTATTATTATTGTGTACCACTCATAACCCTCCTCTGTTAGGCTCATCCATAGTCTCTTCAAAACAGGAAGCAATATAACTGTAAATGATTGCCGGTCCCATACAAAACAACTCCCCTCCCCTGGACATTTCTGCCATTCAGAGAAGGGGGTTGACTATTCGGCTTGCTTCTTTTGGGAAGAAAGATGCATACGGTTATCGACTTCTTCCTCGAGCTTATCCATCAGCAATCGATCATTCAGGATTTGCTGGCGGTTCTCCTGGACTAATTCTTCAAAAGACAATCTCTTCTTTAAAGAAATGGTGGCTCACTCCTTTTTATACCGGGGCAAGACATCCTTCACAACAGATCATCAAACCCCGTGCTTCGTCTGCCGGACTGTAATTGATGCCAAAGGCTAAACAGCCTGGCTGTCTAATAAGGAGTATCGCCAACTATTTCAATTAATATAACTTTTAGTCAATTGAAAGCTCAGTAAATTGCAAAGGCCTGTACTGTCAGCAGTACAGGCCTTTTGGCAAACATTAAGCTTCCATCTTATCACGGAGAACCATTTGCAGGATGCCTCCATGACGGTAGTAGTCAATTTCTACTTCACTGTCAAAGCGTGCAATCGCTTGGAATTCAGTTGTTTTTCCTTCTTCATCGACCGCAGTAACTTTTACTAAATCATGCGGTTTTACATCTTCACCAATTTCTACATTGAAGGTCTCTTTTCCGGTCAGCCCTAATTTATCCGCGCTCTGGCCTTTTTCGAACTGTAACGGCAAGACGCCCATCATGACAAGATTGGAGCGGTGAATACGTTCAAAGCTTTCAGCAATAACTGTTTTAATACCAAGGAGGTTGGTCCCTTTGGCTGCCCAGTCACGTGATGAGCCCATTCCATAATCTTTACCGCCTAATACAATTAAACCAGTTCCATCCTGCTGATATTTCATTGCGGCATCATAGATCGGCATTACATCGCCTGTTGGCCAATAAGTTGTATATCCGCCTTCTGTCCCCGGAGCCAGCAGATTGCGGATCCGAATGTTGGCGAATGTTCCCCGCATCATAACTTCATGGTTACCACGACGGGAACCGTAGGAGTTAAAGTTCCGAGGGGAAACTCCCTTATCCTGCAGATGCTTGCCTGCCGGCATATCTTTTGCGATGGCACCTGCTGGTGAAATATGGTCCGTTGTAACCGAATCACCGAATTTACCAATGGCACGCAATTTATTCAATGGCTTAACGGTATCCGCTTCTTTGGACAATCCTTCAAAAAATGGAGGGTTTTGGATATAAGTAGAATCCTTATCCCATTCAAACAGGGGTTCATCCGTTGTATCGATTTCATTCCATTTTTCATTGGATTCAAATACATTTTCGTATTCTTTGCGGAAAATCTCAGGTGTAACCACATTTTCCACCTGCTCCTTGATTTCCTTCATAGAAGGCCAGATATCATTCATATATACTGGTTCCCCATTTTTATCTTTACCTAATGGCTCCTTCGAAAGATCTACATCCACTGTACCTGCTAGTGCGTATGCAACCACCAATGGAGGAGATGCCAAATAGTTGGCTTTTACAAGCGGATGAATTCGGCCTTCGAAGTTACGGTTTCCTGAAAGAACAGAAGAAACAAGCAAGTCATTGTCCGCAATAGCCTGTTCAATTTCCGGGCGGAGCGGTCCGGAGTTACCAATACAAGTTGTACAGCCATAACCAACCAGGTTGAATCCAAGCTTATCCAGGTATGGCATTAATCCAGAGTCTTCCAGGTACTTGGTAACAACCTTAGACCCGGGGGCAAGAGATGTCTTGACGTATTCCGGTACATCCAGCCCTTTTTCGACCGCATTTTTCGCAAGAAGTCCTGCACCAAGCATTACATATGGATTGGAAGTATTAGTACAGGAAGTAATTGCAGCAATTGCCAGTGAACCCGTCTTCATAACGGAACGGCTGCCATTTGGATGCTCAATTTCTACTTCTTTGTCAAATTCTGATTTATCCATCCCGAAACCTTGATTACCCTCTGGAGCGGTGACAGCATTATTGAACTTTTCCTTCATATCGGAAAGAGCAATCAAATCTTGCGGACGTTTAGGTCCGGAAAGGTTTGGCTCAAGCTCATCGAGGTTAATTTCCACCATTTCTGTGTACTCAGGATCCGGCTGATCAGCAGAGTACCAGAGATTGTTCTCTTTACAATATTTTTCAACCAGGTCAACCTGCTCTTGGTCACGGCCGGTGAGTTTAAGGTAGTTCAAAGCTTCTTCATCCACTGGGAAGAATCCGCAAGTAGCACCATATTCCGGTGCCATGTTAGAAATGGTTGCACGGTCTGCAAGAGGCATATCCTTCAGCCCAGGACCGAAGTATTCAACAAATTTGCCAACCACATTTTTCTCCCGCAACACTTGAGTAACTTTCAAGGCTAAGTCAGTAGCTGTTGTTCCATTAGGGAAACTTCCGGTAAATTTCACACCAATAACGTCAGGTGCCGGGATAAATGACGGCTGCCCAAGCATTCCGGCTTCAGCTTCAATACCGCCTACGCCCCATCCAAGGACTCCTAGGCCATTGATCATAGTGGTATGGGAATCGGTACCAACTAGTGTGTCCGGATATGCTTCATATTCTCCATCACTGTTTTTGACTCCATGGACAACGTTTGCAATGTATTCTAGGTTAACTTGGTGAACGATACCGGTTGCCGGTGGAACTGCCCGGTAGTTTTCAAAAGCTTTCTGAGCCCAGTTCAAGAACTCATAACGTTCGGCATTGCGTTCAAATTCAAGATCCATATTAGCTTGAAGTGCATTAGGAGTACCGTATTCATCGACTTGCACAGAGTGGTCGATAACTAGGTCAACTGGCACTTCTGGATTGATTTTATTTGGCTCTCCACCCATATCCACCATAGCTTTCCTTAAAGAAGCAAGGTCAACAACCGCAGGAACCCCGGTGAAATCCTGTAAAATTACACGGGATGGCTTGAAAGGTACATCGCTGCCTTCCCCTTCTTTTGTTCCCCATTTTGCAAGGCCTTCCACATGTTCATTTTTAATCTGACGGCCATCATGCTGTCGTAGAAGCGATTCCAATAGAACGCGGATAGAAAATGGCAAACGGGAAACTTTGCCCAGTCCTGCCTCTTCAACCGCTTTTAAGTCATAATAGTTATACGTTTTTCCGTTTGCGTTAAACTGTTTCTTGGAATTAAACGCGTTGTTTCCCATATTTTAACCCCTCTCCCAATACTTGCTTTGGCCACTGCACCGAATTTCCATCAGAAAACGGGTATATGACCATTTTCACATTTCAAATTACTGATACTTTCATTAAGATAAGAAATGAATGAAAATTATCATTTCGAGTTATATTTTATACGAAGACAGTCTATAAAACAATTATTTAACATAAAAGTAGATATATCAATATCTTATTTAAAATGATAAGTAAAAATTATACCAAAGGAAAAGAAGTATGGTCTAAAGTTATAACTTACTGTATCGGAAAGTATATTCCGAAAGTGCTGCCTTTTTCTCTGTTTCTTTTAATGGACAGTTTTCCATTATGCCTTTCAAGAATTTTCTTGGTAATCATTAGTCCAAGGCCAGTCCCACTTTTTTTTGTCGTGAAAAAGGGTTCCCCTAATTTTTGAATGAGCTCTTCCGGAATGCCGGCACCTTCATCAATTATCTGTATACAAACATCTTCCTCACTTTTTTTGGCTTTCACCTGAATGGTGCCTGGTTCTTCCATCGCTTCTACAGCATTTTTAATTAAATTGAGGAGTACTTGCTTAACCTGTGAACGATCACAATAGACAAATGCGCCATCTTCTCCCGCATACTCAATGTCGATTCCCTTTATTCTTGCCTGTGTTGACAAAAGTGTCACTACATCCTCAATCATTTCGGTTACGGGTTCCATTTTCATATTTTCGGTTAATGGTTTGGAAACAAACAATAGTTCGGTGGTGATTTTTTCCATTTTTTCAATTTCTTCAAGCATTATCTTATAGTATTCATCTCTTCCCTTTACTTTTGCCTGGAGAAGCTGCAAAAATCCTTTCAATGAGGTCAGAGGATTCCGTATCTCGTGGGCAATACCTGCCGCAAGCTGCCCTGCATCCGACATTTTTTCATAGCGAATAATCATTTCTTCCAATTCTTTTCTCTCTGTCATGTCTTTAATGATACTAGCGTAAAATATGGAGCCAGTCATTTGATCTGTAATCTTTCTCAGTTTGCATTGGCACCTGATATACTGGCCGTTCTTATGTAGAAGACTGCTTGTAAATACCTGGTCGTGTCCTCCACTTTTATCGATTGTTTTCTTTATATAGCAGGCATCTTGCCGAGATACCAAATCATGCCATTTCAGCGCTTGGATTTCGGACAATTTATATCCAAGCGATTGCTCAAAGGCCCTGGAAATATACTGGGCATTCCCATCTTCATCCCATACAATTATCACTGCATCAGCAGCCTCACCTATCCATCTCAAAATTGATGGAGGGAGCTTAGACTGATCGGTCTGTATTTGTTCTGGGAAGCTTGGATAGATCCCTGAGACTCCTTCTCTGCCATGGTTCTTATATTGCATTATAGTGATTTCCCCCCTCCAAAATGTAGAAACCTGGTTGATCTCGTCTGTAAAGTGCATTATCTCTAAAGATGCAACAGCTAGTTGACATGAATCTTGTTTATCTTATAAATTCCTACTATAATTAATGATAACAGTAAATATGTAACTACCATAATTTTACTTTCTAATTATATGTAATATTACTATAAAGAGAACAAAAAATAAATTGCTTCGGAATAGAAAATAATGGATTCCTCTATTGTTCTCTTGGAAGATCAGGTGAAAGAGTTGGCAGATATGATGGATTACTTAATTGTTCTTTGGGGTTTTATAATGATTGGTCTAATGGGAATCGGCGGATTCTTCATGTTCCGTAAATTCTTGAAAAAACTGCCGAAAGCTGATGGGCGTTCGGATATGGATTGGGAAGAATATTACATGGAGAAAACGAGACATATGTGGCAGGAGGAAGAAAAGGAATTTCTGGAGGAACTTGTCTCCCCTGTTCCTGAATTGTTTCGGGATGTAGCCAGGCATAAGATTGCTAGCAAAATTGGAGAAATGGCCCTTCAGAAAAAAGATGAGGTTATTACGAAGGAAACACTAATAGAAGGTTATATTGTGGCTACCCCGAAAAGGGATCATAAGTTCTTAAGGAAAAAACTAAAAGAAAAGGATATTGACACAAAACCTTATGAGCACTTATTTAATTTATCAAAAAAGGATTATGCAGAGGATTGGCAGGATCGCTATCCAACCAGCAGGTGAAAGAAATTAGAACAGGTGGCCATGCCAACTCTTGGCCCTTATAGTGCCATTATGTTGCTGCGGCCACTAGAAATTATTCAATGCTCGTTGGTCTGCCATATGGTGTGTGGCCCTTTTACTTGTTATATTTAAGTGGAAGGAAAACTTGCTTTGTTAGAGCGGAGCAGGCTATTCCAGTTGATAGGTTACCGATGAGCCTAAAATTCTTAGTTACTAAATTAAAAAAGTGCGCCAAGGAACACTTGGCGCACTTTTTTATGCTGTCCGGCACTTAAGATCCCTTTCCAGCTGTATGTATTTATATAACATTACCGACCGCCAGGTTAGGATCATGAATAGAGCGAGAATAAAGAACATCCCACTTGTTTCACCAAAAGAGATCGTACTTCCGATGATCAATTTGAAGATTAAGCGAAATACCAATAGAGCAACTAAAATCAATGCAAATAATTTGGAGGGAATTAAATATATAGCCTGATCCCTGACTTCAAATTTTGTCGTTTTAATCAAAAAGATAGAGCAAACCATTCCTGCTGCCGCTGCTTCCATGAACTGGAAAAGATTGATATGGAAAGCTGGAAAGATAAACATCAACGCCCCCGTACTCATAAATAAGGGAGGAAGGATAATCTTTCTAAGAGATGCCGGTCTTTTTGACGCTCTTAGACGAATGACAATCATGATAGAAGCCATGCAGGCAGCAACAATGGTACTAGCTATTAACCAGAACATGTTAATCACTCTTCCCTGCCGTTATGCACAGGCAGCCAACAAACATTTTGGACATTTTAGTTCCTCCTACTGCTGCTCCGTGTCCTCGGCGATTGTTAATATGATGGTCATCATAACACCGACAACCGTGAAATAGACACCCAAATCAAACAACATTGCCGTAGCAAGTTCAACTTCTCCAAAAATTGGGAAATGAAAGTATCCGAACGTCTGGGATAGGAATGGAACACCAAATAGGAATGATCCCGCACCCGTGCCTACTGCAATCGCTAACCCAACCGGTATCATCGTCGTATAATTGATCGGAAGCATCTTTCGGACCGCTTCCATTCCATAAGCCATATTCAGCAGCAAAATGGCACCGGAGGTCAATAATCCCCCTACAAACCCGCCACCTGGAGAATTATGGCCAGCAATGAACAGATAGATAGCAAATCCTAGCAGAATAAATGTTATTACCGAGGTTGTCGTCTTTAAAATTAAATCATTCGGTGTATGCATATAAATCCGTCCCCTTCTTTCACAACATTATATTTAATAATGATAGTATAAACACGCGTGAAAATCCATTAAAATCCGTAAAAACCAAACCATCCAGCTAAAAATGCAGTAATTTTGGTGGTCCAGTCAAAAAATAGGGCAATCCCCATCCCGATCATCACATAACCGCCTACTTTCACTAGCCATCCACTATTTCTCTTAAACCATCTCAGCTTACCGATAAATAGGGAAAGCAAAAAGAACGGAATAGAAAATCCTAACACATAGCTGACCATCATAATCATCCCGATATCAGGGTTAGTTGCTGCCAAAGATAATACAATTGCTAGGATCGGGCCCGTACATGGAGTCCATCCAAGTGAGAATGCGGTACCAACCAAGTAGGAACCGAAAAATCCGGCTGGACGGTTCTTGAATCTAATTTTCCTGTCTTTCATGAGAAATTCAAAATTCAATACTCCTACAATCACTAGACCAAAAAAGATAATTAAAACTGCTCCGATCTGCCTGATTATATCCTGATAAGTCATCAAAAATTCCGAAATAAAAGAGGTGGTAAACCCGATCATGATGAAAACGCTGGAAAAACCAAGCAAAAAGAATAAGGTATGCAGCATCGCTTTTTTATTGAGTTTTTTGTTCTCTTCCTGTATTTCGCTTACACTCATTCCAGTTATGTAAGATAAAAAGGCAGGAAAAAGCGGTAAAACACAGGGCGAAACAAATGACAGAAAGCCTGCCCCAAAAGCGAGAAAGACATTAATCTCTTCCATAGTAATCCTCCTAAAACATCGCTTTATTCATTTTATCAGAATTATAAGGGCAGAAAAGCAATCATTTTTGACAATACCCCAACATTCACACGGAAAGTGCAAAAATTAAAAATACCCCCAACTATTAGGATAGCAAGGAGTATGTTCGTATGCATATCATTATTAATGAATGATTAATAATTGCATATTACTTTCCGGACTGATTCTGGTTGTTCATCGCCCGCATCATCTGATTGATTTTCTTCTGGGAAGGCTTCTGTCCCATCTGCATCATTAGTGTGCGAAGCATCTGTTCATTAATTGGCGGGTTTTTCTTTAAATAATTCATCATATACTTTCGTGCAATGAAAAATCCAAGCGCAACACCGGCAATCAATGCCAAAATTGCTATTAATACGACCCAAATCGTGCTCATTTCAAGCTTTCCTCCTTCGTGTTGTCTCCTATACAGTATAGTAAATTAGGGATAAGAATACAACACTTGTCCACTGAGGGAAACATTAAGCTGCTGTATTGGTGATATCCACCCAAATTTTCTATGGTTGTTACCAACCACGAATAACTTGTTATCGAACTTCCGCAACAGCGGAAACAGCAGATCTTCTGCATCCTGTAGTGTCTTACAAACGAATTGTAATTGTTTCTCTTTTATCTGTAAAGAAATATATTTCTCATTTAGGTAGATTTCCACCATATTTCCCCTAATACTAATTTTCTCACTGCCGACAAAACCTAAGTCCCGGCATGTCTTCAGGTATGTAACTAAATTAGAAACGGAAAAACTGTTAGTTATATAATTAAATTGATCCTTTAAATCTGGACGGCGGTGATTACGCTGGTATTCATATATAAAACGATATAATAGATCACTTTTATGGAAATAATTATTCGCTATTTCTTCTTTTATCCAAAAGATAGAATACTCATACACTGCAATCATCTCCTTTTATCATCTATTATACGTATTCACCTCCAAAAAAATGTCACTTCCTATTGTAAAACCACACTAGTTTTGTCGAAAAAAAGATGGCCCCTTAAAGGAACCATCTTTTTGGTTATTACTTGATTACGGACTCTACATATTTAATTACATTTTCAACAGTGAAGCCGTACTCCTCCATAACCTTTTCGCCATTTGCGGAGGCGCCGAACCTGTCAATTCCTAGAACTTTTCCTTCATCACCTACATAACGCTCCCAGCCAAATGGAGATCCCATCTCAATGGCTACACGGCTCTTGACGGCCGGTGGAAGGACTTCATTACGGTATGCTTCATCCTGAGATTGGAACCGATCCCAAGACGGCATGCTGACTACATTGACATCAATGCCTTTTTCTTTCAATTCCTGTTGCGCACGGACAGCCAGCTGTACTTCGGAACCAGTGGCAAGAAGCAGTGCATCAGGTGTTTCTTTATCGGCTTTGCTTACAACATATGCGCCTTTCTTAACACCCTCATAAGCATTTTCTTTCGTACCTTCGAGTGTTGGAAGGTTCTGTCTTGTCAGCACTAGAGCAGTCGGCTGATCTTTGGATTCTAATGCCAGCCTCCATGCTGCCTGTGTCTCATTAGCATCTGCCGGACGGATCAAAGAAAGACCAGGCATTGCTCTCAGTGAGGACAGTTGTTCAATTGGTTCATGAGTAGGACCATCTTCACCGACAGCAATAGAATCATGGGTAAACACATAGGTTACTGGAGTCTGCATAATAGATGCCAAGCGAATGGACGGACGCAGATAATCACTGAAGACAAAGAATGTACCCGCAAATACCTTCAGTCCTCCATGTAATGCCATACCATTGAGGGCAGCCCCCATTGCGTGTTCACGTACACCGAACCAGATGTTTCTTCCAGCATAGTTTTTACGAGAGAAATCATCTTCTCCCTCAATCAGAGTTTTGTTTGAACCAGCTAAATCGGCACTTCCGCCAAAGAAGTTCGGAACGGACTTGGCAATAGCGTTCAGGACCTTACCTGAGGATGCACGAGTTGCCAGCGTGTCCTTCTCTGGTTCAAAAACAGGAAGTTCTTTATCCCAGTCAGCCGGAAGCTCTCCTGAAAGAACAAGTTCAAATTCCTCTGCAAGTTCAGGGTATTTTTCCTTGTATGTTTCCAATGTTTTATTCCAAGCTGCTTCAGCTTCTTCCCCCTGCTTTCCAATCTTCTCGTTGAAATCAGCATAGACATCTTCAGGTACATGGAATTCCTCATGTTCCCACTTATAGAATTCTTTAGTGAGCTTAACCTCATCGCCTCCAAGAGGAGCGCCATGGGATGCAGCTGAAGCTGATTTATTAGGGGAACCATAACCAATAACCGTTTTCACTTCAATCAGTGTCGGCTGATCTGTGTTCTTCTGTGCTTCTTTAATAGCATGACGAAGCTCGTCTACATCATTACCGTCCTCAACACGGAGCACTTGCCAGCCATACGCCTTGAACCGCTGCTCTGAATTATCCGAAAAAGAACGGTCCAAATCACCATCTAGAGAAATATCATTGGAATCATAGAGTGCAATGAGCTTTCCTAAGCCCAGGTGCCCTGCCAGAGAAGCAGCTTCATGGGAGATCCCCTCCATTAAGTCGCCATCACTGACAATTGCATAAGTATAGTGGTCCACTACATTAATATCTTCTTTATTGAATTTTGCACTTAAATGAGCTTCTGCCATAGCCATTCCTACGGACATAGCTATCCCCTGCCCAAGAGGTCCTGTTGTTGCTTCCACCCCATCTGTATGATGTACTTCAGGGTGACCTGGTGTTTTTGAATCCCACTGGCGGAATCCTTTCAGGTCTTCCATGGTTACATTATAGCCGGAAAGGTGCAAGAGGCTGTATAGGAGCATGGATCCATGTCCTGCGGATAATACAAAACGGTCTCTATTAAACCATTTGGAATTTTTAGGATTGTGGTTCATAAAATCCGTCCACAATGTGTATGCCATCGGAGCGGCACCCATTGGCAAACCTGGATGTCCGGAGTTTGCGTTTTCAATTGCGTCAATGGATAAGGTACGAATGGTATTGATTGATTGCTGTTCAATTCTGTCTGCCATTTAAAATCTCCTTTTCTCTTTCTGTCTGATTTGTTTGTCACATATACATTCTATAATGAAACTTTTCACATAACAAGTGAAAGTTCATTATTGATAATGAACAGTTTTAATGTTTTTTGTTTCTTTCCTGCAGGTCCCTTACTTTTTGAGGGGTTACATCGTTCCCTTCCGGATCCATCACTGTCATAGACTTAAATTGGTTTTTGAATGAATTCCGGACGTTTTTCAGGTATTCCTCCCGAAGCTTTTTCTGTTCCTTTTTTTCTTCTTCCGTTAAACCCTCTTTTTTGGATTTTCTGGAAAGCTCATTGATACGCCCTAATTTTTCCTCAGATAACATGTTTAAACCTCCTTGAGGCCCCTGCAGAACATAAAAAAAGCAGGGACATCCCGTCCTTGCTCTTCATATTATCGTTCCATATGTTCATAATCAAGTATTTTGATACTCCTGGTACCTGCGGTGGACAGTTGCTTTGGATACCGGATATCCCAGATTATTCAATGTCTTTGCAATTTCCTCAAAGGTCATTTTATTCCGCCTCAATCTTACTACTTCCTCGATGGGAAATGGGACTCTTTCCCTGCCGGGAGCCTTTCCTTGATTTGATAGATTATCCGCCGGGTTATACCCCTCTTTAACGGCCTTTTTCATGCCTCTCCTAATTTTCGCATTATGAATTTTCCGTTGGTACTCTTCCACTATTCCTACTATTTGAAGAACCATGGAGTCGGATTCGGACAGTTCCAGTTTCCCGTCATGGATGGCAGTATACACCGGTACTTCTAATTTTTGCAGCTGATGAAACAAGGCAATCTTTGTATTACCGCGCCCAAGCCTCGTCTCATCCTGTATCAACAGACAGTCAGCACTTCCTTCTCCAAAATAATCAAGCATCTCGAATATGCCCTCACGATCTATATCGTATCCGCTTCTTTGATCCTCTATGGAGGCAATCACTTCAAACCCGAATCTTACCGCCAGTTCATTGAGTTCCTGCCGCTGTCTCTCCAGTGATGTTTCTTGTTCACTTTTATTGGTACTAACTCTGCAATAGATGATAGCTCTCATGTGTCATAACCCCTTCTGTCGATCTCAGCTGGTTATCATAGCAAAATACAAAAACCCCAGCATCAAAATAAAAGCACCTATATAAAATACATCGGTCATTGTTATTTTACCAAACATACAGCATTCCCCCCACAAAATTTAAGAACCTTTGTTCGCATTTAAGTACATTCATATTAATACCGAACGTATGGTCCTGTCAACCGTTTTTTCGAACTAACGTTTGCATTACCTGGTACCAAATGGTAAACTATCACTAGTAAATTCTATGTGCGAGGTGTTTGATAGATGACTAAGCTTTCAAAAAGGCAGCAAATGATCCTTGATTATATAAAAGAACAAGTCAGTGAAAAAGGTTATCCCCCATCTGTTCGTGAGATTGCAGAAGCAGTGGGGCTTGCTTCTAGTTCGACGGTGCACGGCCACCTCTCCAGGTTGGAAAGCAAAGGCTTCATCAGGAGGGACCCGACAAAGCCGCGTGCGATAGAAGTAATGAATATGGAAGAAGACAACAATATCCCTAGAGAAGAAGTTACGTACGCGCCAGTAATTGGTAAGGTAACTGCCGGATTGCCGATAACTGCGGTAGAAAATATAGAAGAGTACATCCCCCTCCCCAATTCTAGCGCAGGAGCGGATGACAACCTTTTTATCCTTGTTATTGACGGGGAAAGTATGATAGAGGCGGGCATTCTTGATGGAGACAAGGTCATCGTTAAACAGCAAAACACTGCTCAAAACAGTGATATAGTAGTAGCAATGACAGAAGAAAACGAAGCTACAGTAAAACGCTTCTTCAAAGAGAAGGATCATATCCGTCTCCAGCCTGAAAATGCTACGATGGACCCTCTTATTTATGAAAATGTAACAATTCTTGGAAAAGTGATCGGTCTATATAGAAATATCCATTAAACTGGATAAAAGCTGCCATTGGCGGCTTTTATTTTTCAAAATTTTCAAGTCTCCATACATCGCAGCATGGCTTTATCCTCTTTTCTTAGATATTCAATCGACACAGTAATAGTCACAAATGATGAATATGTCCGCTTACGCTTATTTTTATACTGGTGTTCTCCGTCTGCAGCTTCAAAAGATATAAAAAAATGATCTTGGACGAATAGTATCTCTCTATTCGGATAAGATAATAAGGACATACAGGCGATACAAGATACAAGGGTTAAGATCTATCTTGAAAATAGACAATTTTTTCTTGTCATTTGCAATTCCATATCGTTGGTCTATAGCCAAGCGGTAAGGCATCGGGTTTTGATCCCGTGATTCGCTGGTTCGAATCCAGCTAGACCAGCCATTTTACTTTAAACATGATTTCAATATACAAGTATGACTGATAAGGAGGAGAACGAGATATATGGATAAGCAGCGGGCAAAGGAAATAAGGCAATCCGAAAACCTCATTAATGTAACGTTCCGTGGAAATCCGATATACATACAAAACATTGATGAGCAAAACGAAACAGCCAATGTCTATATGTTGGAGAATCCACAGGAGACCCACCGCGTATCGCTCGGAGAATTGCAGGAACAATAAGAAATACAGGGAAAGTAAGAACACCGCCGGTTATACAGCCGGACGGTGTTTTTGTTTTCTGCAATGAGTGGACTAGTTGATATACACATTAAACGACACCAAGAATACACTGGGTACAAATCCAACTTTACTAAAACAAGGATGTGGACGAAATGATTCAATTGCAAGGAATGGATGCTCCAGCAAGTGATACTTGGACCTCAGATGCTATTGAACGTACAATCTACAGACAAATGCAAGGCCATCCTATCATTTATTCTTATCAAACCATGAATGGATTGCGCTTTGAACTCCAATTGCGAAAAAACATTATAGAGAGTGCAAAAGCCATGAACAACAGTGACGCACAGTTTGAAACCTTTAGGAACTCCCGCTGCAATCCGGAATATTGGCACCGGACGAGTGTCGGCGGGTTTAGATTACGGCAGGATGTCAGACCTTCGGATGCAATTGAAGATATTTACAGAAACGGCTCTCTTTATGGATTTGAATGTGCAACAGCTATATTGATCATTTACTACCGTGCTGTTTTAGCTGCTATCGGGGAGAGATTATTTAATCAGCTGTTTCAGAACCTCTACTTATACAGCTGGCATTTCGACTCTGATCTTGGCATTCAGCGAATTAATACAAATTTTACGCTTCCCGGTGATGTGGTCTATTTTAATAATCCAGATTTTCATCCAGAAACGGATTGGTGGAGGGGAGAAAATGCCGTAGTGTTGGAGGACGGAACATTTTTCGGCCATGGAATAGGAATTAAGTCCGGAGAACAGATTATCCAATCCCTCAATCAACATAGAAGGCCCGGAAGCACTCGCTCAGCCTATATGATGCCGTTTGTTACCAGGCCATCCTTTAAGCATCTATCGCAATTTTCTATGCCGTCACGAGAATTTGTTGCTTATAAGCCACAATATAAAGTGGTACACCATAACCAAGCATCCATTTCGTTTAACGGCTATCTAATCTATTTGAATAATATGTATTATTAATAGGAAAAATGCACCCTGTCTGTTGCAAGGGGCAAGGTGCATTTTCCGCTCTTGATAGAGTTAAGGGTATTCATGAACAGGCTTTTCTACCATATTCATCCATCCAAATTGGCGCAGTTTTAATTCGAATAATGTAAGTGGATCTTGGTAATTCTCTGGATTCTTCCTCATATTGTTCAAAGCTGTTTCACCGTCTTCGATCTTATTATGGGTTTCTTTCAAGGCATTTTGCAGTTCTTTAGAAGGACCAGCGAAAAATAGATGGATATCCCGATCAAGCGATTTCCCAAATAACTCCAACTGCTGGATAAACATTTCTGTAACGGATTCAGCTGCTTGGCTGTAATCCCTTGTTTCGATATATTGTTTATATCTATTATAAAGGACGCCTTTATATTGAGGCAGTGAATCAAACAACCTCCCTGCCCCCTTCAACAGAAACTGGGAAGATCCTGGCTGGCTTATCAGATCATTATTTTCCAGCTTAATGCTTCCGCTTGTCATCCGATCAATATCCCGCCGCCAATCGTCCAATACCTGCATGTCACAATGAAGCTTCAACCTTTCTTCCCCAAACAGTTGGTTAAAGCTTTCCTTCATTTCATCTAGATAACTTTGGCTTTCTACTAATTGTTCTTCACTCTCTTCCAACCATTGTTCAATAGAAGAGCGGAAATCCCTTAAAGCTGTCTCTTCAAAATAATTAGTTATCTGTTTATTCATCTCTATATTCAGTTCCTCTTGAACTGTCTCAAAATTGCTGTCTTCCTTTATATACTGTGCGCAATTTCGCAGAATTTCCGGAATATTTCTTTCCATACGTGCTCTCAGTTTTTCCCGGATGCTCTGATAAGAGTTTTTAATGTCCTGTATTTTTTTGTCCTCCATGTCACCCAATTGACGCTGAGCACCTTCAAGCTTCGTAACCATTTCCTTATTATCTTTCACGTTAACTATTAGATTTTTCTCCAGTTCCAGGCGTTGTGCCCTTAGCTGGTTAATTGATTTCTTTACATAATCTAAAATACTCTTCGTGCGCTTTTTTTCAATATTTCTATTATACCGTGCAGAGTGGATAAACTTTGACAGGCCATTGTATAGACCCACACCCCCTTCATTCTTTTGAAAATTGATTACCAACGAATCAGGGAAATAAGTATGAATTCTTCCACTTACCGACTCCATATGTTCTTCATCCTGCAAATTACTATAACCGTTGACCAGGGCAAAACAAATTGGCAGGTCTGGTTCTTGTTCCCTAATTTTTGCCGTCTTTGCCAAAACTTCCTCAGACAAAGGCTGATCGGCATTGAAGGAAAACAACAATCCATCTGCCATACTTAAATAGCTGGACAGCTCTTTTTCAGGAGCAGTCAACACCGATAGATTGTTATCTCTTAAAAAGGGAGCCGGCTTATTCCAATGGAAAAACACTTCTTCGTCTAATTCTTCCATTTCAGTATCATCTATCGTTGAAAAGGTTTTAACATCTCTATCTGAAACGGCATGTATTTCCGTTTCCTCCCCATCTTTAATCAAGAGTGCAGATGTTATTTCCCTTACGTCCTTTTCAGCTAATTCACGTACAACCGTTAAGTTCTCATTTGCATTTTCACCTATCAGCATCAAGTGAAATCTATCACTATCTACAAGCTCTTGCACCATCCATCTGTATCGCTCGTCCAGCAATGATCCTTGTTCCTGTGCCCACTTCTTTATTGATTCAAATAGTCGAAGAGCATCCTCCATCCCCTCTTGGTAGGGAGATGATTTAAGAACCAGGCTTTCTGCTTCCTCAGTTATCGATGAATCGATATTGGATGGGAAAATTCCACTCCATGCAAGAAGAGCTGAAGATGCAGCCAATGATTCTCCAGAAGCACTCAACTTAACCCAATTGATTAAATGACTAGGCATTAGAGGGAATAAATCCCTGATTAAGTACTTTCCGTCAATTAAGTCAAAATATGTTTCTTCGTAGAGTGCCGGCAGTTTTCTCCATATACGGTCATTCTCCGGTTTCAATTGAAGGAAAAAGTGGTTGATCTCCCGCAGCCATAGAAAGAACTTGTTAGTCTGGCTATAACTGTTCCAAAGCGATTCCACCAGTTTTTCAAAATAATCCTGCTCTACATGATATACAGCTATTAATACTTCTTTAAAAAAGTCAGGTTCTCTATCTGCTGCATGCCCTTTAGCCACATAAGATTCCAAAGTTTCAAACCAATACAGAGACTCCGTTCGAATTGATTCATTTATAGCCAATTCAACGGCATCATCCCAATTGCCACGCTCTTCGAAGAAAGAACGGGCCATGTCCGTAACATCAGGGTATCCTGGATTTAATTTAACGGCATTCTTAATTGATTCAGCCGCCAATTCCAAATTGCTCCGTTGTATGTATAAGGTGAATAACTGTAACAGCACTTCTGTTTTCAGGACCGATGAATCGGTTTCAACTGCTTTATAATACTCTTCTGCAATTGCCAATAGATTCAATTTGTAATGAGCATCCGCAATATTCTTTTGCGCCCAAGGCTTCAATTCATTGGAAACGTTTTCCCATTTGAATATAGCCGCTTCAAAATCATTGTTCAGGTAATAAACCTCTCCTTGCGCAAATCGGATATTCGAGAAATCCGACATCTCATTCTGCTGCTCATCCATATATTTCTCACTTAGAACCTTTATAGGATGATGCTGTTCATTATCTTCCAAAAAGGTACTGTAATAGTACTTTCTGATTAGTAGATTCTCTAATGTCATCTTACTCCCCCGCTAAAACATATTTCTACTGTAGTGTTGATTCATTACGTATGCTGTGATGATGAAAGTAGTTAGATGTAATATATGTATACCCGTTAGGCAAGAAGCAATAAACGTTTTGACATTTTTATTTCATGCGTAAAAATTCTGGACGTAAACAGGAATAGCCGATATCCAGTTCGATCGATTAGTGACAACCCTTCCCTAACACTGGTAAGTCTGCTCTGTTCAGGGGCCTTGTTAAAGTCCGTCTGAAGAAGGGCTGTTATGAGATAACTATTCCTTATTATCTGCTTTCAGACCAATTTAGTCAAAGATTGCCTGTTTTCGTTGCTCAAGAAACTATTCGGTTGAGTCCAACTATTTCAGGGGGAGAGGCTGCCCCATATGCTTCCCTATCCTGCTTATAAATAATAATAATCGTAGGGGCTCTACCTTTGTGGTTGAGTGAAGTTGCGGTAAAGATAAGTTGCATACTTCGATTCGCTTAACGATAATAAAAATCCCTCGCATGAGGGATTTAAATGTGGCATTTATAGAATTTACTAAATAACGTTAGCGAATATGTATAAAAATATAATGCTAACTAGAATGGTAATATTGGTTATATTTGCCATAAGCCTAATGCTGTCCGTACTGTATTTAAATTCAACGGCGAACGTTATAGCAGATGTTGCAGCCGGAAGTAACACACCGATCAGAATCGTATACCGGAACATCTCATCGTATGGAAGGGTGAAAAACATAATTACTCCAAAAACCAATCCTAGCCCATATTTGAACATCAGAAACTTCACTATTGGTTTGAAGAACTGCTTTTCCCATTTGAAGTTTAAATAAATTCCCAGTAAAAGCAAGGACAAAGGGATATTCGCTTCCGATATGGTACCCGCCACAGAAATGATTATATCTGGCAGTTGAATATCACTGAAGTTCAGAATACTTGCAATGAAGTAAGTCATTAATGGAATGGACCTGACCAGTTTCTTAATTATTTCTTTTGGCTTCAGGCTTAATCCTTCATCTGAAAAATAACTTCCTAAAATGTACGCCACACCAAAGGTAATAAATGAAGTTCCGACATCAAACATACTAAAATAAGTCAGCCCACTCATTCCCCATAGGGCAAATACGAGAGGAAACGCAAATAAACCGACATTAAACCCTGACGTAAGCATCAGGAAAGATCCTTTCAATTCCCGTTCTTCATTTTTAAATAGGAGAAAACCGATAAAAGTGGCAAATAACCCATATAATACTACAATTAACGGTATAAGCATTAAAGAAGTTTCAATCTCAACCTTATCAAATGTAACGATCACTAAAGCAGGCAGCGTAATTTTAAAAATTATTTTTGCAATAACTTGCCCATCTTTTTCCTCTAAGACATGAAGGCGTTTAAGTAGATAGCCAAAGGCAATGATGAGAATGACGTATAAAAATTCTTGATTCATATAATAGTTCTCCTCAATATGTGCTATTCCCCTCCTATTCCAAAGCGTGAAGGGATAATTGATTACATCCAAGCAATTTTAACATACTTTTGGAGACTGCTATCTATAGAGTTTGTTGCTCCGGCCGACTCCAACCTGTATTAACTACACTTATCATCAAACAAAATGGGAAAGGTTGTGTTAATTAATGAATGAGGATTTGAAAATAGTGCTAGAGTTGCAAAATATGTTGAAAGAAAGTTTAGTCCCTCTCTCTGTCCAAAAAGATATTCATGAAAGATGCAGTAAAATCAAGAGAGGTAATGTCACGCTTAGTGAAATTAAGGGCAGCGACCCGTTTATGGAAGAAGTTTTTGAAATGGCAAGGAAAAGAGTCGAAAATAATAAGAAGTGATCGGCCGTACAGTAATGTTCGGGGCTTGTCCCTTCAGATACTAGTAGTCGGAAGAACCTGAACCTCCTTTCCAAAACTACCTAGTTCATAACAGAGCATAATATAATTCTTGTTCAGAGAACCTTGCCATAGTTTTAAACTATATCAAGAGATAGATTTTATCAGTTACCCCTCTTCCTGTCCTTCATGCTAAACTATCGTTAAATCAATTAAACAGGAAGAGAAAGAAGGAATATCATGACAAAGACGATAGTTAAAGCCCCTTTTAAGGCAGATCACGTAGGAAGCTTGCTGCGCCCCTCCTCCATTCATGAAGCTAGAGAGAAATTTACGAAAGGTGATATTACAGCCGAGGAATTACGGGCAATAGAAACGGAAGAAATCAAACGGATCGTGGACAAACAGATTGAAGTTGGCCTTCAAGCGGTAACAGACGGAGAATTCCGCCGCAGATTCTGGCATACAGATTTCATGGAGCATTTAAACGGAGTGGAAGGATATGTACCAGAACAAGGATATCAATTCGTAGGAGTTGAAACAGAGGCATATAACGTACGTGTCACTGACAAGGTATCCTTCAACCCCGAGCATCCACACTTAAAAGATTTCATCGAATTTAAAGAAATTGTCGGGGATCGTGCCGTTGCAAAAATGACGATCCCAAGCCCAAATCAATTTTTCAATGCCGGCATCCGGAATGAAGAGATTTATCCAGACATTGAAGAGTTCGCCAAAGATATTGTCCAAGCATACCGCGATGCCCTACAAGCATTTTATGAGGCTGGCTGCCGTTATATCCAATTGGATGATGTGTATATTGCAGGACTATGTGCACCGGAACTTCCATTTGCAAAAAGTGACTTGGAAAGAGAAGAACTGATTGATCTCGCACTACGTGTTGCAAATGGCGTATTAGAAGGCAAACCAGAGGACCTGGTTGTTACTACTCATCTCTGCCGTGGTAACTATCAATCTGCATATGCCTTTGAAGGTCCGTACGACCGAATTGCTCCTAATTTTCTAGCGAAAGAAAAAGTAAACGGCTTTTTCTTAGAGTATGATGACGAGCGTTCCGGTGATTTCAAACCACTGAAACATATTCCAACCGGCGGGCCACAAGTAGTACTGGGTGTGTTCACTTCTAAAAGTGGTGAATTAGAAGATAAAGAAGCTATTAAATCCCGTGTTCAGGAAGCGTCTCAATATGTGCCATTAGAACAGCTCTGCATTAGCCCGCAATGCGGCTTTGCTTCTACACATCACGGTAATAAATTAACCGAAGAACAACAATGGGAGAAATTAAAATTTATCGTGGATGTATCCAAGGAAATTTGGGAATAAAAATCACTATAGAATGTTAATGTCTTCAGGGTCAGACTTTCATCATATTTCCTGCACTAACCAGAAAAACAATTCCTTATTCAAGTTAGGGGTTGTTTTTTTCTACTTCAATCAGTATTCACCTATTTTCCAATTCAGTTCTATAGGTGCCCCCTTATTTATACACCAACAGCAAAGGTCAAGTTTCAATGCCTTCTATAGTTCACTAATATGGTTACCGCAGAGTAAACCAACAGCCCGGCCATATGTATTCGAAATGGCCTGTCATGCCCCGCGAGGAAGTTGTCATGAATACAGACATGTACTCTAAAGGAACTTTCTAGAAGATGGTGGTTGATTTTCAAAAATTGTATGATAATATAAACAAAACTAGACTTATAAAAATACTATGTTTTAGAATCGATAACTAGAATTAGGACAGATAATCTTTTATCCAAAGTCTACTAGTCGACAAGATACACCTATTTTATAAGTGAAAAGGAGAGATATTAAATGGCTTTAACAACAGTTCAAGCAAAAACAGTTTTAAAGGAAAATCTTTTGGTAGAGGCAGAATCGCGAGGACATAAAGTAATCATTGATGAACCTGAAAATATGGGCAGTACGGATAAAGGGATGACCCCAGTTGAACTACTCCTTTCCGCTTTAGGGGCATGCCAATCCATTGTGGCAAAAACTTATGCCAAAAAGTTCGACGTTGAACTCGAAAATTTTTGGGTGGAATTAGAAGGTGATATTGATACTGATGGATTTTTAGGAAAATCGGACGTGCGATCGGGATTCCAGGAAATCCGATATACATTCCATATTGAAACGAATGCTCCGAAGGAAAGAATTGAAGCGTACAAGGCGTACCTAGAAAGCCACTGTCCAGTTGGAGATACCATTGCGAATACAGTTCATCTTGTCTCCTCAAATGTAGTTGTTGAAAACCCTGTTAAATAGAAGTGACTGATTAACAAAAATAAAAAAGAAGGGGCCTTCTAAATAGTCAGGGGATAATTTTAAAGGCCCTCCCTTTTCCATCCAAGTAGTGTAATCATTGCTAACATATTCCTTGATACTTTTAGATTCCATGTATGCTTACTTGGAACAAGCTGAGTTTACCTTCTTTTAATCCTCACATCATAATTTTGTTCTTTATAGAGATCCCTATATTAAACCAGACCTCCTCATTCGTTGCCCGTTATTCTTCAAACGCGCCCTTGAAAGTATCTCTCAGAGAAATCCACCCATAATACATTTATAAACCAGAGTTTTGTATTAACCAGCTATCGGAGCAGAAAATGCTCGGGCTTTTTCAGCAGGTCAAGACAGATAGATCAGTTGTATACAAGCAACTCAAAAATGCTGTCACCCATTTCCTTCTTCACTTATATCCATCCCCATGTTCGCTCACGTAAGAATTCCGTACAGCTTTGATCAGTGCCAACTCCTCCTTCCATTAACCTCTCTCCCTTTATTCATATTGATAACAGGAAAGCCTCCATATTAAATTCTCTATCCTTTTTAGATCTCCTTTGGAAATTAAGAAATTTCAAAATTAGCAATGGGAGGTATCACTAAAGGGATATTGGTTAACTTAAGATTGTTGCAAAAAAGATGTTCCGGCAGCCTGACACTACTCTTCACCATCCAATCCCAAGAAAAAGGAGAATTATATATGGAACTCTCACCTTTTTTCTATCATAAAATAATTCGACCTAAATGGCTTACACAATTTTATATACATAAAAGAATAGAAAAACACATTAATCTCAGGGAAAAGAATGTACTTGATTTCGGAGCCGGTACCGGGGCGAACTGCACTCTTTGTAAACCTGGGCAATACATTGGAGTAGATCCAACTGAGCAAAGAATTAATTTTGCGAAAAAGCTTTATCCGGATTATGATTTTGATGTATTTCAGAACGATGTATTAAACGTTAGAAAAAATTCGATAGATGTCATTTTAATTGTTGCAGTATTGCACCATATCCCTTCTGATAAAATAAAAAGCTATATCAAGCAATTTAAAAATACATTAAAGCCCGGCGGAATGATAGTAGTCCTTGAACCTTGCTTGTTTGAAAAAAAGAAAATTAATAATTGGTACATGAAAAAAATGGACAATGGGTCTTATATTCAAAATGAACAAGGCTATCATGATTTATTTTTAGAAGAGGGATTTAATTGCCAAACAATACGGAAGTTCGGGAAGTTATTGTATAATGAGTTATTTTTTATTGCTTATAAGTAGGGTGTTCTTTCATTTTTTAAACGTACACATCATTCAGGCTATGTTAGAGGGGTAGTAATGAGCTTAGTGAACGTAAACACACTTATTGTGGCCTTTATAGTTTTAAGTATCAATATTCTTCCAGCGCTGATTATTATTTTTAAGGAAAAAAGGGACATCGGATCAACTTGGGCTTGGTTGTTGGTTCTACTCTTTATGCCAATCATCGGTTTTTTAATTTACCTATTTTTCGGCCGTCAGTTAAAACAAAAAAATTTCTATAACACATCAACGCGATGGAGGGATTTTCTTCAATCGAAGGTAAATAAACAAATAACAGCTCTAAAACATAACAACTATTTTGGAAACCTTACACTAAAAAAATACTCAAAATTAATTATGATGAACCTAAGATCATCGAATGCATTAGTTACAACCGACAATGAGGTTGTTGTTTTTAATAATGGACCTGAGAAATTTAACGCTTTATTCAGAGACATAAGAGCTGCTAGAACAGAAATTAATATACAATATTACATAATAAAACACGATTCTTTGGGAGCCAAGCTTCTAGACGAGCTTACTGAAAAAGCAAGGGTAGGAGTCAAAGTGCGGGTCCTCTATGATGAAATCGGTTCTAGAGGAATACCTCGTTCCTTCTTTGATAATTTGATCTCTAATGGAGGAGAAGTCGCAGTATTTTTCCCGTCATTTCTAAAGCTGGTAAATTTTCATTTAAATAATCGAAATCACCGGAAGCTTTGTATTATTGACGGCGGTATTGCCTATATCGGTGGATTTAATATAGGCAATGAGTATCTAGGTCTAGATAAAAAAATTGGAAACTGGCGTGACACCCATTTAAAAATTAAGGGAGAATCAGTTAACCACATTCAGTTGAGTTTTATTTTAGACTGGTATAAGGCACAGAACCATCCTAAACCGGAATTCGAAAAGCATTCTTTTCTTAAGGAGAAACACAAAGGAAATAGTCCTGTGCAGATTATTTCAAGTGGACCTAATTCGGAAACAGAACACATCAAAAACATGTTTATTGAGCTGATCATGTCTGCTAAACATAGTATTTATATACAAACACCTTATTTCATACCTGATCCGAGTTTAATGGATGCTTGCAAAATTTCACTGCTCGCAGGTATCGACATGCGAATTTTAATTCCTAGTAAAGGTAATAACCCTCTTGTTCATTGGGCTACTTTGGCATATGTAGGCGAGCTTTTAGTACACGGTGCAAAAATATTATTGTATGAGGAGGGATTTTTGCACTCTAAAACTATTGTGGTCGACCAAGACGTAGCATCAGTTGGATCGACAAATCTTGATATTCGCAGCTTCAAACTAAATTTTGAAGTGAATGCAATCATTTACGATAAAAAAGTTGCTCAACGCCTTCATCAATTATTTTTGGAAGATAGCCGAATGAGTTCGGAGTTGACTATTGAAGATTACAGAAAACGTTCTATCCAGAGCAAGTGCAAAGAAGCAGTTTCTCGCCTATTTTCACTAGTTCTTTGAACAAAAATGCCGATCAATCTTATGCCCTCATGGTGATGAAAAAGTACCAAAAGACGCTGGGACAAAAGTGTTTTATACAATGATTAATCCGAACTAACTAGAAAGTTTGATTAGTGGATATAAACCGCTCCGGAAATACACTTCGCTCCGCTGGCTGGGTTACCTTCTACTACACCAAACACAGAAAATGGATGTTTCACGGAAAGGCTGGACACTGAATTCAAAATAACAGGGTTGACTATTCTTATAAAAGGCTTGGTCAAGCAACAAATGAATACTTTCTTGCACATAATAAAGAATCCATCCTGAATGTAATTCAAAATGGATTCTTTGCTATCTGTCCATTACTGTGCTGTATATCCACCATCAACAATTAATGAGTTGCCAGTCATGAAAGAGGAATCGTCACTAGCCATAAACAACACAGCTTTTGCCATTTCTTCCGGTTTGCCTAAACGCTTCATTGGTGTTGCATTCGTTAAGAATTCTCTGTCTGTATCACCTAATATTGGTGTTTCAATAAACCCCGGACATAATGCATTGACTCGAATATTACGTTCTGCATACTCTAAGCCAAGTGAACGGGTTAAGTTGATCACACCAGCTTTTGCTGCATTATATGCTGCGCTTCCAGGTGATCCAACCCATCCGTACATGGAAGCTGTGTTAACGATAACCCCACTACCAGTTTTCAAGAATTCTTTGATTGCTGCTTGAGCAACCAGGAATACACCATCTAAATCAACTTCTACCGTTTTTCTCCATTCTGCATACGTTAATTCTTCTGTTGGCTTTACTGCGCCAATTCCAGCGTTATTAAATAGAACATCCACTTTGTCAAAAGTAGATAATGTAGTAGAAAAGATATTTTTCACTTCTTCTTCACTCGTTACATCAGCTTTCACAAAAAGGGCTTCCGCTCCTTGAGATTTCAACTCCGATTCAAAAGCCGCACCTTTTTCCTCATTCATATCTACTAATACTAACTTTGCCCCTTCAGCTGCAAATAAACGAGCTGTTGCGGCACCGATACCAGATACTCCACCTGTTATGACAGCTACCTTATCCTGTAATTTCCCCATTAGGATACCTCCTGTTATAATATATATAAATTTAAACCTTATTAAAAGAAGCTTATATTCTTATATTATTACCTACATGGGGGTAATACAAACATTGATATTTCTTACAGCGTCCACTAGATAGACAAATCCTAATTTTTTGTCTATGGGCTATACAATCGACTTCAAATTGATTCATATTGGGGGCATTCTAATGAAGAAACAGCTTTCAACTCCACGCAAAAACAGAACAAAAGAGCATTTTCAGCTCGCACTCATTGACTTGATCAAGGAAAAAGGCTTCAGTGCCGTTACAGTCAAAGATATTGTCCAGTATTCCAGATATAACCGAAGCACGTTCTATATCCATTACCATGATATCTTCTATTTAGCTGAGGATTTACTCCATACCAAGCTTCAGGGGTTAGAGGAAGCTGTTGGAAATCCGTATCAATCGGAAAAAAATATAAATACTGCTAATCTGAATGCTGGGTCCTTTGATATTATCACCTATATCTATCAGAATCGTAACTTTTTCGAGTTGATAAACTATCAAGACACCATACCCGGGATACATATACAATTTCCGCAGAAAATCTTTAGAATCTACAAGGAAAGATTTCAATTTAAAACGATCAACAATATACCCGTAGATATGGATTACTTTACACGCTACACAGCATATGGCTTTTATAGCCTTTTAACCAACTGGATTAATACCAATTTTAAAGCCCCTAGAGAGGAATTTATTAAAGAGGTAATTAAGTTGTCGCGCACACATATTGAATCGGTTACGTATATCGGGAACCAATAAAAATCGAAGACCTGGAAATTCAACAGGAGAACTAGAACGGCACCCCAAATTGCCGGGAACGGTCTAACAATTTGAGGTGCCGTTTTTTCTGGCCAAAATATAAATTCGCACAAAAATTATCCTTAGTTATAGCTATGTGGACTGGTTCCTATTCGACTATGGCCAAAAAAAAATATCCAACTAAGCTCAACGCGACCAGATTCAGAATACTTCTTATTTGGCAGTCGGTACGTTTCTTTCCTTATTTTCAGCTTTTTCCTGTAATAATTTGAGCAGGTCAAGGAAATGATCGTCTCGAGTATGGATTGCTTCTTCCCCATTATCATCATACTTGTAAAAACCTTCGTTAGTTCGAATGCCAAGCTGGTCATTTTCTACCATTTCCGATAAAAAGGAAGGAACTTCTCTTGTATTAGACAGGTCTTCCAATATGTTTCCAACCATAGCTTTTGTTGTTTGCAAACCAGCTAAGTCCTGACTTTCCATCGGCCCGCAAAAAGCCCATTTAAAGCCCATGCTTCCTTTCATAGCAATATCAATATCTTCTGCAGTAGCTACTCCCTGTTCCATTAAGTTGAACGCTTCACGAAGCATAGCTACTTGAACACGGTTGACGATGAAACCTTTAATCTCTTTTTTTAACACTACTGGAGATTTTCCGATTTCCTTCATTAAGTCATAAGTCGTGTCCACTGTGTCTTCGTTTGTACTTTCCCCTTTAACAATCTCCACAACCGGCACAAGTTGCGGCGGGTTAAAGAAATGAGTAATGATAAATCTACCGGGATGCTCTGCTCTTTGTGTTAATTCTTCTAATGGGAAAGTCGAAGTGTTAGATGAAATAATCGTCTGGTCTGAGACAATGCTTTCAATAATTTCGTAAGTATCCAATTTATGCTCAAGAACTTCGGGAATTGATTCAAAAATAAAATCAGCATCTTGTATAGCTTCATGCAAATCAGTTGTATATGTTACACGGGCTAATGCTTGCTTTCTATCGTTTTCGGTAAGCATGCCTTTCTCCACCATGATATCTAAGCTGTTAGTCATAAGTTCCCTTGCTTTTTCCAAAGATGATTCACGTCTAGCCCGGATACGCACATTTTTTCCTGCCTGAGCAAATAATTGCGCAGCACCATGCCCCATAACCCCTGCTCCAAGTATTGTGATGTTCTTCATGTGAATACCCCTTTTCATCTGAATTATTTTGTCATAACTAAACTTGATATTAGCTGGGCGCAAGCCGTTAAGCATTTAACGCTCACATTTAATTTGACTGAAGTTGCTCCATATCTCCAACAGTAATACGAGCATTCTCTTCATTGCTATGTAAAGCCTAAACACTGATCATGAAATGAGTGTATTTCTGTTGGACTTCCCATCATTATTCTTTTAAAACGGAATCCCGACAGCGCTTTCATATATTTTAAAATATATTTTGTGATTTATAAACACATCAATTCCTCTATATGCAACAATATACAAATTTTTATGAAAAAACAACATTTCCTCTGTTCAATCCCGATGAAAAGGATTACTAATACCTGCTAAATATATTGGGAAAACTTCCATTAACATGTTCTCCCTTAAATAAATAGACGGCGTTCATTAAAAAACTCTCGCGCCCATAAGCTGCGAGAGTTGAAAATTATATTTTAGACAAAACTCTTGGTTTAACAGCCAAGCGTTCGGAAACATCACATTCAGTACCAAAGATTTTATCTGGGGATCCCACCTCTTTTATTTTTCCTTTTCTTAAAATAACTATTTTATCAGCTAACGCTTGGGCATCGTCTTGATCATGGGTAACAAATATGGAAGTCACACCGGCTGTTTTTAAAATAACACGAAGTTCTTCTCTAATTTTAATTTGCAAATCTGCATCAAGGTTACTAAAAGGTTCATCAAAAAGTAGCAATTTAGGCCTTGGTGCAAGGGCACGTGCTAAAGCTACACGCTGCTGCTGTCCACCACTTAACTCATAAGGGTAACGCTTTTCATACCCTTTTAAATCCACAAGATCAATCACTTCTTTTACCCGTATCTGTTTCTCTTTACGCGGCCATTTTAAAAGACCAAACTTGATGTTTTCTTCCAGTGTCATATGAGGAAATAAGGCATAATCTTGAAAAACCATACCAATACCGCGTTTTTCGGGCTGTACGAACTTCAACTGGCTGCACATACAGTCCTTGCCAACCATTATTTTTCCTTTGATGGGCATTTCTAGACCAGCAATCAATCGCAGCAACGTACTTTTGCCACTGCCTGACTCACCTAATATAGTGGTAATCTCTCCCTCATTAATGGTTAGATTAAACGCATCAATTGACAGTTCCCTTGCGTTTGGGTATTTGAAATGCAGGTCTTGGATATGAACAAACATAAGTTTACTTCCTTTCTAAGAAATAATGGAAAAAGTAAATGGAAACTGCACTAATCAAAATTATTAAAACCGATGGAACAGCAGCTTCGTGAATCATCTCATTGGTCGCATACGTAAAGGCGTTAGTTGCAAGTGTTTCAAAATTAAAAGGCCTTAAGATTAACGTTAATGGGAGCTCTTTCAATATATCGATAAAAACAAGGATGAATCCACTGAAAATTGCACCGCGAATGAGTTTGAAATCAACTTTGAAGAAAGACTGGGTGATATTGTTGCCGAGCATCCTGGAAGCCTCTGTAAAATTTGTGCCAATTCGCTCGAACCCTGAGTCAACCGAGTTGTAACCTACAGCTAAGTAACGAATGATATAAGCAAAAATTAACATAAAGATACTTGTACTTAGTACATAGGAAGATACCCATCCCCATTGGTATATCGTTTGATCGATAGCAATGACCAGAGTCACAATTCCAACTGCAATGACTGCCCCAGGAATAGAATACCCTAAAATTGTCACCTTAGGAAAAAGTTTTGCTAATAAACCTCGATGGAGTCGTGAAAAATTACTAATCACAACGGCCATAATCGTAACGATTGTCGCTGCAACAAGGGCAACAGACACCGTATTACTAATAACATTTAACATCTCACTGGAGAAGAGTTGTTCGTACGTTAAAAACGCCCAAAAAATCAATTGAATAAAAGGAATGATAAAAGCAAATGCAAAAATGAACATACAATAGCTAAACGCAAGCCACTTATTTCGACCTTTCAACTTAACGGGCTGTAACAGCTTAACTTTAGTGGTGGTAAAGCTGAAACGTTTACGACCTCGTAAAATTCTCTCCAACAGTAGAATACCTAATATAACGAGCATAAGAGTTCCCGACAGTTTTATTGCCGATTCAAGATCCCCAAGACCGAACCACGTTTGGAAAATAGCCGTAGTAAAAGTTTGAATACCGTAGTATTTTACAACTCCGTAGTCATTGAGCACTTCAAGTACAACTAAACTTACACCTGCCACAATCGAGGCTCTAGCAATCGGTAATACAATTTTAAAATAGATTCGCCAAGCACTGCTTCCTAGTAGGCGAGCGTTTTCAATCAAGGAAGTCGACTGTCTGGCGAGAAAGGCTTTGGTGATGGTAAAAACATAGGGAAATAGAAAAATCACAAATATAAAAATTGCACCTGGCATGTTCATAATATTAAAGTATTGCTGATTTACCGTTATATCAAGTTGGTTTCTTAATGTGGTTTGAATGATCCCCGTATAATTCAATATACCGTGATAGGTGTAAGCGCCAATATATGGAGGGATCGCTAACGGTAAAATCAGCCCCCACTGGAAGAAGCCGCGTAACGGGAAGTCGTACGCAGATATAATCCAGGCTAAACTTGACCCAATTAAAGCTGCAAATAGTCCAACAAATAGGACGAGTATCAGAGAATTGGTGATATACGTATTAAGCATGTATTCTTTTATATGGAACCAATTTTCATTGGGTTCATTAAAGAATTGTATGATGATGGATAAGTTTGGCAGTAATATGAGACATACAAATATAATACTTAATATAGTCCAACTATTTATGTTATTTTTAATATTTCTTAACAATTCCACGTAGTTCACGCCTTTCAATCCTGTACACCTTATCCATCTTACAAAATCCTCGCCTCGAAAGGAAATATCTTTTTAATTTGTTCCGAAAATATACAAGAAGATTAGGTTGTTGGAGCCAACAACCTAATCTGATATGTTCTTACTTCCAGTTAACCTCATTAAAAATTTTCACAGCTTCAGCATTGTTTTCACCTAACACGGATAGATTAATATCCTGTTCTTTAAAGTCGCCCCATTGTTTAAGGGTTTCAGCTGGTTCCACCTCAGGGTTGACCGGATATTCATAGTTTGCACTTGCAAACTGTTCTTGCACTTCTGCTGATGATAAGAACTCGATTAGTTTAATGGCATTTTCTTTGTTTTGTGCATGCTTCGTTATACCAATGCCACTTACATTCACATGGGTTCCCGTTGTATCCTGATTAGGGAAGAAGACACCTAATTGCTCTGCGACTTTTACTTCTTCTTCATCTACTGAATTTAACATGCCGCCAAGGTAATACGTGTTCATAACCGCAATATCACCCTCACCGGCTGCGACTCCTTTGGCCTGGTCGCGGTCGCCACCTTGTGGATCACGGGCCATATTCTCTACGATTCCTTCAGCCCAAGCTTTAGCTTCATCACGCCCATGTAACTCTATAAAGGATGCTAGGAGAGATTGGTTATAAATATTTTCTGATGAACGGATGAGAATACGGTCTTCCCATTTTGAATCCGTTAAATCCTCGTAAGTCGATAGCTCGCTTGGGTCCACCCGATCCTCATGATAGACGATGACACGAGCACGTTTCGTTAAGCCAAACCACTCTTGGTCAACATCTTTTAATTTTTCAGGAATATTTTCATCTAAAATATCGCTTTCTACACTTTGTAATAATCCTTGCTCTTTGGCACGGTGCAAGCGCCCTGCATCAGCTGTGTAGAACAAGTCAGCCGTTTGTTCACCTTCACGGTTCATACGCTCAATTAACTCATCGGCCTCCCCTTCAATGACGTTAACTTTTATACCAGTATCTTCTTGAAATTGCTTGTAGAGCTCATCATCTATATCGTAATGTCGGCTGGTATAAAGATTGACTTCTTCTTCACTGGGTTCGTTCTCATTGGCTTCTTCGCCACCTGACTCTTGGTTGCCACAAGCGGCTAAAACAACCACTAAGAATACTAGAGAAATAAAGAATAGTATTTTTTTGTACATGTTATGTAGCTCCTTTTCTTCCTAAGATTATTGAGAATGATTATCATTTCCAATTAATATTATTAACGATAACCGCTTTCAAGTCAAGGTTTTTTATAAAGATTCTTACTCTTTTTTAATATTCATGTTAACCCCTTTCTTTTAGGTCTTGAGAAAAGAAAAAATTCTTATGCTGTATAGGAAGATTATAACTCTCACCTGCTTAACTTTCGGCAGATGGACATTACCAGCAAACACAAACCAGTCCCTCGGCCGTCTCCCCAAAAGAATCGAGATGAACCATTTACTATATGAAGAAAAAGATCGGAAATAAAATAAATCGCCATGTGATCTAATCACATGGCGATTTATTGTCACCTTCTTAATAGAAGTCATCTTTAATTCAAGATACTAAATTGGCTGTTCGCTTCCAGCATAATCAACCTCGAAACCAAGATCTTTTAGCATTTGGTGATCTTTTGTCCCTTCTTGTCCAGCAGTTGTCAAATAGTCCCCGATGAAAATGGAGTTTGCTGCATACAAACCAAGTGGCTGTAAACTGCGTAAATTCACTTCACGTCCCCCAGAGATACGTATTTCTTTCGTTGGATTGATGAAACGGAACAGACTCAATACCTTTAAACAATATAAGGGATTTAATTCATCAGTCCCCTCTAATAATGTTCCTTCCATTGCGTGCAGAAAATTAACTGGAATGGAATCAGCATCTAATTGTTTCAGTGCTGTAGCCATCTGTATGACGTCCTGTTTTGTTTCTCTCATACCAACAATGACACCTGAACATGGTGAGATCCCTGCATTTTTCGCTTTGTTTACTGTTGCGACGCGGTCTTGATAGCTGTGACTGGTGGTAATATTATCGTGGTGATTTTCTGAAGTGTTGATATTGTGATTGTACCGGTCCACACCGGCATCCTTTAGTTGTTCAGCCTGTCCAGGTTTAAGTATTCCTAAGCAGGCACAAATTTTTAAGTCATATTTTTGTTTTATTTCTTTGACGGCGCTTGTGACTTGCTCTAATTCCCGGTTGGTCGGTCCACGTCCACTAGCAACAATACAATAGGTACCTGAATTTAGTTTATGAGCCCTTTCTGCCCCTTCCACAATCGACTCTTTTTGCATCATCCGATATTTTTGAATTGGATGAGTTGAATCCCTTGATTGAGCGCAATATCCACAGTTTTCCGGGCAAGCCCCAGATTTTGTATTAATGATCATATTCAGCTTTACTTTATTTCCGTAGTAATTTTTTCGAATTAAATAAGCACTGTTCAGCAGTTCTAGAATATCTTCGTCCGGACATTCTAAAATTTTCATCGCTTCTCCCTCTGTAATCTCATAACCATTAATGACATCATTTGCTAATGCTTTAAAGTTCAACATTATACTCCCCCTTGCCCTAACTTTTTTGTTTTGATAATGATTTGCACGGATGGTAATCTCTTGCTAGCTGAAATTTTCCGGGGCCAGCTTCCAAAGGACGTGCGACCTATGGTTGTTTTATTGATATGTTTTTAATCAATCTGCAGTTTTATAAAACGGTAATACTCATGTCGTTTCAATTTCTCTGCCGTAAAGCAACTGAAAATAAGAACTGTTATTCGGCTTTCAAAAATGGCTTAAATTGGCACTCCAGTTTATGTAGTTAACAGAGTGGTACAGTGGAGTGGCTGGTTAATCGTTGGCTACCGAAAAAGGAGCGATTGACGCAATGATCCTTCGAAGCGATCCCCGGGTAAATAAATTTCTCATTACAAAACCAGCACCGTCCAACATTTTTCAAATTACACCCCCCCCCTCTCCTTTATAAGTGATTATAAAAGAAATTAGCGGTATTTGTAAACCTTTTAATTTAAAAGTTGACATTTTTGGATAAAACGTAATGTCTTCTTCCTCTAATAAATAGCTTCCGTTTCATTTTTCCATCGTCGAAGTGCCATTACCTTCACCTTCCTTTCTCCAATAGAAAAAATATACTCTTTCTCTCTGTGTAATATAGTAATCGGTGTTGTCCCATCAACCTCTTATCATTCTTTTCATGCACGTATATTTACGGCCAAGAAACCACACAATAAGCGAGATTCAGTTTGCTTGAAAAGTTGCAAAACTAAGGAGGATGTAATATGGATGGAACAACCTATCGAGGTACAAATAAATTAATCATAGGAATCGTGTTTGGGGTAATCACTTTCTGGCTCTTTGCCCAGGCAATGGTAAACATTGTTCCTGCAGTACAAAGAGATTTGGGCGTTAACATGGGGACACTAAATATTGCAATCAGTCTCACCTCCCTATTTTCCGGACTTTTCATCGTTGTAGCTGGCGGTTTAGCAGATCGATTAGGGAGGAAAAAAATCACCTATATTGGTTTGATTTTAAGTGTGATTGGTTCCTTATTACTCGTGTTGGCACAAGGCTCAATCCTATTGATAATCGGACGTGCATTACAAGGCTTGTCTGCAGCGTGTATCATGCCAGCAACCATTGCTTTAATGAAAGCATTTTTTGAAGGTGGAGAACGCCAGCGTGCATTAAGTTATTGGTCCATCGGCTCTTGGGGTGGGTCTGGTATAACATCTTTTGCTGGTGGTGCAATTGCAACCTATATGGGGTGGAAATGGATTTTCATCTTTTCCATCATCTTCGCTTTACTTGCTATGTGGCTGATTAGAGAGGTACCAGAAAGTAAGGCTGAGACAAAAGGCAAATTTAAATTTGACTTTGGCGGATTAGCCATATTTATTGTCGCGATATTGTCGCTGAACATTGTTATTACACAAGGTGAAACCTTGGGCTGGACTAGCCCGATAACCCTGATTTTAATGGCTGTTGTAATCGGCGGTATTATTGCTTTCGTGCGCTATGAAAAAAATCGGGAACAGACGCCGCTTATTGATTTTAAATTATTTAAAAACAAATCTTATACAGGCGCAACCATATCGAATTTCTTCTTAAATGCTGTAGCAGGTACACTTATTGTGGCTAATACGTATGTCCAAGTGGGCCGTGGCTTTACAGAATTCCAATCAGGTATGTTATCCATCGGTTATTTGATAGCAGTACTTTCCTTAATTCGGGTAGGTGAAAAAGTAATGCAGCGTGTCGGTGCTAGAAACCCGATGATTTGGGGGACTATATCCACATTAATTGGTGTTGCTATCATGGGAGTAACCTTTTTACCTGACCTTTGGTATACCATTGCAGTATTTCTTGGATTTATCCTGTTTGGTTTAGGTCTGGGTATGTATGCGACACCGTCTACTGATACAGCCGTCTCATCCTCACCAGATAATAAGGTTGGCGAGGCCTCGGGTATTTATAAAATGGCGAGCTCATTAGGCAATGCATTCGGGATTGCGATCTCAGGTACCGTATATGGGGCTGTAGCAGCCTTCAGTTCAGTGGAAGTTGCGGCAACAGCAGGGATTATTACAAATGTAATTTTTGCTATTGTTTCATTGATTTCCATTATAGCTTTAGTTCCTAAACATGTGGAGTCCAGATAATACTTCACCAATCAAAAGCACGGCAAATTCCACTGACCCCGGAATGGAGCAATCGATTGTCGCTATTGTTTAGATACCTTAACAGTTGTTAACGAAGCTACTACCTATTTATCAAATGTAGTAACAGAAAAAAGCACTTAAGACAGAAAGGAAATGAATGTATGAGAGAAAAATTAATGGAAATGCTTGAGTCGCGTAAAGAGGAAATGATTGAGATCCGCCGGCATCTACATGAAAATCCAGAGCTGTCCTTCAAAGAAGATAAAACAGCTAAATATATTAAAGATTTCTATGAAGGTAAAGAAGTGGACATTGAAACGAATGTAGGGAATGGACATGGCATTATTGTAACAATTAAAGGGGATGGCGAAGGAAAAACAATCGGCCTGCGTGCCGATTTTGATGCGCTGCCAATCACAGAGGAAGCGGACGTTCCGTTTAAATCAAAAAATGAAGGTGTCATGCATGCATGCGGCCATGACGCCCATACAGCGTATTTATTAATTTTGGCGGACTGCCTCATCCAACTGAAGGACCAAATCAAAGGAACCATTAAAATCATTCACCAACACGCGGAGGAGCAACCTCCTGGCGGTGCAAAAAGCATCATGGATTCTGGGATGCTTGATGATCTAGATGCCATTTTCGGTATTCATGTGTTACCCATGGCGCCCGCTGGAACGGTTGGTTATCATAGCGGGTATTCGTTTAATGGACGAACCTATTTTAAATTGCGGATTCAGGGAACTGGCGGCCATGGCTCTTCCCCACATAAAGCAAATGATGCCATTGTTGCCGGTTCATACTTCGTCACCACAGTACAAACGGTTGTCAGCCGCAAGATAGATCCTCTAACTGGCGGAGTGGTGACGATTGGTTCATTTGATGGCAAAGGCAGTTTTAACGTGATTAAAGACAGCATCGAAATTGAAGGCGATATCCGTTATTCAGATGAAGAAACACAAGACGTTATCGACAAAGAAGTCCATCGAATTACAAACGGTTTGCAAGAAACCTTTGGCGTTACGTGTGATCTTACCTATACACCTGATTATCCGCCATTGTATAATGACCCTGAATTGACTTCATTTGTTGCCGAGGCTTTGGATGGGGTTGAAGACGAAAGTATTACGGAAGTTAAAGAATTTCCTAAGATGTCGCCATCAGATGATTTTGCGTACTATTTGGAGAAAATTCCCGGTTCTTATTTCTATATTGGTTGTACACCAAAAGGCGTAGAGGAACCATATTTTAATCATCATCCGAAATTTGATATTGATGAAGACGCAATACTTGTAGCAGCAAAAGCTGTTGGACATGTAACTTGCAGCTATTTAAATGGTTGAAAGAATATCAGAAAAGGCACAATAAGCAGTATTTGCTTATTGTGCCTTTTTAACACCCTGATCCGCTTTTCTAGGCTTTTACGTAAAAACTCGCCTCATCGACCATTTCAATATCGTCCCTACCTTTTAAATCCTGTGTCAACTGAAATAAAGCACTATCTTTTCTCTTCGCTTCAATCATGCAATCCATCTGTGGAACAGACCCATTGACCTCTTTTAAAAATCGCATAAACATATCCGGATCAACCAAATCGGCATGACTCCTAAAGGCTTGTTCACTTTTCGGACTGGAGATATGCATTTTTAAGGGAAGAGGTGAATTTCCCCAGGTGTTTATGACCCGATCCCAGTTCAGCGCCCAATCCGCTTCTTCGTGGTTGGCCAAGTGGTGATGGTAGTCGAACACCACTGGAATCCCCAATTTCTCACCAAGATAGAGACAATCCTGCAAGTTAAACGATTTGTCGTCGTTTTCAATCATCAACATTTTTTGAACACTGGCAGGAACATATGACCAGTTAGAGATAAATTGTTCCAATGCCATAGGTTTGTTTTTATAAGTACCCCCGACGTGCAGAACACTGCGATGGGTTAAATCAATTCCCATGCCGTTCAGTAACTGAACATGGTGAAGAAGGCTTTTAACCGATCCGGTGAAAATCTCCTCTTTTGGGTTATTTAAAACAACGAAATGATCTGGATGAAAATCAACACGCATGTTGTGTTTTCGGGTAAAATCTCCTAATACCCGCAAATCATCACGTATCGCTTCCATGTAATCCCAACCGGTCAAATCCTCATGGGTGGCGAGCGGTACCAGGCGTGAACTAAGCCTGAAAAATCTAATATCATGAGCAAGATTGTGTTTTAGTAAACGGAGGCAATTATGAATGTTTGACTGAGCAATTCGTTCTAAACGTGAGATCGCCGCCTCTTTATCTTTAAGTTGCTGAAACCGCTTGTAAGTCATCGTTTGCGATGGCGAACAATTTTTTACATTTACACTCATTGCCACGTATCCGAGTCGGAATAGTGTCGAATTGGTCATACGAATTCCCCCTCCACTATATACATGAACTTAGTGTGTACACATGGAGGTATTCATAATCATAAGACCCTGATAAAAAGTTGATGTATTCTAATGAACCACCTACCCATCAGCCATATTTTCTCTTAGGAAATTCTAACTCCTATAGAGCAACTGACAAAGAAACACCATATGGAAGTGTACCGACTATAATAGGATAATGAGTCCATAACCATAAACACAGACGTTTGCATCACAAACATAGTTAAATCAAAGTCTTCCTGTCCCCTTCTCTTTATTTTTATAATTTGTTGATAATTTTTGTGAATCCGAGGACAATCGTAATATGATGGTCTCCTATGCACGTTTTCAATTATTCGTGTTTCAAGATTCATGGTAAAAACAGGCCTGTTAATACCTGTTAAATTATGGACAAATGAAAAAAGCAATGGAACAAGTTCATCCTGATTGGTCCAGAGAGTAGATAAAAGAAATGTACCACTCAATGCATAGGACCATCGGCGCTGAACCTAGCACTAGTTTTACAGGGATGAATAAAAATTAAAGAAGTAAAGACATATGAAGCTGTCATATGAGGACAGCTTTTTCTTATGAATTATTTTGGCTTTTCCCTTCTCAATATTAAGCCAGTCATGTTTCACTTTTCCTTCGTTCCATTCCTTCCTTGTCAATTACTTATGCCTTTAACAACTGGGCATTAATAGCTACAATTACCGTACTTAAACTCATTAACACGGCTCCGACCGCTGGACTTAATACAATCCCGATTGGTGCCAGAATACCCGCCGCAAGCGGAATTGCCACAATGTTATAGCCCGTGGCCCACCACAGGTTTTGTACCATCTTTCGGTAGGTCTTCCTCGATAAATCCATGAGTCCTACTACGTCGTTTGGATTGCTCTTTACCAAAACGACATCTGCCGTTTCCATTGCCACATCCGTTCCCGCCCCGATTGCGATGCCTAAATCAGCTGTCGCAAGAGCCGGAGCGTCATTGATACCGTCGCCTGTCATGGCAACCTTGCAGCCTTTTCCTTGGATTTTCTTTACTTGATTGGCTTTGTCATCCGGCAATACCTCCGCGTACACTTCATCAATACCCAATTGCTTTGCTACCCAATTAGCCACTTTTTTATTATCGCCTGTAAGCATAATGGAGCGTATACCTTTATCCCGTAATCTTGCCACAGCTTCCTTCGCTGTATCCCGAACCATATCTGCAAGGGCGATCATACCGATTAACGTATCGTTCATTAATACGAATATAACTGTTTTTCCTTCTTCTGACATCTGATTAAAGAGATCTTTATCATATACTAGGTTCTGGCTTTTTACATAGCCAGGACTGACGGCGTTAATCTTGTTCCCATCGACTTTTCCTTCAATCCCTTTACCAGTAATCGACTGAAATTCCTCTATTTTACCTAAATGAATCACTTTTTCTTTTGCCTCGTTTACAATACCGGCTGCAATTGGATGTTCTGATTGCTGTTCTAGACTTGCGGCATAATATACGACATCCTCTTCCGAGTAGCCTTCTCTGGGAACAACATCCGTTACCCCAAATTCTCCCTTGGTTAGGGTGCCGGTTTTATCGAAAACAACGGCGTTTAGATTCCTGGCTTCTTCAAAGTTTCCTCGATTACGGATCAAGAGGCCGTTTTTCGCTGAAATGGCCGTGGATACTGCGACTACAAGCGGAGCTGCCAACCCAAGGGCATGCGGACAGGTAATAACCATTACTGTCACCATACGCTGAAGGGCAGCATCAAAGGAATACCCTAGCAGCAACCAAATGAACAACGTGAGGAAGCCTGCCACTAGGGCAAGATAAAACAGCCACTTGGCCGCCCGGTTCGTTAAATCCTGGGTTTTCGATTTGGACTCCTGTGCCTCTTTTACCATTGTAATTACCTTAGATAAGTAGGATTCTTCACCCGTTTTTTCCACTTGAACGGTTAAGGAACCTTCTTTATTAATAGAACCACCAATGACCTCATCTCCAGTGGACTTTTCGACAGGAACCGATTCTCCAGTCAGCATCGCTTCATCAATCGCAGAGTTCCCATCCACTATTGTTCCATCCACCGGTATCTTTTCCCCAGGCTTGATCAAAACATGATCCTTACTTTTTAATTCAGAAACAGGAACGTCTTCTACCTCATCTTTTTCATTCAATCGATGAGCTTCATTGGGCATCAGTTTGACCAATTGTTCCAATGCATTGGAAGCCCCCATAATGGATCGCATTTCAATCCAGTGCCCGAGCAGCATGATGTCGACAAGGGTTGCCAATTCCCAGAAAAGCTGATCTCCTTCCCATCCGAATACTACTATTGTACTGTAGCCATACGCAATGGTAATGGCCAGTCCAATCAGTGTCATCATTCCCGGGTTCTTTTCCCTTAACTCACTGGCGGCTCCAGTAAGAAAAGGCCACCCTCCATAGAAAAAGACAACCGTAGATAAAGCAAATAAGATATAGAGATCACCGGGGAATCCCCAGTCCACTCCGAGGAACATTTGAATCATAGGAGACAGAGCCAATATTGGAATGGTTAATATAAGAGAGGTATAAAAACGTTTCTTAAAATCGGCAATCATATCCCCGTGGCCATGGTGACCCCCATGACTATGTTGGTCATGTCCCCCATGATGTCCTTCATGATTGTGGGAATGAGCATGTTCCTTTTGATTGTGAACTTCATGTGTACTTGTATGGTTGTCATGCCCGTTATTCTGGTTGACGGTCTGTGAGGGATGTTCATTGTGATGGTCATGAGGATGTTTGTGATTGGTATGTTGTTCATGATCTTTTGCCAAATTACATTCTCCTTTCAGGGTCTATTACTGCATTTAGACTATTATTGCCGAACTAAGTGTACTTTTATTTTTCAACTTTTCCCTCACTCTTTTCATGATACACCTATTATTTTATTAAAAAATTGTCAAGAAATTATGTAGATAGACGAATTTTACAAGGACTGGTTCAGTATCATATTTTGTAAGGGAAGTTTATTTCAAGGAGAAAGGTGATCATATGGCAATGTTGCCGTCGGTAGACCTTGGCCTTATGGCCGAACACTTGGAAGCACATGAGGGTGTTATAAATAAGGTTGAAATTGTTGATATGTTTGAAGCTGTTCCTCCTGCGTTGCTTTTGGAAAGAATCCCCAACCTTTTCTGCTAATAAATCCTTCAAGTCTTTCCTGTATAGCTAACTGTTGCAGAGCCATTTCTACATGAACATTCCTTGCGTTTTGGTTATTCATCATCAAGGCCGATACGTAGTTTCTATTTGACATACTTTTAGCTGTATTTTTAGCTTCATTTGCAATCCATTTTTGGTGGACAGTGGATGGGTTGTAAACCGAATAGTGCTGATTTATTAAGAAGTTGAGCGGTGGCACTTCTATATATGCTTGTTAACATGATGCTTACTCATGTCAAGGTCATGTTAGCCTTAATCAACCCCTATGACACAATTACATAATTAGAAAGCTATTCTTCCTTTTAATGGAATGTTAAATATTCATGCAATTTTTATGGAATTTTTCAATACCTGTTTACGAGGACTAGCACCGGGAAAACTTTCTATGTAATTAGAAGATAGGAGGTAATATAAATGTCACATGAACAAAACCAGGAATTACTACAAACCTTACATGAGTGCATGGAAGAGTGTAACCACTGCTTTGATGCCTGTCTGCAAGAAGAAGATGTAAAAATGATGGCTGAGTGCATTCGATTGGACCGTGAATGCGCCGACATCTGCAGCTACCTTGAACAAGCTATTTCCCGTAATTCCCGATATGTTTCCGAACTGGCGTCTGTTTGTGCGAAAATCTGTGAAGATTGTGGCAATGAATGCAAGAAACATGACCATGAACATTGCCAGAGGTGTGCGGATGCTTGCTTTAAATGCGCAGAAGCATGCAAAAAGATAGCTTAAAAAAAATGATAGTTGTAAATAGGCCCGATTATGAGCTTAGCTATAATCGGGCCCATTATGTTTGATAAGGGATAGATTCATATATAAAAATGAAGCATACAATTTATGGAAGGTTCTCCCTCTTCTATCTTCCTGTACAGACCCCTCTTATCTTGAAAAGGGAGAGCCTCCTTCACACTTTAGTTCGTCTCTTAAACTTTCCATACAAAGAGAGCATATCAACTTAGCAGACTATCTATATATCCATTTATTACAACGATCTCAACTGAGGCAGTATTTGAAACTATGATATCATTTCAGACAAAGCTAAGCGTTTGATTTTGGGGAAATCCTATACTTTAAAAAACCTTCTTTGTATCTCTGTCTGCTTTCAGTATCTCGACCGCTTCTCTAAAACGCTGGGAGTGTACGACTTCTCTTTCCCGGAGGAACTTCAAACTGTCATTCAAGTCCGGGTCATCGGACATATCAATAATCCACTGGTATGTCGCCCGCGCTTTTTCCTCTGCAGCAATATCTTCATACAAATCGGCAATAGGGTCCCCTTTAGCTTGGATATAAGTTGCTGTAAAGGGAGCTCCGGCTGCATTATGATAAAAAAGTGCCTTATCGTGGTTTACATAATGTTCTCCAATCCCTGCTTCTTTTAATTGTTCGGGTGTCGCATCTTTAGTTAGCTTGTAAACCATGGTAGCAATCATCTCTAGATGAGCAAATTCTTCCGTTCCGATATCGTTTAACAGACCAATCACTTTATCCGGAATCGTGTAGCGTTGATTTAAGTACCTGAGTGCAGCTGCTAATTCCCCGTCAGCCCCGCCATACTGTTCTATTAAATATTTGGCCAGTCTAGGATTACACTCGCTGACTTTTACAGGATACTGGAGCTTTTTTTCATAATACCACATTACTTATCTCCTCCCATTAGTAAATCTCTAAACCAAATGTTTACACTTGCCAAGGCCACGGAGAATCATCCCAATTCCAGGGATAATTGGAAAAGCTTTTCCCGAAGTGCATAAGCGGTCCAAAACGTTTTTCAAAATGAATTTTTAACTCCATGCTTTTCTTTGAAAGGTTATTAAATTGTTCAATAGCCTTATAATCATTCGGATGGGTATCCAGATACAAATTTAATTCAAGTACAACGAAGTCATTTGCCTGAATTTCCTCTAGGAGTCGGTAATATTCAGGAGGCATTTGCTTACTCATTTTTCTCACCCCGTAAGTGTGGATTAGGATCAGGATAAGGACTAAAAAGTTGTGGCCAAAGTGTTCCACAGTATAATGCTTCTTTCGCGGTTTTATATTGTTCTAGTCCCTGGGGCTGAAATCCCATATAGAGTTGTGGAGGTGTGGAATAACTTTTTACTCGCATTGGTTTGCATGGATCAAACGGGCTGACATAAGGCTCCCAGTACTTAAACTGTGTAAACATATATGAATCCTCCCTTCTTTTGAATGGCAACCCTAATACATATGTTGATATTTACAGATCTATACATCCCTAACGCCAAAAGCTTTCCTCTGTTCAAATAACACACCAGACAGTGAAAAAGCGTTCCTGCATGTACCAGAAACGCCCCGTCGGGATAAATAGTTCTTAATTTGAAAGTTTCTTTTTATGTGCGTTTTACTTCATGTTAAGTTGGTAACTCTAACATTCTAAACTCTTCATTGACCTTCAGTTGGTTAAGGAGCAGAATGAACCTTGTAAGCACTCTTCGAATTGACCCGCTGCAGCATATATTCAAGCAGGAAAAGATAATCCTTCTGGTTGTCTGTGTTTTTAGCAAGCTCGGATAATTGCTCTAAAATATACAAGCAGTCATTTTCATATAGGCTATAGTTATCAAATCCAAAAATGGTCTGGCGGGCAAATTCCCATAAATCTTGATGTACCTCCCTATCCATCGTTTTACTCAGCAGAGACACCATCGTTATAAGCTCCGTTATAACTATTGAGTTTTGGTTAGCATACTCACGAATGGATGCGAATCCCTTATGAAGATAATATTGAAAATCCTTTTGGTTTAAGATGACACGAAGCTTCTGCTCCTGGTCAAAAAGGTAGGGAGAGAAGTTCGTAGACTGGCCGATCTTTTTGAGCAAATCAGCAATTTGATGAATCGTATTTGTAACCGTAAGAGGGTCGTTATGACCGAAAGCCTTGATGGCTACTTCGGCAAGCTTTATCAATCCATACTCCAGATCTTGAATTTCTGTTTGTTTAATCCCAATCTCAATGGACCTGTAATACCGCTCAGGATTAATGGTTTCTCCATATTCCCAATAAGTCAGCAACGGTGTTCCTTCTACTACAAATTCTCCGATACGTACCTCGAACCTTAGGAGGCTGTCGTCTCTTTTCGCCTGCTTAATCAGTCTGGAAAAATCAGCGACTTGAAGATAACCTGATTGTCTGGCCTTTATAACTTCTCCATCAGACTCAAGGGGGAGGGACTCCCTATTCACCTCTCCCTCACGGACGTAAGGCCTCAATTCTTTTTCGAGAGAAGCTTGCACCTGTTTCGACTTTGCATTCATATTAAAGCTAATATTATGAACCTGCATCCAAGTGGTTGTATGGTTGATAAAATAAATAAAAGTCACAGCAGCTGTAATAGCTGTCAGGATTGATAAGATCGGTGTCGCAAAAATATACTCTTCTTCTTCATGTGTAACGTATAAGAAGTTTAACAGCACATATATAAAGCTCCCATTAAAAATACCGAGAACGTGTTGTGTCGCTCGATCACTGACAAAGTTTACAAGCATTTTGGAAGAGAACTGCCCGCTGAACGTCGTCAGGGCGACGAGCAGGGAATTAATTGTAAAAGCGCTCAAGGTGAGCACCCCTCCTACCAGTGCACTCAAAAGCACTTGAAGGGTCTGTCCGCTGAAACCGATTGCGGCTGGCAGGTATAAACTGACATCAACCACATAATCAAGGTAAAAGGTTAAAGCGGATAGACCAATCGCTCCAACTATATACCAAAGAGGCATAAACCAAAGCGTTGATTTTAATTCACTCTTCCGCTGACGTCTCGACATTTTAAAATATTTCTTGATATAGTAAAAGAGCCCCATATGATCACCATTCTTAAAGTTTTAAATTCTTCTTATTCCTACCCCGAAAAAGAAGTAAACTAACCTAAATCTAGATGTTTCCATCAAAATTAGGAAAAATGTCAGAAGTTTCCTGAGCTCCTGAACCCAAGATTTGGATAAGAACGCTTAGGAAGAGTTGGATAAAGCAAAAGGCCGGGATGATAACGTCCCAGCCTCACTGATTATTTTGGCACTCTACCCTATATGAAGAAAAGATTATTTTTACGACATTATTCAGGATCTGGAAGTGTAATCTGATTCTTGGACACAAGTAGTTTCTTAACATCTGAAATTTCTTCTTGTATCTCATGCATTCTCCTGCCATTCAACTCGTAAAATTTCATCGCTAGCAGTGACGCTACCCATCCGAATATAGGGAAGCCAAATTGGAAAGCCAACGTCATGATTAGCAGTGAGGATGTCAACTCCTCACCTACCTGCGGGAAAACTTCTTTAAATCCAATAGATGCTAATAAAAACCCAACAATGGTCGTTGCTAAGGAAGAAACTAACTTATCAACAAAAGAAAAGATGGTACTAATCATTCCCGGTATATACCTGCCTGTAATATGGGTTTCGTAATCCGAAGTATCAGCAATCATAGGGATGATCATATTCCCCGTTAATCCAGCAAACCCCATTCCTAGACCATATAATGCAAGAAATAGAAATGTACTCAGCCCCATATCGGTAAGAGAAATTGTTTCCGGATCTATAATCATCAACAATCCCAGGACACCAGCGAAACAAAGAAGCGCTGCCCAAGTCCCATACACAAAAATCCTTTTCATACCTGATTTCCTAGCTATCCCAATTCCAATGTATGTAATCAGCAAAGTAGGAAGGATGGTGATCATTTGGATTGTTCCGCTTAATGCATAATTCCCTATTAGGATGCCAAAAAACATAACTGGAACAGCAGGCTGCCTTAGGATACTATTAGCAAGCTTGTCCGTGGAGGCTGCAATTACGAGCATTTGGAGAGGTCGATTTCTTTTAATTACAGGCCAATATTCGCTGAACTTTGTCTTCACTGATTTTTCGGCAAAACCAAAGAATTCGAGACGATCTTTATTCCATATGCCAATTACAGCAAAAATTGTAAATATTGCTCCAGTTACTACCCCATACGTTACTAACTCAGTAAATAAAGCTTCTGAAAATTCCCCTCCGTATTTCGGAACTAGATAAGACGCAAGAACGACCTGCCCACCAACAAAAATAATGGTTGTAAACGTTGCATCAAAGGCTGAAAAAAGCGGACGTTGTTTGGGATCATTGGTCAATACTGTTTGAGCAGCTCTTGTACAAACTGCTTGAAAGGTATAACCGATAATATGGATTGCATACATGCAAATAAAAAACACCATACGTAATCCTTCAGGCAAGTGATGGGTTACCATAAACATAATGATAGTTGAAATAGCAAGGATAATATTCCCTAACACCATAAAAGGTCTAAATTTCCCAAACCTTGTATTCGTACGATCAACAATATATCCTATAATCGGATCTGTGATACCATCAAAAACCCGTAAGGCAGTTAGAATTGTACTTACAACCACAACCGCTAGTCCAGCAACACCAGTTGCATAATAGGAAACTAATCCAAGTAAAAAGAAATATAGGTTTGTTGCTGCATTATTAAGTGAGAAAAAGCCGATCTGCCAAATGTTTGATCTGTGAATAAATTGTCCCTCTTGAGTGGTTGCTTCCGACATCTTAACACCTCTCTTCGTTTACTATGCTTTTTAGTATTGCCTTTCACCAGCATAGTATCCGAAACAGGTGATAAAGTATGACCTAGGACTACATGAAAGATATGGTATAGTTTTCACATAAAAATTACATGGAAAGCCCAGGGTTAATTTCTTCTGGGCCAAATAATATTTCAAATTTTACTTTAAATTTAAGAACAGCTACGCTATACCAATACCATTTACATGGCAAAAGTAGTGAATCCATATTGATGTAGTTATGTATACCTTGATTAATACTTAATTGTTACTTTGTGAACAATGTGTCCTTTACGTAACATAAAAAATTAAAAGAAGCCTCCCAAAAAGTGCGCTGCACTCATGAAAAGCCTCCGTTAATTTGCCTTATGTTAGCAAAACCTTTCTAACTTTACTGATAAATCAGGTATGTCAACACTAAACCTAAATAAATGGAAGAAACTTAGATGAATAACGACACTATAAAAACCCAAAAATCTTTACACTCCCGATTGTCTTTAATCTTCTATTTTTGTAAAAATATGGAGGATCAACTATAATCTGTTACAACAAAAGTACCGGTCGTTTTAAAATCACTCATATCTTTAAAAATTCTTTCTACCTCAGAAAGTTTAATATGGCCTGAAACCATTTTGCTTGGGTCTAATTTTCCTGTGGCCACCTGTTCCAAAAGGGATGGGAAACGGAATGCCGGAATGCCAAGTGTTGTTATAAATGACTTTTCACTTATAACCATCTCATCAATGGGGATCGGTATAAAACCTCCCTCTTTTTTGGTAGTAACCCCAACCTGCAGATGGCGTCCCCCTTTTCTCAAGCTATTGATACCGTTCAGACACGTTTCTGTGATCCCAAGAGCATCTACGGACACATCAGCACCGCCTTTTGTCAGTTCTTTAACAGCTTCCACTGGGTTAAGATGCTTGCTATTAATAACGCTGTCAGCACCCAGTTTCTTTGCAAGCTCAAGATTTCCTTCATTTATATCAACACCTATTACATATGCTCCCATGGAAGAAGCAATCTGAATCGTAGAGAGCCCGATCCCACCACACCCGTAAACTACCACTTTTTCACCTGGTAGTACATTTACACGATCGACTATACCATGATAGGCAGTCATAAAACGGCATCCGAGTGCTGCGGCATCGGCATAGTTCAAGCTTTCTGGAAGATGAATCGCGTTACGATCCCCCTTTGGAACACCTACATATTCTCCATATCCACCTTGATAAGCAGTACCCGGAACGAGAAAGGATTCACACAAGTGAGTATTCCCAGCAATACAATGCGGGCAAGTTCCGTCACTGCCTGAAAACGGAACAATTACACGGTCACCTCGCTTAAAATTCTTTACATTGCTGCCAACTTCCTCTACAATCCCAGCAAATTCATGACCAATAATCGGCTGAATAATTCCGTGATCACCGACCCATACATGCCAGTCACTACGACAAACACCGTTCGCCATTGTTTTTATTAGAATACCATCCTGATCAATTTCTGGTGGCGGAACTTCTTTAACAACGGCCTTCTTGACGTCCTCTATAACTAATGCCTTCATAAAATCCCCCTTTGATTATGAATTAATTGATTACTTAAATACACTTCACGGGTTTACCCGTGAAGTGCCACTCCGCATTCCATGCCTACTTTATGTGCTTTCCGAAGATCTTTGTACCGATGCCATCCCTTAAATCATAAATGGTCTGATTCGCTTATTGTATTCGCTGTCATTTAAGGAGCCTTCATTTATCAAATTTTATTATCATAGATTATATCTTTTGTCCGGTAAGACTGTTTAAGGAGAAACCTTTATAGGAATTAGCTGCAACATCATCACATATTTTGCGGTATGGCCCAACTCCTCCAAGGTAAATTGGAAAGCCACGTGGCTTACCGTTCACATTCGCGCCCGTGTACCAGGAATCGGTCTGGACGAAAAGAGTTTTCTCTGCTACTTCGCGGCAATGTTGGCTCCAATTGTCCTCAGCTTCGGCTTCCGCTTCAGATACAGCCATTCTGTGTTCATCCATATAAGCAATGAAATCATGAATCCATTCTACATGCTGCTCGATGGATATCGGCATATTGGTCAAAACTGAGGGGCTCTCTGGACCAGTAATGGTAAACATATTAGGGAATCCATTTATTGCGAGTCCAAGATAGGTTTTAACAGAAGATCCGCCTGACCACTTATCATAAAGACTTATACCATCCCGGCCTCGAATGTCCATTTTTAACAGGGTACCAGTCATCGCATCATAGCCTGTCGCAAACACGATAATATCTAGTTCATATTCCTCAGCGCTAGTCTTTATTCCTTTTTCCGTGATTTCCTTAATTGGATGTGCTTTGGCATCAATTAATGAGACATTATCCCGGTTATAAGTCTCGTAATAATCGGTGTCTAAAACTGGCCGCTTCGTTCCAAAATAGTATGTCGGCTTCAACTTCTAAGCAAGTTCTGGATCTTCGACAATCTCACCGATTTTATCCCGGATGAATCTGCATACGGATTCATTGGCCTCGGCATTCACCATAAAATCGTTGTAGGTGTTGAGCAGATATAGACTGCCTTTTTCCCAGGCCTTTTCAAAAATCTCCTTCCTCTTTTGTGGAGGGTCCTCCAATGCGGAACGCTCTCCTGGTGGAATGGCCAAACCTGAATTAGAATGCCGCATCGTTTTGCGTAGATTTTCAAAATCCCCTTTTACCCGATCGTTAAATGTTTTATCATAAGGATGATTATTGGCCGGAATACTGTATTGAGGGGTCCGCTGAAAAACCGTTAGGTGTTCGGCCTCCTTAGCTATCACAGGGATCGATTGAATGCCACTGGAGCCTGTACCAATAATACCGACCCGTTTGCCTCGAAAGTCGACACCTTCATGCGGCCAATTTCCGGTATGAAACCAATCTCCGTTAAAGCGATCGATTCCTGGGAACTGCGGCAGATTGGCTGTAGACAGACACCCCACCCCTGTAATAAAGAATTGAGATTGAACGGTTACCCCATCATCAAGCGTGATGTCCCAGGTGTTATAAGTCTCATTGAAATGGGCAGATCGAACCCGTGTACCAAACTCGATATCACGCCGCAAATCAAACCTGTCGGCCACAAAATTCAGGTAGTCCAGAATCTCCGGCTGTGTCGCAAACCGTGATGACCAACTCCATTCCTCGTAAAGTTCTTTTGAAAAGGTATAATTATAATAAATACTCTCGGAATCGCACCGGGCACCTGGATAACGATTCCAGTACCAGACGCCGCCGACATCCTTAGCTGCTTCGTACACCTTCACCGAATAACCCGCCTCACGCAAGAGATACAACATGTAAAGTCCCGAAAAGCCTGCCCCCACCACTACAGCATCATAATCCAGGCTATATTCCGGTTGAACCTTCATAAAGTTGCTCCTTCCTTCAAAAATTGATCAATACGTTCCACCGTCTTTTTAATCCGGTCGGCAAAAAAGGCCATATTCGTAAAATAACCATGGACCAACCCTTTTTCACAAACATACGTCACATCAACCCCAGCCTCCTTCAGCCTTTTCGCATACGCCTCGCCCTCATCTCTGAGGACATCATTTTCGGCCGTCGCCACAAAGGCAGGCGGCAATTCTGAGAGTTCCGATGCTTTCAATGGAGCTACATACGGGTTTGCCCGATCTTCATCCCCACGAATATAATGATTCCCAAACCATATCATCAATTCCCGGTCCAACCCGTATCCTTCTTTAAATTGTTGATATGATGGTGTGTCATACCCTAAATCTGTCACCGGATAAATCAGCAGTTGCGATTTTATCCCGGTGTCCCCGTTCTCCTTCGCCTTCAGAGCCACTGCTGTTGCCAAATTTCCGCCAGCACTATCGCCTCCAACGACGATATTGTTCTTGATTCCATTTATGATCTTGCTATTTTTCCGTACCCATTGATACGCGGCATAGGCATCATTTAATGGAGTCGGAAAAGGATATTCCGGTGATAGTCGGTAATCAACACTGATAACAACATGCTCTGTATGATTAGCAAGTAGCCGGCAAGTCGCATCGGCAGTTTCCAGATCGCCAAGCACCCAGCCACCTCCGTGATAATAAACTAGAATTGGAAATGGTCCCTGTCCAGCTGGGGTATACACCCTGGCATTGATGCTTGCGCCATCGCCAACCGGTATTGTCCGATCGTCCACTTTCGCTACAGGCGCTAATTCCACTTCCACCGGTGGGGCCTGTGCCATCATTTCTCTTACACTTGGTGGGTCCATTTTATAAAATGCCGGCATTTGAGTAAACGCTTTCAAATATTCCTTTGCACTTTCATCTAAATGTTTCAAAAAACCACCCCTTCATGGAATCAATGTCAATAGGCTTAGTTTTAATGAATGCCTTGTAAATACTTTATAATATTGTTTATAATTAGTATATTCCCACAATTTAATTAGGCCTATCCCCTAAATAGGAGGTATTAAGATGTCATCAGCTACTACCATTCTAGGAAGCGTTCAGGAATTAGAGAAGATAAACTCGCATGAGGGGCAGCTACAGCAAGCACTAAAATCCTATGTAGGCTTATTTCCTGTCACCAATGGTTATTTGTTCAGGTATTCGTCTCTAGGCTATTTAGCTGAAGGAATAATTGTTATTGAAGATAATCAGCTTTACAGCGCCAGCTCTATCCGTGATGATATCCGCTCGATTCCCGGAATCCACACAGCCATTTATGAGCGGCAAGCCAAATATTACACTGGAGACGAGTACCTTAGTCAAATGGGTACTAAGTACATTTTTACTACTACAGCGGGACTTGTTGTACCCATCAGTACCAACAATATTGTCGTTGGCTATATCATTAGCACTACCTTCAAAAATAATTATCGCATTGACACCAATATGCTTGCTTCTCTCACCTTCTATGGACAAACCCTCGGTAAAGCTCTTTATCATTCTAGGAGTATACAACATTCGAATCTGTTAAGCAGACGGGAAATGGAAGTAATGAAAATGATTGCTAATGGTGATAGCACCAAGGAAATGGCTGACGACTTAGACATCAGCGAATTGACTATCAACCAATATGTTAAAACAGCAATACGGAAGCTCGGAGCGAGAAACCGTACACAAGCAGTTGCTGAATTATTTCGTAAAGGAATATTGACTTAAAAGTGAATGGGCAATGACTAATGTTAACCCTATCTTATGGCAGATTCCTGACAGCCGAAAAAAACGGAGTGACTAATATCCGGCAAAACAGGAACCATTAGGATCCCACCGAAAATATGATCCTACTACCGGAACAATCATAGATAAGTATTTTTAAAGGGATGCCCTCCCTTTTTAGACTGCATGCATTCTTCGTATGTATGTTTTATCATGGATAACCCTGAATCACTCTATGAAGTGCCTTAAAGATTTAGATCCCAACATAGAAGGAGCCAAAATTGGATGGGTCGTTCCCTCCTATATGGATATCAACTCTAGTGAACACCTCTAGCACTAGACCATTGAACATTTTCCTGTCTTTTAGTGATGATTCAAGAGCGCTAATAGAAAAATATACACCAATCCCCGGGACGCTATAACGCTCCGGGGTTTTTATATAATTGGAACCAGCTCCTCGTATTAGAGATCCTAAAGATATCATTTTAAAATATCCAACACGACTTTTCTGTTCATCATCGGTTCTTCGCGTGGTGGAAGTTTTATGCCCTATTTGCTTAGGCTAACACAACTATTCAGGGTCAAGTGACTAGAATAGACGGCGGTGAGTTCAGTAAATTGCTTTCGCACCTCATTCGCCTTCTTCCGGCGATTTTTGAAATAGAGCTTCCGGAATCATTTCAAAGCCTTCGATTACAGTATTTTCTTCCACTTCCATCATTAAGAAACGTTTACCATTTAAAAGGATATGGCGCACGTGGCTTAAATCTTGCGGGCTGATGGAAATATTTGCGATTTTCGTTTCGATTTTTATTGATTTTGAGTTATACTTCGGTACAATGTTGTTGGCTTTAAACTCATACTTCTCGTTGTCAACGACTGTCTTAAAAGCAGACGACACCTTATCCGTGTTAACATCTTCAATGCCACTGCTTGAAAGAACGTTCTCCACATCTTTAACGTCCAAAGTTGGGCGATCATCTTCTTCATTTTCTTCCGCTACCCGGTTTATCTCTTCATAGACATTCGCAAGTGTTGTTGTGTTGAGTTTTTGGTCACCCGCTACGTTCTTCACAATTTCCTCGAAGACCAATTTATCTTGGGCAGCAGTCATGATTTCTTCCGCGTTCAGAACGTCTTCAATAAAATGATAATCCGGTTCATTTTTCTTTCCTGCCGAATAAAGCACATGGTTGACGTCTGAGGCATTATCCGTGATTGATGGAAATAAGAATCCTGACATCGGTGCTTTCAGATTGATAATTGGGTCCACGACAATATTATATTTAAATTCTCTTTCGACATAGTCAAACAGCAGCTCTTTTTTAGGATCCTGTGTTTTATTCATGCTGCATAAGATGAAGGGATGCGAATAAACGGTGTCGCGGCCACTTTCTTCCGATTCCTCGCTTTTTCGCTTCGTTGGTTTCATGTGTTCCCCATGGATAAAGGTAATGACTACATCCATTTCATATTGTTTATTCAAAAGCATCTTCTCGACCAGCTTGAGCATTTGCCCTTTCCATTCTTCTGTATCATTGCTTAACAGACCCTGGTGGAGTATAAGCTGGCTATTCTGTTCCACTTCACGCTGAAACTTCAATTCAAAAAGTTTCTCATCCAGTTGGCCGGAGAGCACTTTTTTAAAGTTTTCCAAAAACAATTCCTGCTGCTCCTGTTCCAGGAATTCAAACGGCATACTTTGATGGTGGTAGATTTCGCTCGATTCTTTCATAATATACACGTTAAAAATATCATGTATGGTTAATAAATCATTATCTACTTTGAATTGTTTTCGGATGTTTGCAATATCTTTTTTATCCATAACTGTTCCACTCCTATGCTGGTAGTCAGTCTGTTTTTTGTACACACATTCTCTTATTCTACCATAGAGTCATACGCTTTTTCAGCGGATTTTGAACGAGCTATTCAATATGATATGTCAAAGGCCAAGACTTCTTGCTGCCGAAGGTCTTAGACAACTATGAACGTATACTAAGGAATTCAAACTAATTCATCACCTTCAAGAGCAACCCTCTGGTCATTCTTACTGTTTCCTCATACAGACATTATTCTTTTTTGCTCTAAATAAAGTTTATCTATACTCAGCAAGGGAAACAACTTGGCCTCTCCTGTATACAGGTTTCCTGCGAACCGAGCAAACCAGAAAAAGCCTGCACTATAATGGGTGCAGGCTTTTCCCCTTTAGAATGATGTCTATTTCTTCTGCAATACTTCCTGGCGAACATCCTCTGCCGCTTTAACCATTTCTCTCAAAGCACCAATGGTTTCCGCTTCATTCCTCGTCTTCAAACCGCAATCTGGGTTGATCCAGAACTGCTTTGGTGAAATTACCTTCAATGCTCGATGGATGTTTTGTTTCATTTCCTCTTTATCTGGAATCCGCGGGCTATGAATATCATAGACACCAAGACCGATTTCTTTATCGTACGTATTTTCTTCAAAAGTGGAAATGATGTCTCCATGACTCCTGGATGTTTCAATCGAAATCACGTCTGCATCTAGCCCATCAATCGTTTCATAAATATGATGAAACTCTGAGTAACACATATGTGTATGGATTTGTGTATGATCATCAACAGATGATGTTGTTAAACGGAAGGCATATACAGCGGCATCCAGATATGCTTTCCATTTCTTCTTATCAAGTGGCAGACCTTCTCTTAAAGCTGGTTCATCAACTTGGATGATTTGAATTCCTTCATTCTCTAAAGTTTCCACTTCTTCCCTTAAAGCAACTGCAATTTGGTTTTGGATGGTGTAACGCGGTACATCCTCATTGACAAATGACCAATTTAAAATCGTAACTGGACCTGTCAGCATGCCCTTTACTGGCTGATCGGTTAAAGACTGGGCATATACCGTCTCTTTGACTGTCATCGGCTTATCAAAGGACACATCACCAAATATAAGTGGCGGTTTCACACAACGGGAACCATATGATTGCACCCAGCCAAATTTTGTTACACCAAATCCGTTTAGTTTTTCACCGAAATATTCCACCATGTCCGTGCGCTCAAATTCCCCATGTACCAGTACATCCAATCCTAATTCTTCCTGGATTTTAATCCATTTTTCAATTTTCCCTTTAATAAATGCGTCATATTGTTCGTTTGATATTTCACCTTTACGCCATTTTGTCCGTGTTCTTCTTTCCTCAAAAGTTTGTGGTAAGCTTCCAATGGTCGTTGTCGGAAGAATTGGCAAATGTAGACCTTCTTGTTGCTCCTTGATTCGGTCTCTAAACGGCAAACCGCGTTCCACCGCTGAAGTTCCAGACGATTCAAATTCTTTTAGCGCTTGACGGACACGCTCATTTCTTCGATTTGTTTTCTCGTTAAAATGATTTAAATCTGCTCGGTTTTCCTCCAATTGTTTTTGAATGCTAGCTTTTCCTTGTTGCAATCCTTTGGTTAAAACGGCAATTTCCTCCAGCTTTTCATCTGCAAAAGCTAAACCAGCCTTAATTCCGGAATCAAGTTGTTCCTCCAACTTTTTCGTCACCGGAACATGCAACAAGGAAGTAGATGGCTGAACAATAATTGGATTTTCCCCTAGATAATCTTGAACTTCATTTAATAGACTCAACTTTTCTTCTAGATTTGCTTTCCATACATTACGCCCATTAATCAACCCACAACCTAGTGTTTTATCTTTTGGAAAACCATATTCTCTAAGTAACGTTAATGAATCCCCTTGGATAAAGTCCATCCCAATGGCTTCCACTGGAAAAGACGTTACCTCTTTATAATTTACAATATGCTCAAAGTAAGTTTGTAAAATAATTTTCAAATTTGGTGCAGCTTGAAGAAATGTCTCATATACTTTTTTAGCCTGAGCTAATACCTCTTCAGACAATTTAGTTCCAAAGATAGGCTCATCGATTTGGACCCAAGTTGCTCCCGCATCTTCTAACTCTTTTAGAATTTGCACATATAGCGGGAGAAATTTATCTAGTAAGCTGGAAAAATCCCCTTCATCATATCCTTTTGCTAGTTTTAAATACGTAATGGGTCCCACAATAACCGGCTTCCCATCGATATTCAACTTTTCTTTTGCTTCCTTGTAATAGGTTAATGGGCGATTTTCCGTGAGTTCTGGCTGAACAGACTGTAATTCCGGAACGATGTAATGATAGTTTGTGTTAAACCATTTGGTCATTTCTGAAGCAACAGCATGTTGATTCCCACGAGCAACGGCGAAATACGTATCGAGATCGACTTTTCCTCCTTCATAGTTAAAACGTTCTGGAATAACACCAAACATTGCCGAAGTATCCAGTACATGATCATATAGAGAGAAATCTCCAACTGGGATCAGATCAATCCCATTTTCCTTTTGCTTCTTTAAATTTTTTAAACGGATTTGATCAGTTCTTTCGGTTAATTCCTTTTCAGTTATTTCCTTCTTCCAAAAAGCCTCCAATGCTCTTTTCCATTCTCTTTGCTCCCCAATTCTTGGATATCCTAAATTTGAACTGATTACATTTTTCATTTTTCTACCTCCTGAAGTTTTATATAAAAGCTATGTTATCTAGTTTCCGAAGCGACTAACCTCTCATCCAAATGGACCTTATCCCGTGTATATTTAACCAGCTGTGCTGTCATGTTATACCGCATAAATGGTGTCACGAAATAAATTCCATGGAAGTACTCAATCGCGGTATCAATTAATTCTTCAGCTATTTCGAGTCCAATTTGAGCGGAGTGTTCTTTATCCCCTTCAACTGCCTTCATCTTTTTCCGAACATTATCCGTCAGCTTAATGCCTGGCACTTCATTGTGAAGAAATTCGGCATTGCGTGACGATGTAAGCGGCATGATTCCAATGTATATCGGCTGTTCAATATGCTTGGTTGCTTCATATAATTCCTTGATTTTTTCCGGGCTATAGATTGGTTGCGTTAAAAAGTAATCCGCACCACAATCTATTTTCTTTTCCATTCGTTTAACTGCTGCATCAATCCTTGCTACATTCGGATTAAAGGCAGCACCGACATGGAAATTTGTTGCTTTTTTCAGCGATTTTCCCGAAAACGAAATTCCTTTATTCAGTTTCTTTATCATTTTGATTAAGTCAAAGGATGTGACATCAAAAACCGATGTTGCTCCTGGAAAATCGCCAATTTTGGTTGGATCTCCTGTAATCGCTAATATTTCATGAATTCCATCGGTATCCAGCCCCATCAAGTGCGATTGCAGTCCAATTAAGTTGCGGTCCCGGCATGTTAAGTGTACGAGTGGCTTGACTCCCGATTCCCTCCAGATTTTTGTGGCAACTACCGAATTGGATATTCGCGGGGTCGCCAGCGAATTGTCTGCCAGTGTGATTGCATCAACACCTGCCTCTTTTAACTCGTGGACCCCTTTCATATACTCCGTTGTATCCAAATGTTTTGGTGCATCCAGCTCAACGATAATGCTATGCCTCTTTTTCGCAATATCTTTTAAAGAAGCTTCCTCTCTCCCCTGCGTTTCCTTGATTTCTATTGGTGTTTCTTTCGGGACAACTTTTTTTTCCCTCAATGGGGTTAAGTCTCGTACACCTTCTGCTAATGCTTCCACATGTTTCGGTGTCGTACCGCAACATCCACCTAGGAGTCTGACACCTTCATCACGAAACTCTCTTGCACATGCCCTGAAATAATCTGGTTCATTTTCATAAACTAATTTTCCCTCGTGATAACTAGGCAGGCTTGCATTGGGATATGCTGCAAGGTAAGCATTTTTCGGCAATGGAACGTTTTTTAAGGACTCAATCATATGAAAGGGACCAAGCCGGCAATTGATCCCAACCACATTTGCTCCTAGATCTTCTAATTCTTTCAGTGCATCGGCTAATGGAACACCGTTTTGCAGAATCCCTGCCTCATGCATCGAAACATTGGCAATAATCGGGATATCCGTTTCGTTCCTTGCTATTTTTAAAACGGTCCGCAATTCCTCTAAATCATAATACGTTTCTAACATCAGCCCATCGACATTTTCCAAAAGCAAACAATATAATTGCTCCCGGAAACTTCTTTTAATCTCTTCCTTTGATGCTTGATTAGACCTTGTTCCATGGATGCCACCAATTGTTCCTAACACAAAAACATTTTTTTCGGATGCAGCTTGCTTGGCGATTTGGATAGCCTTTGTGTTAATCTCCTTTACCTTATCTTCCAGTCCAAAACGCGCCAGTTTCACATAATTCGCCCCATAGGTATTGGTTTGAATGAGATTGGAACCTGCATTAATATAAGCCGTATGAATATGAGCAATTTGTTCTTCATGTGTAAGGTTCAATTCTTCAAAACATTGATCGATACCGTAAGAGTAAAGTAATGTTCCCATCGCACCGTCGCCAATTAGAAATCCTTTCTCCAGTTCCGTCAGTAAATCCATGTACTCATACCACTCCTTTCATTTCTGCTGGCAGCTGAGAATTAACCCCATTATTCGAATATTCATATTTGTCTACCTGATATGTACATCGTAACATAGTCCAACCGCTATAACGTAACGGTTATAACTAATAACCCGTTATAACTACAGGCTATATCAAATAGGAATGCAAATGCCCATCGCCCTTCACTCATAGAGGCAGGCGACGGGCTCTCAGGCGAATGAAAAGCGCATTGTGGAAGAAGTAGTTTTGTTGAAGAGGGTTATTGTTAATCGCTTATTGTTGGTATTTATGACTTTGGATGGGTGATTATTAGAGATTGTTTTGGTTCATTATCCTGCCAGTTATTTTAAGTATATTGATTTACATTTTCAGTCATCTTAACATAATAATCCATGCGCCCAGGGGTGATATCAGAATAATACGGTTCTTTCTTATGCAAATGAACCATCTTCTTGTTTATGGAAAGATACAAACATCTATGAGGTTTTCATTCCCAGCCAATATAGGGTATAATAAGAATATAATCATTGCACAAAATAAAAAGAGGCCGCTAGTGCGGACACACTAGCGGTCATGTACAACAGCCCTTCAAGGGGGCGGCTCACTATAGAGTAGTTGGAAATAATCACCCTAATCGCTTGCCAGGCTTAAGGGGTGGTTATTTTTTATGACTCGATTGAATCGTAACCATCAATGTCCCAAAGGAAATCATCAGAACCAACGATTCAAATACCGTCATGAGGCATCACCCCCTTCCGTCATGGAAGTCAGTGAGTGAGCCACCACCCATGAAAGCCTTGCTGTACAAAATAACTATAGCAAAGATTCCATATTACTTACAGTTTAGCAGAAGAGTGGTCATTTACCGTCCATCAAATTACCAAACATAAATTTATGAAAGAAAGTGTACCGCTTAGATGCGGTATACTTGAAAAGAACAATCATTAAACTTCGCCAACTGTGATATATACTTCTTCAAGCTCGTTGATTTCAATGACCGGTTCAGATACATTTTCATCAGTGGTGTCCCTTGTTTCTGTGTTCAAAAGGTTCTTATACCGAATTAGCCATTCTTCAGAGTAGAGGAAAGCACTTATACTTCCTGGTTAAGGGATGTCAGCTTCTAATCGATCTTTCCAACTTTTTTCAAGGCCTTTTCGTCAAGGATAGATTAGAAGAAAAATAAACTTGAAATCTTATGAGAATTCCATGCTCTTTCAGCTTCATGGAATCTATCTATTTTATGATTCTTCGGCTTCGTCTTTTTTGTCAAAGTTACCAGTTTATTTACTCTCAAGTATCATAGAAAATAGAACAACAAAATACTGCCCAGTTTACTGGACAGTATTTTAATATAATATTATTTTTTTGGAATTTTAAAGGGCGGTAGCACTCATCTGACCTACTTCTGCCTATCGCCTCTTCGCTTAATTTCCGGCATATTAGGCTTAGTAGTGTTTTTAAAAAATTATGTATGCTGATATAAACAATTACGCCCCTCCAATGGCGAATTGGGCTTTACTGCTCAACTGCGCCCAATTGCAGAACTAATCATCAATGTATTTCCCATTTTTTTATTTGTTATTTATTTTACCCTAATACATAAATCATTGTCTGAATCAGTAAGTCCAATTATTATTACCCTTACGAGAATATTCCCAAGTTTTGATACTAATACATTTCTTACCTTTTAAACCAGTACAGTCATTTTACAGTTAATTTATTAGGTTAATCCTAAATGTTCACGGAAGGTGTGCCCTTCGTAATTCTTTCTGAAAATACCTCTTTTTTGCATTTCAGGAACAACTAGTTCAACAAAGTCTTCTAAACTACCGGGTAATGTAGGAGGCATAAGATTAAATCCGTCAGCCACTCCAGCTTCAAACCAGACTTCCATCTGATCCACAATTTCATCGGGTGTACCTATCAGCGTGTGATGTCCACCGCCTGCACTTAGATATCCTAATAATTCTCTTACTGTAGGTCGAGTATCATTAATAATTTCTAGTATCGTTTCGTAACGTCCAACTGGACCAGTAAATTCTTCTACTGGGGGTAATTGGGGTACTTCTTTATCAATTTCCCAATTAGAACAGTCATGTTGAATAAAGAAACTCAATCGTCTTAAAGCTGTTTCAAGAGGTAATTGCTCATCTAATGCTGCTTTTTTGGCTAAAGCTTCTTCATGAGTACGGCCTACATAGGTTACTAAGCCTGGAAATACTTTAATATGTCTATTGCCGTCTTCGCTTTGTTTAACTTGTCCCTCTAATTTTTCACGGAATTTTTTTGCTTGCTTTAAGTTCCACGACACTGAATAGACTGCGTCGGCATATTTTGCGGCTAGCGCAATGCCTTGTTTAGATGCCCCTGCTTGCATTGATACTGGTTTGCCCTGTGGGCTTTTTGGCGTGGTGGATGGACCATACACTTTGAAGTAGGTACCTTCGTGATTAAAAGGCTGGATGTTTGAAGGATTTATCAATTTTCCTTCTTCTCGATGATGTAGAAACTCACTGCTGTCCCATGAAAGAAATAACTTATTCATTAAAGCAGCGAATTCATCTGCCTTCTCATAACGTTTATCATGTGACGGTAGTTCTTCCATACCATGATTTAACGCCTCAAAATCAGTCATTGACGTAACGAGATTCCAACCAACACGTCCTTTTGTAATATGGTCTAAACTTAATAGTTGTCGTGAAGCTGTAAAAGGATTAGAAAAAGTACTTGAAATTGTTGAAACTAATCCCACATAATCAGTCACTTGTGAAATAGCAGTTAAATTGATTACTGGATCAAACCAAAACGCTGGCATATCACTTGAATCTTTGCCTTGAAATGACTGATTATCAGCAAAGAATACTGCGTCAAAGTAACCTTTTTCTGCTAACTGTGCTAAAGATTGGTAATAGGAAATGTCTCCAATACGTTCAACGCTTGAGTCAGGCATTAACCAAGCAGCTTGATGGTGTCCACACTATTAGTTCATTGTCAAACCGCCGTCTACTGTGAAATTTTGCCCTGTAATACCGTCCGCATTTTCCGAAGATAAATAAGCAACCATACTGGCTACATCTTGGGGTGTGGTCACCTTCTTCAATGGCGTTGATTGAGCAATTAAGTCGAATACTTCTGGTGTTGTATCGGCACTGGCGTCAGTCATTTTTAATAACCCGCCTGAAACTACATTCGCTTTTATACCATATAGTCCTAATTCAGAAGCGATGTTACGTGTAAAACCTATTAATCCAGCTTTAGCTGTTGTATATTCATGGTAGGGTACAACAGGATTTTGATATAAATTAGTACCTATACTTATAATACTTCCATTTTGTCGTTCAATAAATTGAGATATGACGCTTTGAACTACATTAAATGCTGCTTTTAAAGTGCCATCTAGTTGTTTTTGGTAGTCATCCCAAGTGAGTTCTGTGAAGGCTTTCTGTTTATTTGGATCAAACTTGAAGTCTACTAATGCATTGTTGACTACAACATCTATTTGACCAAAATATTCAGTTGCTTCTTTTATCAACTTATCTACTTCCTTACGATTTGTTACATCAGCCTGAATTGCAACAGCGTTCTCTTGACCAATCTCAGAAACAAGCTTCTCCGCAGCATCTTTGCTTTTATAGTAATTGATAACCACTTGAAATCCTTGTTGTGCCAATGTCTTTACAATAGTTGCTCCTAAACCTCTACTACTGCCTGTTACTAATACTGTTCTAGTCATCATAACAACTCCTATATTTTTAATTTTGATATTTAAAAAATAAAATGATAAATAAAATAAAAAACCATTTCTAATGAAAGAAATGGTTTTGAATTCATGTATTGTTAAAAAACACCATATAAATAAGGTATAACAATCTATTTATGTACCACTTCCCTTCGCTAGTATTACCTAGTGCAGGTTCAAGGGTTAAGACAAATGTCTCTCTCAGCTTTTTAGCACCCCTAGTGTTACCACTTATAAAGTTTTCTACTACTCATAGTCACATAATTCCAATTTAAAATCAAGGGTTTTATTTTATATATATTCAAACTTACAGTTATTACGTTGTTATGGAAACAACATTCCACATTATCTCAAAGCGTGGGCCGATAAACACCTTGAGGCAATTTACTGTAGAGCATTATATATTAAAAGCATTTCAACATTTCCTTTGGAAAATCGATGAACGGGTTCCGGTTTCCTTGAATTTCATAGATAGCCTGGTTGCGATGTTTTTCATAAAGATCAGGGGGGAATTTCTGGTGCCAATCTAATAATAATTCCATGTCGATACCTTCCTTATAAGATGATTCTATCTCGTCAGGATACCTGATTAAAAAATACAACATGGCTCTCGCCACTGTTCCTTTGCCACTTTCAGGTTCAAATAATCCCTCATTTGCCTTTCCACACTTCTCTTCTACTCGCTTCGACATCAATTTTTCTGGTTCATAATCCTTAAAATCATAGTAGGGATAATTGCTTCTTATAGAATTACAAACAGGTTCACATGTAAACAGATGATGGAGATCCCCTCGCATTGGTTCTTGCTTATTAAACCAGGACTGTGGGACGGAATGTTCACAATTATATTTAAAATTTTTCTCTATCAGTTCCCATTGAATAGCTAGCTGATTTTGATTGCCGTCAGTCATCTTTTGAAGGGCTTCTTTTCGTCTTATGGAAATGGCATAGTCCTCTTTGATCACTTCTTCCGCTTTCCTTCTTCTACCTGAGTAAATGCTTGTAAGATTACCATCAGGACGTAGATCAACCCAAGGGTAAAGATACTCGCTCGGGTCGTAACTTACCTCGCTCATGTGGGTATCCCGGAGAAATTGCTGTAATGACTGAATCAGTTCGTTGCCATCAGCGTTTTCAAATTCGATATTCTTATAATATTGCTCGATCTTTTGCTTATCTGTTTCCTCGTCATAATATTCTCTTTTGTCTTTCTGTATATTTTCTTGTGTTTCTCTAAGCTGAGAAAGAATGATATTCATTTGCTGAGGATTTTTGGTAGTGATGACCTTTTTATCAGGGGATAAACTCATATATATTCCTCCTTATACCAGTAGAATTAAAACACCATAAAATATCCTTATTAGGATGCGGGAAGGATAAAAAGCGTTAGATGCTTTGGGTTAACAGGGGATGAGCCCTTATGGATATAGTAGCACTGGAGGATAGTGGCAACAATATGTCAAAATTACCAATCAATTTGTGCTATTAGTTCATAATCTTGGTATTGCTGGTTTGCTGGTCATTATGATGGATATGAATAGGACAGAGTTAGAGAAAAACAAAGGGATGAGCTGGTAGAACCGATATTATCGGCAGAAATACAGGAGACGGTTGGGGAATTTCACCTTTTGTCCACTCGATATCAAGCATAACACTTATATCTGATGCCCCCCTCACCTAATACTCGTTTATCACTTCCTTTTCCCCTCGGTTTAAATAAAATGGGAGAGAACGAATAAATTTCTTAGTTAACTTGATAAAAGCCGATGTGCGATCACCTCTCTCGTCTTTGTTGCAATAGCTATGTGCCAATATTCCGAATGGTGTGTTACAATAGAAGTATAGAATCGGCTAATACTGATAATCGGAGATGATATCAATGGGTATCACAGTCATGTTCATGATTCTCGGGACGGTCACACCGTTTATTTTCCTACACGTGAGGAGAATATTGCTAGCAGTGATCCAGTCGATATTGCTTGTTGGCATGTGGTTTTACTTTATTCGAGTGATGTTTATTCAGGCACCTGCCTTTTTTTCCATCACATGGATCATGTTTTATGCCAGCCTTCTATTATCGGCCGTTGGCTGGGTGTTATTCATCATCCATTAAGCTAATACGTCAAGGACATACAATAACAACTATCAAAACAAAACACACATTTAAAACCTCTCTCCTATTGCCGGAGAGAGGTTTTAAGGTGTATCACTAATTCTCTAACTGTTGAAGCTGCTCTTGGGGTTTTTGGCCATCCCCGCTGCTGCCTTTCTCCTCATGCATGAATCCGAATGACATAGTAAACAGAGAGCCCGCTACGAGGATCGCAAATACGACCGCTCCATGGAACATCATGTTCCATGGCGTATGACCGGCTCCCCGTTCGGTCAAGTGCATGAACAAGAATAACTGTATGGCTGCTTGAATCACCGCGAGCAAGAGAATGGCTGTGACTATCCACTTCACCGGCAGTTCTGAACCGAGTGCCGCCCATGCTGCAACAAGTGTCAGTACAATAGATGTTCCATAGCCAATAATATGCTTTACCGGGAGTCGCCTTGAACGCTTTGTCATATTAAACCACCATCCCAATCAGATAAACCGCTGTGAAAATAAAAATCCAAATGACATCTAAAAAGTGCCAGTAAAGTCCGATGACGAATATCTTCCGGCTGGTAACGGCAGTGATACCACGCTGTCCAAGCTGAATGAGCAGCATAATCAACCAGCCGATTCCGAACGCCACATGCAGGCCGTGTGTTCCGGTCAGGACAAAGAAAGCCGACCAATAAGCACTCGATTGCAGGGTCGCACCAAGACTGGCATAATGGTAAAACTCGTACATCTCCAATCCCAGAAAGCTGAGACCAAGAAACAGGGTGATGGCCAGCCATGTCATGAGCCCTTTTAACGACCCATGACGCATTTCATGTACGGCGATTCCGCATGTAAAACTGCTCGTAAGCAGAATGAAAGTCATTATAAGAGTGGTGCCCGGTTCAAACAGTTCTGCGGGGGCAGGAGCTTCGGCAGTGCGGCCAAACAATACGGCATATGTCGCAAATAATGTGCCGAACAAAGCCATCTCAGCCGCAAGGAAAATCCAAAACCCGACGATCGCCATTTCGCCTTCTTCTGTCTGATACTCCAGCGGCTTGCCTTTGATTTCCTGTGCATTCATCTTATAACCCCCTTGCCGATCGTTCTGTCCGCTTTATATCTACCACATCAATGTAATAGCCATCGTTATAGTCAAAGGAACGAACCACCATCATCACCAGAACCCCGGTCAAGCCGGCAATTGCCAGCCAAATCCATTCAAATACAAGTGCAAAGCTGGCAAAGAATAGCATGGACATCATGATGAACGGCTGGCCAGTGCTGTTCGGCATGTGAATGGGTTCAAGTTTTGTTTCATCATAAATCACTTCATCTTTTCGTTTCATTTCCCAGTACGCATCATGGGAATCGACATGTGGCACAATGGCGAAATTATACGCCGGTACCGGTGTCGGTGTAGCCCACTCCAATGTCCGTCCGTCCCATGGATCACCCGTCGTTTCTCGCTTGCTGTGACGGTAGCTGTAATAAATGTTATAAACAAACACGGCAAAACCAATTCCCATACCGAATGCGCCGACCGTCGAAATGGGGTTCAATGGCATCCATTCCGGTACGATATGGAACACACGGCGCGGCATCCCATCCAGCCCAAGGAAATATTGCGGCAGGAAGCAAACGTGAAAGCCGATCACGAACAGCCAAAAGCTCCACTTCCCGATCCGCTCATTGAGCTTATGCCCGAACATTTTTGGATACCAGTATACTAACCCGGCGAAGGAGGCGAAGACGGTCCCTGAAATCAGAACATAGTGGAAGTGGGCAATCAAAAAGTATGTGTTGTGGAACTGGTAATCGGCTGCCGCCATGCCGAGCATGACCCCTGTTACGCCGCCGATCACAAAGCTTGGTATAAATGCCAATGCCCACATCATCGCTGTTGTTGTCTGGATTTTCGATTTGTACAATGTTGCCAGCCAATTGAATATCTTCACCCCTGTCGGAACCGCAATGGCCATGGTGGTAACCGAGAACACAGAGTTCACAAAGGCACCTGCCCCCATTGTAAAGAAGTGGTGTACCCAGACAAGGAAACTCAGCCCCGCTATCACAATGATCGACCATACCATCGCCGTGTAGCCGAATAATTGTTTTCTGGCAAAGGTGGCAATGACTTCGGAAAAAATACCGAATGCCGGCAGAATTACGATATACACTTCCGGGTGGCCCCACATCCAGAACAGGTTTGCCCACATCATCGGTAAACCCTCACCGGTTAGCGTAAAGAATTGCGAACCGAAAATCCGGTCAATCGTCATGAGTGCCAAAGCAACAGTCAGGATCGGAAATGCAAAAACGATAATGAATGATGTAATCAGTGTAGACCACGTAAAAATTGGCATCTTGAATAACGTCATGCCCGGAGCACGCATTTTCAAAATCGTCACCATCAAGTTAATACCTGTTGCCAACGTTCCGATTCCGGACAATTGGAGCCCGAGTAAGTAAAAATTTTGGCCTGGGCCTGGACTCATGGCAGCACCTGCTAACGGTGCATAACTGGTCCAGCCCGCATCAGGCGCCCCGCCGATGACAAACGAAATATTGAACAGCAAAGCTCCGAAGAAAAAGGACCAAAAACTCAATGCATTTACATAAGGGAACGCAAAGTCACGGGCCCCGATTTGCAACGGAACGACGATATTCATCAGACCAATCAAGAACGGCATTGCCATAAAGAAGATCATAATGGTTCCGTGCGTCGTAAAGATTTCATCATAGTGCTGGGCATCCAGAAAGTTCATATCCGGAAATGCAAGTTGCGTGCGCATCATCAGTGCATCTATTCCTCCCCGGAAAAGCATTGCCAACGCACTTAAAATATACATGATTCCAATTCTTTTATGATCGACGGTTGTCAGCCACTCACGCCAGAGCCACTTCCATCGTTTAAAATAGGTCAGTAGAAATATGATGGCGGCTGATACGAGTGCAATGGAAACCATCCCCGCATAAATGAGAGGTTCTCCCGTCACGAAAAATTCATCAAGTTCCACTAGTTTCCACCTTCTTTCCCGGATGATCCATGCTGATGATTTGGGCCGTTTTCCAGATGTAGTTGCTTACCAAATGCATCCCTGTGCCGTTCTATGGAATAATCCATGCCTTCATTGCTGCCATGGTCGACCCATTCAAGATGGGTGGAGGAAAATTCCATGGTCTCTGACAGCCCTGGTTCCAACAGGTCATCATACTTCTTCTGTGTCAATTCAGGAGCTGTGTGTTGGGTGGATTCGACCCACGATTGGAATTCACTGCTTGTTTCGGCGTAGACCTTGAAGGTCTGTTCAGCAAAGCCTTCCCCGTTAAAGTTGGAATTACGGCCTTGGTAGATGCCGGGTTCATCTGCTTGTAGGTAAAGGCTGGTCTGCATGCCAGCCATATTGTACTTTTGCCCTCCTAAAGCAGGAATCCATAGGGCTGCCATCGAATCAGCCGAAGATAAGCGGAATTCTACCGCACGGTCTGTCGGGATATGCAAGTAGTTGACCGTTTCAATCCCTTGTTCAGGGTAACTGAAAAACCATTTCCAATCTGCTGATGTCGCATAAATGACAAGCGGATCCTGATCAGCCGATGACTTCGGCGGTTGTTCAAGATCAAATAATGTTGAGACGGTCGGAATGGATAGTGCGGTCACAATCATAATCGGTACCATGGTCCATATGATTTCAAGTTTCCGGTTGCCATGTAGGTCCGGTTTGTAGTCACCTCTCTTGCGGTTTGGTTTATCCCGGTATTTTACAACCATGATGGTAAAAAGGATAAATACCACCGCGACAATCCCCAACATGAAAATTAACGAGTACAAAATTAAATCTCTTTGACTCTCGGCAACCGGACCTTTAGGATCCAGTACTGTCAACTCACTACAGCCGCTGAGCAGAAGAAGCGCGGTTAGTGTGAAAACTGGAAGTCTCCGTAAATAACGCATAATCTGACACTCCTGCTTTTGTATTGATGGGTTCGTATGTGCTCTCCTTTCCCGTTTTGAACGGTTTTGAACCGCGCTTGGTAAAATGGTCATGGAATTGTGATATTCTATTAAAAAACTATTATCCAACCATCATCCAGTCACCAAAATATTTCCCAGGTTTCGGACTAAGAGAAATGGATCCTTAACTGTTGTGCTCTATTTACTTGGGATGACTCCTCATTTGTAAAATTATTATTTAGTATACAAACAAAACAGGAATTTTTTTGACCAATATACTCCGTTTCCTCATAATCTTCCGAGGAATCCCCCTCCCCAGTTGTACAAGAAAAACATTCCTAATAAGCAACTGTACTGCCAATAGCCCAAATACCCATTTTCCTTATTATTAGCCACTTGCATTACCTTGTGTGGCTTTACGCCAGGATCCTGACAATGCTTATTTAGATATGAGTCTATGGAATGCTAAAAATGAACGCACACTTTTCATGCAAAGCTTCCCTATAAGTGAAGACTTGACGTCAAGGTAATATAGAGTAAACACATCAAAATATAGCAAACTAGACACCAGAAAGCCACACTTCTATATAGATAAAGCTCTAAACGCAGTTGCTAACGTTTAGGGCTTTATCTTTCATTACTTTACCATTCATTCGTTGAACCCATTGATGGAGAAGGTTATTATAACGGGGCAAATTACTGTGGATTTTAATGGTCACTTCTTCATTATAGAAGTGGAGGTCAAATTACGATCATTTACCATTTCCAATGCTAGGACGGCCTCTTCATCCCGTAGCAAGTGCAATCTACCGACATATTGTTGGAGCTTTCCTTTCCAGATGCAAATCATGGGAGACCACCTTTCCGAAAGACTCATTTTGCAGGTAGGAAAAGCATGGGAAAGCATAGAACCGCTGCCTATCGGCTATAACGAAGTCGAGGCAAATAAACAGTAGAAGGAAGACCGCATACTTCACCCCTTCCCGCTTTAAGAGAGTTCGTAAGGTACAAACACAAAAAGAAGCTACCCCAGACTAAACAACAGGGATAGCTTCTTTTTGCATCTGCCTCCAAATCTATTGCTTTTGATAACTAAAACACTTAAGGAATCAAGTATTTCAGTAAAGGATCGGATCTAGGCATGTTTAGAACAGTAGAGAATTGGATAGATAGACAGGCCTTTAGGGGTTGGCTAGCTCCCCGAGTCCATGGTACTCGGGCTGTTAATTAAGGATTAATATCCTCCCCCGAAGTTGCCTACATAACCACCCGCCCCTACGATAATAAGCAGGATAAAAAGCACGACAATCAGGGCGAATCCATTTCCAGCTCCATAACCACCGCCATAACTCATACATATTCCCTCCTTTACTGTGGAATCACTATTAGGGTATGGCAGGGAGGAAAATCAGTGAGGTATAACAGTTTATTTTAGAAGAATATGTACGATTTGCTTACACATCAAGTATCAGCACTATCATTCAATCTCACTAAAAATGGATGCCTCTCTGAGTACCCTATCACTCCTTATCCCTTATGATTGCAATTAGTCCTCTAGGATTACTGAATTGCCACCCCATTCTTAATAAATCATTACCCTTTATCAGCCTATTGAGCGAAGAGTAGGAGAACCGTATACATCCCTCCACCTACGAGGAATGCCAAGAAGCTGCTTCGCCTCTCTTCCGGCAGTTCTTCTTTCATGACATTCAACAGGACACTACCGGCAAGGAAAGAGAACAGCAATGCAATGGCCTGCTCATTGATTTCCACAAATTCCCCAATTAGTCCTCCTAGAAGTATTCCCCCAGCCAATACCCACCTTCCATAACGGTCATAGACATCCTGATGGCTATCCCGTAAAGCATGGTCATTAGTAATAAAGTGGACCGCCATTGCGGAGAAGAATAGTAGCATCTCAGCTATGTCCTTCCCCTCTCCTCTAATTAACAAATAAGCGATCAGGGAGTTATAGAGAAAGAAGGAAAGCATGTGAATCCAGAATGCCTGCACTCCTGCCTTCCCTTGCCCTGTCCCTTTAGACATCTTTACCATTCGTTCAAGCCCATAGAATACTGCCAGACCAGCCAGCGCCATAACGTATACATGGTTTCCGAACCAAATCGACCCATTGTGAGAAGCACTAGCAAAACTTTCCTGATGATGGCTGAGTTCCGGCAAAATGTGCACAAATACATAGGCAACGGAGATTCCACCTGCGGCCGATAACAATTTGCTTCTCGGTATATGGCTGAGAAACGTCATATGTTTGGCAGAAAGATGAACTGCTATAAAGCCGGCAAGACATAGGATACTCCATAAATAAAACATCCCTACACCACCCTTTCTCCAATCTATAAAGTCCATTCCCCAATTATAAAGTTGATATGTGTCTGGAAGTGAAACTTCCCGCCAAGAAGATGTTTATCAATGCAACCTTTAAAGGAAATGGTATATGAGTCTTAAAAAAGGAGCTGATTTTAATAGCTGATCTAGAGAGCATAGCAAAGAAATTCGGAGACATCCTGGGTGCAGAAGCCAGCACTGAGGAAGGTATGGGAGCTGTAGAAAAGGAGAGAGACTTGGATGTGACTGTTCAAGGGCGCCCATTCAAAAGCGAACTGAGCATGGAAATTCATTTTGAAGCCTTAGAAGATGATGGTACGGCCCTTAACCATGCAGAGATCGTACTTCTCCCCGAAGAGATTCCTGACTTCACCAGAGCATTGGGCAAGAACGATCTGACCATTACAGCCTTGCATAATCATTGGTTGTTTGCCGAACCAAGTATTAAATATCTCCATGTCCAATCAGTGGAGGAACCGGAAGAATTTGCCCGGAAGTTAGCCGAAGCCATTAAAGTGCTTAAGGTTTAAACGTAAAAGAAGGCTGTTCCCGACCAAACTCAGGGACAGCCTCTTTTTGCAACAGACTATTGTGAGTAAGAATTAACTTAGTTCATTCCTCCCCCGAAAGAAGGCATTACCGGAAAAAGGAGATTTAGTATAGTGCCGAGAATCCCGAAATGAAAAGAAGTATTATGATATTCATATGGGTAGATTTGAAGTCTTCTTTAGGAAAAAATATAAGTTTTATCCATCGCAAACGACATCAGCCTGGGTATATGGTTTCTAGTTAGGAGCATCTTATTCTTATTCCACTCCACTCAGACGGCGGGACCATTCTCTTCATCATAGGCAGTGCGCAACTGTTAGGGCATGCATTCTTTGTGAGAAAGGATAATCACAGGGGCCAGAGTGGTAACCAATGAAATAGTCCCATAAAGAAGCCCCCACATCCTACACGATATGGGGGCATGCATCATTATTGGTTACTTCTTCTTGTAGTATGCTGCTTCCCTACTGGATGGAGACGGCGGGAAGTTTTCGCCTTTTTCTAATTCGATTTCCGTATCATCGTTTTCATTATTGCCGTTGACTAGACCAACAACTTTGTACGTTCCGTTTTCCGGTGCTTCTTGTCCTGTCTTAAATTGTTCTGCCATTTAAAACACCTCCAAATAATTTTAGGAAGTAGTTATTCCTTACAATACGTATAACACTATATGACCTTTCCTAAACTTATTTGGAATACTTTCTATTTACTGTGGTGGATTAGGGTTCATTTTCTTAGGCGGTGTTCCATGGATATAAGGGGGCGCAGGTTGCAGCTGAGGGCTCTGTCCCCTTGCCTGAGGCTGGCTAACATAGTCAAACTGGCCCTGACCATCCATGCTCGCCCCACTAGCCCACCGGCCGGTACTGCTCTCCTCCCCCTGGGAAAAATTCATAAATGAATAGGAGACTTCCTGCTTTTCAAATTGTTGATTAAACGTCGCCGGCACCACCGCTTTTTGGTTTTGTTCAAGTTCTTCAATTGCTGCCATCCATTGGTTCTGATGCATGGTATCCCGCGCAATCAACCAAGACAGCATATCACGTACACCCCGGTCCGTAGTCATCTCATAGAGACGCACTACTTGAAGGCGCCCTTGAGATTCCGCATTCAGATTTGCTCGGAAATCAGCTAGTAAATTCCCGCTGGCTATTGTGTAACGTGCGTTGAATGGATATCCCGCACTATCGTTAGGCTGTGCGCCTAAACCGTTAACAATGGCATGCTGAGGGTTCATGCCTCCTAGGACGGCCTCGATTATTGGGTCTTTAGCAGCTTCCTCCTGCTCTTGAACAGGTGCGTTATCGAGTAATTGTGCAATCATCGTTGCCAACATTTCTACATGGGCAATTTCCTCCGTGCCGATATCCATCAGCATATCGCGATATTTCTGTTCTCCCCGGCAGTTAAATCCTTGAAACAGATACTGCATCATCACCGTGATTTCCCCGTACTGTCCGCCCAGTACTTCCTGCAGCTTCTTCGCATAAACAGGATCCGGCCGTTCTGGTTTCGATTCATATTGTAGTTCTTTCACATGATAAAACAAGACATTTCACGCCCCTTCTAAAATAGGTATCAGGGTTTAACATATCCATTTGTCTTCCTTTTATCCGTTCAACGAGTTTACATGTATAATCAGGAAGCACATTATAAACAATAAGATATCTATACAAGGAGAAATGTAAATTGTATGTTAAGTTTTCTAGAGAAATATTTACATATACCTAAAGGTCGTTTAATAATGGGAGAGGCAAACGCCAAATCTCGACAAATGGAAAGGTAGGTTTCAACCATGGAAATAGATGTTCAAACGTTGATTTTTGAATTCATCGGAGGTCTTGGTATTTTCCTTCTCGGTATTAAATATATGGGCGAGGGCCTCCAAAAAACGGCTGGCGATAGACTGAGGGATGTCCTTGATAAATTTACCAGCAACCCTTTTATGGGCGTACTGGCAGGTATTGTAGTGACCATTCTCATCCAGTCCAGTTCGGGAACAACTGTCTTGACGATCGGACTGGTGAATGCTGGCTTTATGAGTTTCAGACAAGCCATCGGGGTCATTATGGGGGCGAACATCGGAACCACCGTCACCGCCTTCATCATCGGTATAGACCTAGGAGAATATGCATTACCAATCGTGGCGGTCGGTTCATTCCTGCTTTTCTTCTTTAAGAACCCGAAAATCAATCACATCGGACAGACGATATTTGGCTTCGGTGCGTTATTCTTAGGGCTGGAGTTCATGAGCAGCGGGATGTCCCCGTTACGTGGACTGCAGGCATTCCAAGATTTGACGGTCAGCATGAGTGCAAACCCTATTCTTGGAGTTGCCATCGGTACAGTATTTACCGTAATTGTCCAAAGTTCCTCGGCAACCATTGGGATACTCCAAAGTTTGTTCTCCCAGGGAGCAATCCCGCTTGATGCAGCATTGCCAGTATTATTCGGGGATAACATCGGAACAACGATCACAGCCGTCCTTGCTTCCATCGGGGCTTCTGTTGCCGCGAAAAGGGCTGCATTTACACACGTGGCTTTCAACCTGATTGGTACCATCATTGTTCTAGTACTATTGGGCTTCTACACACAATTCGTATCGTATCTACAGACCACATTTGATTTAGGTCCTGAAATGACGATCGCTTTTGCCCACGGAAGCTTTAACATTGCCAACACGATTATCCAGTTCCCTTTCATCGGCGCGTTGGTTTGGCTGATGGTAAAGCTGGTTCCGGGCGAAGATGTGATGGTCGAATACAAACCGAAACATCTGGATCCTATCTTCATCCAGCAATCATCCACATTGGCGCTGGACCAGGCGAAAAAAGAAGTTTCCCGCATGGGTGAGTACGCGATTAGGGGTTTGGAAGAAACCAACCAGTACCTGGCAACTGATCAGACCAAGCATTCCGATATGGCCATGCAGCTGGAAGGGGCCTTAAACAATCTGGACCAGGAAATTACCGGTTATCTGGTTAACATCTCTACGGATTCCCTTTCGGAAGCAGACAGCAGCAGGCATACATCCTTGATGAATACCATAAGGGATATTGAAAGGATCGGAGACCATTTTGAAAATCTGATTGAGCTTGTGGACTACAAAAAGGCCCATAAAGTAAAACTGACAGAACAAGCAATGACAGAACTCAATGAAATGTTTGATATTACCATCTTTGCTGTAAAACAAGCCGTCAAAGCTCTGGAGAATTCGGACAAGGAAGCGGCATTGGATGTAGTACAAAAAGAGGAAGAAATCGATAGAATGGAGAAGGAATACCGCAAGAAACACATCATCCGGGTCAATGAAGGCCAGTGCAGCGGTACAGCGGGGATCGTATTCGTTGATATGCTCAGCAATCTGGAGCGTATTGGGGATCATGCAGTTAACATTGCAGAAGATGTGTTGGGAGTATAATACTATTTCGGAATAAAGAATTATGGAACAAAAACTGCACCCGATCGTTGGTTCACACCAACAATTTGAGGTGCAGTTTTTTTATATAGAAAAATTAGATATCATCCATATTGAAGAAGGAGAACGTCTCAATTAAGCTTCTATTTTTTCAATGCGGCAGACGGATTGTTTCAAAATTGGCTGATGAGATAGCGGATCAATTACATCTCCCGTTAATTCATTGGCTGGTTTTTCGTTCTTCCATTCCCCGAAGTGAAAAGGAATGAATACCTCGCCCGACTTTACTTCCCTGCTTATTTTGGCGGGAACTTGCAGGGACCCGCGAGGAGATTGAACTTCCACTTTCTCCCCATCTGCTACGTTTAGAGTATCTGCATCTTTCCTGTTCAATTGAACGAATGCTTCCGGAGCCTTTTCATCCAGTTCGGCTACTCGTCCTGTTTTGGTCCGGGTATGCCAGTGCCATAAAAGGCGTCCAGTATTCAGCCACAGCGGATATTCTTCCCTCGGCTTTTCCGGTGAACCTAAATGGCGGGTCGGATGGAAAATAGCCCTTCCGTCCGCCTGAATTTCTCTGAATTCCTTTTCCGTCTTCGGACGTCCAGTGACAATATCTTTGCCATAACTTTGACAGTACTCAGGGGATGTCGCAAATTCCCCGTCTTCATAAAGACGGACGGTACCTTTTGGGTTGTCCTCAGGCGCCGGCCAACGGATGCCATTCTCTTTTTCCAGGAGTTCATAGGTCATTCCCGACATATCACTCGGCCGTCCTTTGGATACCTGTTTCCATTCCTCAAAAGCCTCTTCCGGTGTGGAATATCCCACCAATGGATGGCCATCTTTATCTTTCAGCCCCATCCTTCTGCTGAATTCCAGCAGGATCTCAAAGTCTGTCTTGATACCTTCAGGGGGCTCCACAGCCTTCCGTAGCAAATTAATGGTACGGTCTGCATTTTCCATTGTTCCTTCTTTTTCACCCCACATGGCAGGGGGAAGGACAATATCAGCAACTTCTGTTGTTTCTGTCAGAAATGGATCCTGCACGACAACAAATGCCTTTTCCATTGCAGCCTTTACCCTCGGAAGGTTCGGCAGGGAGATTAGTGGATTAGTATGGATATTCCAGAAGAATCCGATTTGGCCTTTTTCCATTAATTCTATTTGTTTGATGATTCCTTTTTCCGGCCCGACAGCAAGAGAAGATTCTTCCACATTCCATAGATCAGCAATCTCCCGGAGATGTTCCGGGTTTTCAGGATTACGGTTGCCCGGATAGGTTCCCACCCCGCCTGCAGTACGGTTGCCTGAAGAACTTGGCTGGCCTGCCATGTGCAGCGGTCCGCTTCCCGGTTTACCGATCAACCCCTGCATCAAATGAAGATTGTTGATAGCGACACAGGCTGCTGTTAAGGTTACAGGTGCTGTGTACCCATTTATCTATATCACCTTTCTTGTCAATGTTTTGGTCTATCCGCTGCTCTTCCCAGGCCATCATGAAAACCTCCTTTTATTTTTCCACGTAGAATGTCGGAACGATATAAGGGATATGTGCTTCCTTCATGAAATCTTCCTCATCCGGCAGTGCTTTCTCCAATTCTTCTTTCATTTCATTGAACAGCTCTTCCATCTCATTTAGTATCTGTTCTTCCAACAAGTGATTCTGACTGCAAATCCGCTTCCAGCTTTGAAAGAGAAGTTTCTCTGTTTCATCATCTCGGTAAATGATCTTCAGCCATTCAATCATATCGGAGTACTGCGGTAAATCTTCTTCCCGGAGGTATGACAACAGTTTACCAAGAATTTCATGTTTCTCCTGAAGAATCAAGTGTACCCTTTCTTCGAGCGGATCATCAGGAAAATACCGGTGTTGCAGCATTCTGTCTGTCAGCTCCTTCACTTTGGAAAAAGCCTGGTAAATATGATCGATTTCCTGACGTTTCTGTGTGTCCAAAATTATCCCTCCCCAGTAGTTCTTTTATTAACTTACTATACCTTCAGCTTAGTTCATATCGTTGAATTATTTCCCTGAATTGGCTGAAATTAAACGATGAAAAAGTGTTTTAAATGCTTATATATATGTAAGGGACAGTTAAAAACCCATCAATAAAAAACCTATTGATGGGTTCAAACAATTGCTGTTGTCATGTTATAACTAGTTGCTGTTCATTTCCTGAATGACATCTATAAATAAGCAGGTATCTCAGTATTGGAATGCTCTTTCTTATTATTCCCTCCTTTTACCCCTGGTGTTTCCATAAAAAAATGTAATTGTTCACTTACCTTTTTATGAATCTCAAGATAATCGGACTTACCTGTGAGTATATTTCATTTATCTGCCTTGCTGTTTTCTCTATTTTATTGAGATCTATATTACCTTCCTCGTCTTGGAACATTGCTATTATAGGGGATTTCATGCTGATTGGCGCTCTGTGCAAAGGTGGTTTTTGAGACCAATTCTGACGTGGATGGATTGGTCGTTGTCCTGATTCATAGGGAAACAATTTACACCCTCCTTCCTTTCATCCTGTTATAAACTATTCACTGGAATAGTTACATGAGAGGGCAAGAATGCCATACATTTAAGATTTAGAGAGACCTGTACCCATATCCTTATCCAGCAATAACTTACTCGATAATTCCTCTTCCATTTCGTATGGTGCTTAACTAGGTCCACAAGACTAAATTTATACCTATAATTTTTCTTAAAGTGCCTCTTACTTAGATCTTGCCTTCTAAAAAATATCCTCAATCTGGGTATTCACCCATCCCTTTTACAGCTAGACGAATAACATGAAGTGTTGAGCTATTAAAAAATAACGGAGGTTTTTTCATGCAACTTGATAACACGTTAAAAAGTCTTTTGGACGAAGCCAGCTTATATGGCTTGATGGCTAAAAGGTATGAGTACACCGACCCACAACGCCATATGTATTTTTATCAAAAGCATTACCAGGCAGTTTTGAAGCTGGAACAGCACTATATGTTGATGGAAGGGAAGAACAATTACAGTCATAGCCATAGCCATCATCAATTGGCAACTTCCCGATGTATTAGTCTTCATTAACAAGATTACGGATTTTCTATTGACCTCCTTGTATATATCACTGTTGTTGCAAAGAATGCTTACTGGCAGCATCAGCTAAGTTTTTTACTCATGCAAATCCCGCCCCTATATTTTAAACGAAACATTTTGTTATTAACCTCTACCGATAGGTCAGTTAAATAAGTTGTTACATTAATATTCTAATATTTATTTAAAAGAAAACGACCGGCTCATAGACAATTATGATTGAGTCTAGTGGTTAGGACAAATGCCCCCCGTATGACTAAGCGAAGCTGTGATAATAAAAGAAAGGTTAAGGGGTACCAGCAAATACTTTTAGGAAGAGATAATCAATGAATCCAGTAGTAGGTCTGGATGTAGCTAAAGGGGAAATTTTTGCCAATTACCAAATATAAATTTATGCAAAACAAAGTGTACCGCTTAGATGCGGTACACTTGGAATAGAACAATCATTAAACTTCGTCAACTGTGATATATACTTCTTCAGGGTTGTTGATTTCAATGACCGGCTCAGATACATTTTCATCAGTCGTATCCCCTGTTTCTCCGGTATTGTTATCAACAGGTTCTCCTACCGTAGCGTTTTCATCTCCTTCTACTGCACCTTCTGCAGGAGTTGTGCCTTCTTCTGTGGCAGGTTCATCTCCCTCTACTGCACCTTCTTTAGGAGTTGTGCCTTCTTCTGTGGCAGGTTCATCTCCCTCTACTGCATCCTCTTCAGGAGTTGTACCTTCTTCTGGCGCAGTTTCTTCTCCTTCTACTGCACCTTCTTCAGGAGTTGTGCCTTCTTCTGTGGCAGGTTCATCCCCTTCTACTGCACCTTCTTTAGGAGTTGTGCCTTCTTCTGTGGCAGGTTCATCCCCTTCTACTGCATCTTCTTCAGGAGTTGTGCCTTCTTCTGTGGCAGTTTCATCTCCCTCTACTGCATCTTCTTCAGGAGTCGTGCCGTCTTCTGTAGTATCCTCTTCGCCTTCAACCGCTTCATCATTTTCTACGACAGGAGTTAGAACGGCAAGTGAGCTTTGAAGGGCGTATACCTCTTCACGTGCTTCGTTAATCTCCTCTTCGATCTCCGTCACTACTTCAGCTTCCGGGTCGAGTTTATTATTTGTAAGTCCGTCCAATTCATTGGCTAGCCCGTCTAATTCATTTTCTAATGATCCAAGGGTACCCTCCGTGGAATTGATTTCCCCTTCCGTAAGGGTTCCTTCTTCAATGACGGAAGAAATTGTCTCAATCTCTGTATTGATGGTGGACAAAGTCTGTTCTATTCCAGTGGTCAACTCGTCAACATTTTCCTCTTGCTCTTCTTGCTCCTCTTCCCTTTCGTCCTCATCGTCTTCTATAGGCACCAGTGTTTGATGTATAGATTGGAGGCGGGCAACTTCCTGGTACACCTCATCAATTTCCCCTTTAATTTCCAATACTGCCGGGGATTGTGGATCAAGTTTGTTGTTGGTCAGACCGGACAACTGGTTTTCCACTCCATTGAGCCTGTTATCCAGTGAGTTGAGATCGCCTTCTGTGGAGTTGATCTCTCCCTTCGTAAGTGAGCCGTTTTCCAAAGTGGAAGAAAGCACTTGTACTTCCTGGGTAAGAGATGTAAGCTTCTGATCGATCTTTCCAACTTTTTTCAGGGCCTTGTCGTCAAGGTTGGAAGTTACTTGAACCCCTCCCTCGGATTGTACCTGAGCCTGTACATCTTTTGCTTCGGTTTCTCCTACCGTGAATCCTAGCGACAGTCCTAGCACTAATGTAGATGTCCCTAGCCACTTCACCTTGTTGTTCATGAGATAGTCCTCCTTGTTGGAATATAGTGGTAGTCCTCTACCCCAGTCTTCTTCTTACCCCGTCAGAAGATAAATAAACTTGAAATTTTATGAGAATTCCTTGCTCTTTCAGCTTCATGGAATCTATCTATTTTACAATGCTTCCGCTTCGTCTATTTTGCCAATAATTTCGTTAGGCGAGTCCTATCTTATCCCTAATTGAGTTCACTTCCCATTGTTTGTCCCGTTCCATCGTATTGTTCAGCTTATGTGTGAATACCTTTACTGTTTGAAAATCCGGGAACGCTTTAAGTATCAGTTGGAATTAGGTACAATCTCCGTAGAATCTTTTATCCTCCGTACAAGAATAAACATCTCATTAAACTCCCTTCATGGCTCAACTAGACTAGCTGCGGTGACATCATCTCATGTCCCTCTTTGAATATGCGGCAGTTAATCAGGAAGTTTAGGACATTAGCAGGTAAATAGGTTTCCAAATAAAATAATACATCCTGCCCTCGATTTTGTAGAACAAAAGCTGGATATAGACCCACAGGGGGAAATCATTGAGAAGTTGGGTAATGTAGTGGATGCTTTTAAACATAAAGCAACAGAAGAAAGTTTCTAAAATGGCCGCACAGTGTCAAACACCATACGGCCATACAGAGTTTTCTTATTTTATTCTTAGTATAGCTTAAATCGATCAAGCTTTAGTTTTTGCTCTGGAATCCTTCCTACTTTATTATCATGCTTTCGCCGACCTTCACGTTATTCGAATTTACTTCTAATGTGATTTCCCCTTCCTCTAAAGCAGTTAATTCATTTGTTTTCGTATTATATGTCGCAACATACTCACCGGACTTTTTTGCTTTCTCTAATTCCTTATTGTCAGATCCTATAAACAAATTATCACTGCCAGTCCAATTGACAGATGCTGGATATTCCAAAGGAAATTCCAAATCTCCTTTTTGGTGGCCGATTGCTCGTATTTTAACTGCTTCTCCTTTAGTCACTTCCTGCGGGGCGTTCAAAGTGATCGAATCTAGTAATGGACGGATTTCTGTCTGAATCCATTCCGTTCCATAAACCTTACTGCTCCTATTAGCTTTTTCTGGTCCTGCAGCTTTGTCCGGTATCGGAGTAGGGTCCACCCCAAACATGGTCCAAGCATAAAATCCACCTTGGTCGGCTGCCCCGTATGGAGACTTACCCGAGGAGCCGACAACCATATATGGAACACCTTCCACTCTCTCCAAATTTACGGTATGTGCATGTCCGCTAATGTATATGGCACCCTTGCCTTTTGATGACTCACGGAACTCAGTCAACCAATTTTCAATTAGCTCAGCTTCTTTCGGGTCCGAAAGCTGGCTGTTGTCCGTAGGTAAAGGATCCTTGGTAGGATGATGTCCGAAAACCACTACATTGTTGATCTCTGGATCGGTTGCTGCCTCACTCAAAGAACTTTTCAAATTAATCAATTGGTCAAAGTCACTCGTTCGGAAGCTCCCTGTGGAAGAATCCAGTAGAATAAATTTTGTTCCCTTATGATCAAAACTATACCGATTTTCCCCGAAAGCATCCAGGAAGTTATCAAGATTCCCCGGGCCTGCGATTTCATGATTACCAGGAATATAATAGATAGGAAACTCATCACCTATCTCCTCTTCCAATACCTCTTTCGCAAACGCAAAATCTTCCTCCCAAGCTGTATCGACGAGGTCTCCATTAATCACGAGGAAATCCGGATCCTCCGCAGCTATTTGCTGCAGCGACTCACGAGCCAATTGTACCTCCTTGCTGTGCGGCGACGCTGCCACAAATTGACTGTCGGCCAGAACAGCAAACTTCCAGCGGTCTTCTCTAATTTTCTCATTTTGGAGAATAAGGGGATCTTCCATACCTTCATTACTATCTGTTATGTCAATAGAAGGCGGTACTTCCACTGTTAAGTCATCGAATATCAACTGTCCTTGATACTGTTCAGTCGAATTTGTCTCTACAGGATAAATGCGCCATAATTTCACAGGATATTGAATGCCCTCCGGGAGCGTTGTCTCAACATATTTCCATCCCATCCAATCTATCTGATTGGCTAATGTTAGCGTATAATTCGTACCGGAAGCATCCTCAATAACGGTACGGAGCCACGCACCGTTTCCATCCCCATGAACATTCAAGCCGATTTTTTGCACATCACCCGGAAGCTCTACCCTCGGAGAAGCCTGTAAATAAGCAGCACGGGTAGCGGTCGTGGTTGTAAAATCATAATCAAGCTGTAAGCCATTTCCTGCTCTCCCAGGGACAACTTCCATCGATGCTCCGACACTGGAAGGGTATTTAGCAGCCGTCCATTCCTCTGTTTCTTCAAAACCGGAGACGCTTACCGTAGATAATCCGACGGTTAGAGGTAGATGGGTCTCCTTTCCCTGAACCTTCAAGTAAATGGTCGTCGATCCGCCGTCTTGCTTGGGTATTACGGAAAAACCGCCATTTGAATTTTCTTCTACTTCAATCACTGTCTCATCATATACCAACTTTATATCACGCGGTTCGATCGGGGCGGTATACCCATTTGCGTCATAGCCATTTAAATGGAATTCACCTTCTGTACCCATTTCGAGTCCAAGGTAGGATTTGGAAGACTCCAGACGGTCCAATTCACCAAGTACGGTAATGTCCGAAGTTCCTTTAGCTGACTGGATCTGTGCTTCTGCTACTGCTGTTCCCGGCTTCTTCGCTTGAAAGATTCCACTTTCATCAAACGACCCTGCATCTGCAGGAAGTGCCTGCCATCTAATGTCCGACACTTTTACCGGTGAATAGTTTTCATCATGGCCCAGACCTACGAACTTTCTGCTTAACCCTGGGAAAACACGATTACTATATTCGTCATCCATAGCTGTTTCCACTGCGAAGTTTTCCAGCTCACCGCTGCCCGCTTTGGCAAAAATCCCAATCCCATTCGGAACGGCCCGTTCAGACTCATCAGAAGGATTATTGACGACTTCTGCATCTTCATACCCCGGCATACGCGCAACCATGGTGGAGGATCCGCCGCCATCCAAGTTCAACGCCTGAAAAGCGCCATATTCCTTCATCAATTCTCCCATTTCCTTATAGGTCATCCCGCGGCTGTCCGTTTGACGGCCGTCTACCGAAGTAAGGAACATGGTGTTGCCATCTTCTGAAAACCCGACTGCTGTTCGGGGTGCTGTCGTGCTGTCATCCAAGCTTTCTGGCACCTGTCCATCTTTGACCAGGACTTTGTTCCCGCCAATGGCAAAGTTCATAATCTCTTCAACGTCCATTTTAGGTGCATAGGACACACCCACTTCGTCACCAATGGACAATTGTTCTAAGTAATTAGCACCTTGTTCCCGGCCAACCAAAACGAACGTATTCTCTCCTATTGCTCCCTGTCCAACTTGGTCGGAAACTTGTGCTACCTTTCCATCCTTCACGAGCACTTCGTAAACTTTATTCCCGATGTCCGGCCGCTCTGCTTCTCCCCAAACCGGGGTAAAGAGGCCGATCCCATCGATAGGAAGAGACGACTGATTCAATCCATCCAAAGGAACCTCCCCGCTCGGCAACTGTACCGTCCCTTCAAGTAAAGTGGAGGTAATATGGCCGATTCCTTCCTCGGCCACTCCGACTGTCAGGGTATGGGAGCCTTGTGGCCCTTTTAACAGCGATCCGTCCTGTATCATGACTCCGGACGGCGCCTTCGTGTCATTAATGTCGAAAAAATCTCCATTGATACCGCCGACCGCGCCAGCTTCCAGCGCCATTTCTTGTACTGTCTCGGATTCCGACACCTTCCCTGGAAAAAGCAGGTCTGTCGAAACAGCATCTTCTGACAAGTCAACGGTCATTACTTCGCCGTTCAACCAGCCACGCGCATCAAACCGCTCAAAACTGCTTAATTGGATTCCCGGACCGATCCTGGTAACCTCTTCATTTGCTAAGAGTGTCTTCCCCGCCGGGCCGACTGTAACAATCGGTTCTGCCGTATTGGAAGAAGACGAGCGAGCTTCCGAGACTGGGTTCTTCTCTGCATCGACTTGTCCTGCGGGCACCAGTGAGGCCGCAGCCATGTTGGTTGCGAGTAGGATACTCAACCAATGCTTACTATGAATAATAATCTCTCCTCTCTCCTTTGATATCGAATACACTTCTAATATAGCAGGCGAATATTGTATAAATATACGAATTTTGTAAATTTTATTTAAAACAGCTAAATATACCCTGTTACAACTGCCTATTTATTGAAATAACGACAGCTTTAAACAGACAAAAAGCCTGATTTGCTAGTTACTAGCAAACCAGGCTTTACAGATAAGCATTACCATTATTAATTACCCATCATCAAAAAGTCATTGGTGTTTCCGGCTATATAGTTTCCCCCTATAGAACAGTCACCCATTAATAAATAGTAGTAGTATTACCTTTTATCAAATGAAGAGAGAAAAAGATGTCTTCTGTCCCTTTGAAGGTATAGACAAAGTGATTCAGCTCCTCATGATAGTATATAATCATATAATCTCCCTGTTGATCGACTATTTTTTTCCCGTACGACCTATATGGGTAATCACGCACCTGTACGTCTGCATGATCATCCTTAAATATCGATACGAGATACTTACTTAATACACGAATGTGTTCCACATCACACTCCCCTTTTAAAATAGTTATTGTAAAACTTATAACAGGATGAACTGATCTTATACCACGAGGAATGCTATATAACCAGATAATACACACATGCTAACAAATATTTGTGTATTATGAAGTATTGGAACTCTACCTTTATTATCAATCATTTAAACATCATGTGATAGTCTACCATCCTAATATTTCTCGGAAGCACGGAAAATAGGTATTGGTATGCTTCTCTATTTCCTCATGGTAGGTTCACAGAAAATCTTTGTATTCCTGTTCATCAATTTCATGCCCTTATTCTGTGCCATAATAGTCAGTATCTGTCTTCCATATCTCCTAAGAGCTAATAACCATAAAAAAGATGACCCCTTCTATACCAGAGGTCATCCCTTTTCCCTAGTGAATTCCATAATCTTCAGCAAATACCATCTCTGTATCAACAACTATGTCTTCCGCGTTTTCATCCAGATTGAACACCCGGGCACCGCGCAACCTGTTATTTTCCTCTCCACCAAGTCCGTAAGCTCCAAACCCTGTACTACCTGCATAGCCGAGCTTTATTCCATAATAATCACCCATGTATGTGTTGATGTGGTCATGGCCGGAGAAGACACCTTCCACGTCCCCTCTTTCCAACATGGCTGCGAAAAGTCCGCTGTTAAATGGGCCAGTGCAAACACATTCATTCTTCTCTCCTGAAAGCTGATGTTTCTCTACAGCTCTCTGATGACTTTTTGCAGTTCCTTGATAAGGACTCGCATACCACATATATTCAAATTCAGGCAAAGGAATGTGCATGAACGCTAATGAAGGTACCTTTTGCCCAGTGGTCTGCTCCAACTTTTCCGAAGTTTCCACATACCATTGCACTTGGTCTTCACGAATCCAGTCCCAAGTCTGGTATCCCTCAAAATCCTGGTTGGCAATTTCCTCAGGGGCATATCTTCCGCTATCAAATAACCAAACGTTAAATGCGGCCCTGTTATTCTGTGAATTCTTGATTATCAAATTGGCATTTCCAGTTCCAGTGATATCCTTCCCTTCTGGTTTATTGACATTATGTTCATAGGACATATAAATTTCCAACAAATCTTCTTCATCCAGTCCTGTCTTATCGGTATGATCTTCATCATGGTTACCGAATGTCACCGCCCATTTTACACCCCGCTCTTCCATAGGCTGGGCGATATTGTCTATGGCTTGCTTTACTTCTTCGATAGTTTGCATATCACCGTTTGTCATGTCGCCATTAAGTATCGCTAAATCAGGTTTCTTGTCATCAAGGACTCTTTCCATTAATTCAACCGTGCGAGGGTCAATATCCTCATCATCTTGCATATCGTTGAACTGTACGATTTTATACTCTCCATTGGAATTAAACTGAAGCTTTTCATTTTCATTGGTTTTCCCCTGAACCGTTGAGTTGGAGTTATTGCCAATAATAAGAACAGCGGCGATCATGATGGTACCAATAACTGCAACTATAGATGTGAATTTTGCCGAGTTAGTCATTGATAGGTATCCTCCTTGAACTTTACTTTAATTTCTAATCTGTTTAATTGTGGTGTTGTATGCAGGGTTCTAATTATTACCTTTATAATAAGTATAGGGACCGTCCAGCAGTATTTCGGTTGTAATCGGCAGATGGTCAGACGCCAGTGTATCAATGACGCTGCTATTCTGTACCCCTAGATCCTCCGAAGTGAAAATGTAATCAATTCTCTTGGTCGGGTTTTCTGCTGAATAGGTATAGGCATCGTCCTGGCCATTGAAAGCATCTTTATAGTGGGCATACATTGGCACCATTTCATCGCTTTCTGGAACAGCGTTCAAATCCCCCATGATTACTTTTGGACCTTTTGACTGTTCAGCAATATCTACAACCTCTTGGATTTGGGTCTCACTTTCTTCAGGGGTCAAAGCCAAGTGGGTGTTAAATACGTGGACATGGCTGCCCTTCACATTAATAACTGCTTCCAGTAGTCCTCGTTGCTCCGTATCCCCCACTCTTGTAAGGGAATGGTTTTCGGACTTTAATATAGGATATTTACTCAATATGGCCGTCCCGTACTGTCTCCGTGGTTCCCCTTCCTCTGCCGGCTCGACATCCAAATTGGCTGCATATGTATAGAACATACCAAGACGCTCTGCTAATAAGCTTGCCTGATCTTGAAAATCACTACGGGACGACCAGTGATTATCCACCTCCTGGAGACCGATGATATCGGCATTCGCATCTTCAATCACCTCTGCAATTCTCTCCAAATCCAACCTGCCATCTTCGCCTACAGCATGGTGGATGTTGTAAGACATAATCTTCAACTTTTCCGAGCTGCCCGTTGGCTTATCAGCCTTTTGGGCTCCAGCTACATGATTACCAAAGAATGTCATCACGATTAGCATGGCTAACAATAGAAAGTTCCGACTCATTTCCTCACTCCTTTTCTAGACTCTACTCCATAGTTTAATAGAATTTTGTTTAGGTCGTGTTTACTTACTGTAAAAGATGAGTTTACTAAGATAAGCATGAATTAAATGTCTTAAATTTTTGTAAACAGTTTATTAATAGGATTACTGTCTGACCATCAATTATTTATACTGAAAGAGCCATACAATTATTTCTTGTCACGAACAAGGGAAAGGGGAAAACTATCATGTTTAGTATGAAAAGAAGCAAACGCCTGTGGAGTAAACTTAAGGAGGGCAGTACCGTTGTTTTATTTGCAATGGTATTTGCTGCCCTAATTCCGGCTGGTTCCGTTTTGGCAAACAGTGCAGAAAAGCCGAAAATCGAGTTTGGGCTAGTACCGGACGCACAATATTGTGATTGTGAAGTGAACGGCACACGATATTACCGGAACTCGGTGGAAAAGTTGATTGAGGCAGCCCAAACGTTCAATGAGCAGAATATTGATTTTACAGTGCAAACCGGGGATCTTATCGATCGAGATGTTTCCAGTTTCTCAACCATGCTGCCAATTTATGATATGATCGATGGTCAAAAATACCACGTACTTGGTAACCATGACTTCGCTATGACAACGGATGAAGTTGTCGATATGTTGGATATGCCGAACCAGTACTACGACTTCAAATACAAAAATTGGCGTTTTGTCGTGCTTGATACCAACGATCTTAGCCTTTATGCAAACCCAGAGGACTCTGAAAAGTATCAGCAAGCAGAAGCTATGTATAATTCCTTGGTTGAAGAGGATGCAATCAATGCACAAACGTGGAATGGCGGTATCAGCGATGAGCAATTATCATGGTTGCGGGAGGTCCTTAACAACTCAGCCAAAACCAATGAAAAAGTAGTGGTAATTGGACATAAGCCGGTATACCCGGAAAATAACCACAATGTATGGAATGATGAAGAAGTCGTAAAAGAGTTAGAAGCAGCAGGAAATGTAGTTGCCTATTTCAACGGACATAATCACGCTGGGAACTATGCCATGAAGAACGGCATTCACTATGTAACACTGAAAGGAATGGTAGAGACTAAGGACACCAACTCATATTCCATTGTCCAAGTTTATAAGGATCGTTTAGAAATAGACGGCTATGGCAGAGAGGAAGACCGCGTGTTACAAATTGGAGATTAAAGAGATAAAATTAAAGGACTCTCGTTCATTAGGACGAGAGTCCTTTAATTGTCCATTATCGAATGGCACCATAATGGGCAATTTTGGTATCTAATTGAATCAACTGAAATATCGGGATAGAGTTCCCGCCATTCATCTGAGGTTATCTCGCCAATCACCGGAAGCAATGGGTCCTGTCCGGGATCAAATTGGGTTAGGGAGAATATTTGAAGGTCGCTCCTTGGAATTTTATGCTCTGTTTTATCAAACCAAGAGAAACTGCCCAATACTGATTTTTGTAAGTTCTCGGCCAGTGTTTAGAATTTCTTTTGCTTTTTATTGGAAACAGCCAGGAACATGGTATCAAGTATATTAGAATTGTGCAAGAATTACCTGTTCTGCCATATCTTTTCCGAAAAGCTGCAAATGCCTCTGCCCTGCTGCCAAGTGGTATGCTTGCATTATTCCGCTCCCCTTTCCCGAACAAGCCGGGCAGTACAATGACGGTGCCTTCCACCACATCTTCCAAGTTGCCTTCCATCGGATTGAACTTATGAGTGTCCGGGCTGGTGGGGGCAATGTAATATAGGGAATTCCATTTCGTCACAGAATTCCTTCACTTTCTCGAAACTCCCCTTTTTGCTCCACCAACGATAAGCCCAGTTTCTTTCCCTGCTCTTCTGCAGGAGGAACTGGTAGATCATCGGCTCCAAGAAGAGGCCGTTTTCCCGGACCGGGTGACCCCGACCACCAGCATGTGGGTGAACATGTCTTTCCCATTCCACCGATGCGGGGAAACAGCGGACTAGGGATGACAGCCCCCTGGAATAGGAGGAAGCCTCCCTTGACGGCAAGAATAAGCCCATCAGGGTTATAGTCATTAGCATGTGTGTTTCACCTCATTGTGGAAATTAAGCATAAAAATAAGCACCGTTTTGCACGATGCCAGAGTCATTTACCTTTTCTAGTTTTGTATATGTTGTTTCCAGTAAAGTTCTCCGTGTTGGAATCGGTTCAGGAGGTTGTCCAATTGTTGGCTGCATTCGACTGTCTTCGGATTTGCCAATCCATACGCCAAGCCAAGTTGAATCATTTCCTGTTTCTTTTTCTTAAGTAGTGCAGGCAGGTCCATTTCCACTGGTTCGATCACTTGCCCCATGATTCATTTCTCCTCTTTCATTAATCTTGAATAGGCCTTTCGTTTGGAGACTCAACGAAATTGATTATGCCAACTTTCCATCATTTAGGCAATAGTTTCGACAAAAGAAGTCATAATGCCACGAACTTAGATAACCGATATGGAAGTAGCTGCGTCGATAATTATCCTGTACACCTGAGCATTAGGCATTTAGTCTATCATCCGACATAAAAATAGCACCGGTCTCCTTAATGATAAAGCCATGCCGGCTGGGGTCGTCACCGTCCCCTGCATATTCAAGAGCGTTTAAGACATGGCAGTTACCAGGTAACAATTTTATTTACTCTTATGTATCATAGAAAATAGAACAACAAAATACTGCCCAGTTTACTGGACAGTATTTTAGAATATTATTTTTTTGGAATTTTAAAGGGCGGTAGCACTCATCTGACCTACTGCCTATCGCCTCTTCGCCTAATTTCCGGCATATTAGGCTTAGTAACTAGTTAGATACTGCTCTCTTTCCCAAGGGTGTACAGTAGTCCGGAATCTGTACCACAGGGATAATTGGTTTCAATTTACTTCAAAAACCTTGATATAAAAGGATTTTGAGCAAGACTTTTTTCATTTATTTTTAATGCTTATCAAACTTTTGGGGGTGTTTTGGGGGGTGCTCTGGGGGTGAATTAAGTTATCCCTTATGAGTTCAAGGATCTTTACCAGATTCCAACTTTATCCTCGTTAGATGAATCTCAAACGATCTAGTTTTGTGTGAGTAATTGCTACTTCTCCTCTTCAGAATAAACATAACCATTTAGATGCTCATCCTATCATATATCATTATTATCAAATGCTACAGTCTCGCTTAGGATTGATGATTTTAGAACAACTTGGCTGTATGACTTACATCATGCCGCCCATGAGTTTACAACCTTTCGCAAATAATATCCTTATATACAAATCCTTTCACAATAGGGTTTATTATTGATTTCCACAATATTATTTTTATGACTTCACCTTCATTTCTACACATACTAGGTTCAAAAATAGTTTCATTTCGGGAAATCATTTAACGACATATATAAGAAAATTCTTTTTTTCGCACTTTAACATGAGGGTATCTCAGTTTGCTGAATAAAACTTTCTGTTTATTGTGTAGTCTCCTCTTTTATAACTAATCACAAATACGGCTGCTCAATTCCTTCCTTTATGTGACTTGGGTGAATTCTTCGATTTGCCCCCGGGAATTTTCCCGTGTTGATACACCGTATACTGTCGCAAAAACGTAAATAACATCTTTATCTTGGATTAACTCTTCTTGCTACAGAAAAAGCAGATTGCGTAAGGCCACACAAAACAATCTTAAACATCATTTAAATAAAAAGGCCCTACCTCTTTGGTTAATGAAGAAGGGCTACTATTATTAAACCTTCTCGTTAACTTAACTTAGTACATTATTTCTTAAAGTCAATAGAAGTGAAGACCTTTGTTGCACAGTATAAGTCTTATATAGTGAGGGCCATACATGGAAAACGTATATGGTTCTTTTTGTGCTGAAAACTTTTCAGTTTCAGGGTAACTTTAGTAATACTTATGAAGGACTTCTTGTCATAACCCAATTGGTAATAAGAGCTATCGGTAAAAAGATTATTACTGAAAGATAAATTACGATATGGTAGCCTATATATTCAAGTGCTAAAGGTGAAAATATACTAATAATGGCCCACCCGAACCAACAAGATGCTGAGTTTATAGAAGCTGCCGTACCGCGTATATTAGTATGGAATTTTTCTGTAAATAGCCTTGGGATAATCCCCCATATCCCAGCTCCAAAAAAGTTCCATAAAAAGTATCCCACTAGAAAAGAAAAAAGTTCCTCAGAAAAATGATTCATCCAAATTATCAGTGAAATGGCTACTAAGATAAAAATAAAGTTGGTTTTACGGATTCCGATGTAATCTCCGAGCCATCCACAGCAAATGTAACCAAAAATACTAATTACACTCCCCACAATGGTAAAATATATTATTTGAGTCAACCCAAGACCAAAAGCATCTTGCATCCAGTAAGGTGCAAACCATAGTAACAAACTATAGGAGAATACAGATGAGTTGATATATATCCAAACGAGTGCACTATTATATAAATTGGTCCCACTTAAGAGCTTTTTATAAAGGGAATGGAATGTATGATTAAGGGTAGATACGAAGTCTCTAAAAGTTACCCTCTCTTGAAAAACAAATGAAACTGTATGATTTTCAGGCTCTTTCTTAAATTGATCCGACTCTTCCACAAATAATCTGATTACGATAATTATAAATGCTGGAATCGCAGCAATAAAAAATGAGCTTCGCCACCCCAATGATGGAACTGAAAACAGTGTGATCCCCCCCGCAAGCGCTGTCCCTGCTGGCCATCCAGATGCCATCATTCCAATTAACCACCCACGGTGCTTTTTTGGTATGGACTCGATTAAAATGGTTGCACCTACTGCATATTCAGCGAAAGCACTCCCCGTAGCAATCAACCTAAAAACGACCAACGACGTAAAATCCCAAGCTAGACCACTTAAAAACGTGCCGATTGTTACAAAAACAAGCACCCATTGAAACATTAATTTTCGTCCTACAAAATCCATCACAGGGCCGATAACCAAGCTGAAAATAACTGCTAGTAAGAACCCACCTCCTACAATAAAACCAAAGGTTTGAAAACCAAAATTGAATTGGTCCATCAGATAAGGCCCTAAAAAGAAAAATAACGAAGCATCCATTGCTGAGATCATCCAACCTAAAAAAGTAATAAATGCTAAAAGTAGATGGTATCCTTTCAAACCCTCTGACTTCTCCATATTTTCTCTCCCCTTTCATTTGTATAGCTCTCGATAACGATTCGGGGTGAAACCGGTTTCTTTTTTAAACACTCTCAAAAAATATTTTGTATCGTTATAACCAACTTTGTCACTTATTTCATATATAGGAGATTGTGAATTTATAAGGTACTCTTTAGCAACTTCTACTCTTCTCCGTGTCACATGCGAGGTAAAGTTCATCCCTGTTTCTTTTTTAAAGATAAAACTTAAATAAGCCGGTGAGAGGTTCAAGTGCGCTGCAACTCGATCTAATGACAATGCAGCCTCATTATAATGAGCTCCAATATATTCTTTCGCCTTTACGATATAACTTGTTTTTGATGGTTTGAAGTTTTGTATAAGTTTCTTTATAAGAGGATCAACTGCTGTTGAATAGACATCGTTGAGATCTTCTAACGTATAAACATATCTTAATTTATAGAAAAACATACTCTGATTTGATGATGATATTTGCTCAGGTGTTAAATATCTAGATAAGAGCAGATATAGCTGAAACAGAATAATACATTTTTGTTCTAATTGCTCATGTTTTTTTAATAGATTATCGATGACTCTATCAACTGTTCTTTTATCCCCCTTTTGAAGAGATGTTAAAATGTTTGTTTCTTCTTCCCTCGAAAGGATGGTTGTTAGTTCTCTTACATTATGATACTCCATATTTTGGTAATAAGTCGCTTGAAACGCTTGTTCCGCTTCTTTATAGGCAACTAAAAAGTTGTCATTGATGTTTGATTTCATATCACTAACACCAACAGCTTGGTGCTTTTGTATTTTTGCTAAATGATTTTCCCTATAAGAAGACAAAGCGTCTTTTTGGATAAACCCCATCATAGTCAAATAATGTCCGCCAATAACCAAGGATACATAATACATTTTTTTGTTATTTATTTTTTCAAGAGACTCATGAAGTGGTTCTGATGAAAAAATCACATGAAAATAAAAGGGAGAGGGAAGTGACTCAGAATTAGAATAATTTGAATGAAAAGCCAGAATCTCGTGAACAGCATTTTTCAGTTCTAAATTGGTTAATTTTTGCGACTCTTCTTCTTCACGTCTAATCAAGTCTTTGCTTCTAATAATTGTTTCTTTTAATTCCTCTGGATCGACTGGCTTCAACATGTAATCAACTACCCCATGTCGTATTGCTTTTTTTGCATAATTAAAATCGTCGTACCCCGATATAATTATAATTTTCGGTAACTGTTCAAGAACTTCTGAAATTTTATTCAACATGCCAAACCCATCTATTTTAGGCATTTTTATATCAGTTATAATGATATCTGGCGCGCTTTCCTCCATTAACTCCAAAGCCTCTTGTCCACTTCTTGCACTCGAAACGAGTTGTATATTTAATTGATTCCAATCTAAGATTTTTTCTAATCCTCTTCTCATCCATAATTCATCTTCAATTATCATAAGTCGTAACATTTAAATCCCCATCCTCTCTTACAAAAGGTAAGGTAATCTTTACACGAAGGCCTCTGGGTTGAAGCGAATGAAACGACAGTCCGTATTCTTCCCCGAACGCCAATTTAATTCGAGTGTTTATATTTAAAAGCCCGATACCATTGCTTTGTTCTTTTTCTATAGAAGGGGAAGCTTCTTTAAATAATTCATTCATTTCGTTCAACCGTTCTGTCTTGATCCCTGGACCATTGTCTTCCACGGTAATTATTACGGTCTCCCCTTTCCTATACCCTACTATTCTAATCACTCCTTGCCCTTCTATATCTTTGAAAGCATGCTCAAAACAATTCTCAATTATTGGCTGAAGCATAAACTTAATTGTTTTACACTCTAAAATCGCTTTCTCTATTTTCGTCTCTTCCTTGATCATTCCATCAAATCTGATGAGTTGCACTTGCAAATAATTTTGTATATGTGATAATTCTTCTTTTAATAGCACACTTTCCTTATCCTGCAATGAATTATAGCGAAACATTTCGGATAACGACTTTGTTATCTTAGCGATAAGTGGGACATTTTCCACAAGCGCAATTGAATTAATTGTTCCTAAGGTGTTATAGAGAAAATGAGGATTTATTTGTGATTGCAAAGCAAGAAATTGGGCTTTATTTTTTCTTATTTCAAGCTGATACCCCTTATCGATTTGCTCTTTCAATTCATGAAATACTTTATTTAATTGAATCGAAATTGCCCAGATTTCATCTTTCATAATTACTTCATCAGAGAAAGAAATATTTTTTTTGGTCATATCCTTCGAAAGCCTTCTAATTGGTCTAGTTAAATGAAAGGAAATCATAATAATGGAAAAAACACTAATGACTCCTACAGCGATTAAAATTATAATCAATTCTTTAGTCAGAAATACATTTTTGTTTTCTTTTGGTGTAAAGAGAATATAGTAATAATCCAAACTGCTATCTTGATAATAAGAAACAGAGGCGTATTTATCATTGTTAGATAATGGAACTGACCCTTTATTTTCTGACGTAACTTTTCTTTCTTGGATGTTCTCCATTAGTGTCTTTGCATTAATACTGTGATTTTCTGTAGAAAATACTTTTCTTCCTTCATCATCTATGACAGAAAAAACCTGCCCATTCAGTTCAACCCCCTCTATTAATAATGCAAATAACTCTTTAGTACTCCGGTCTGTTTCATATTCTTCTCCATATGTATTTGAATTACTAACCAGTTCTAATAACTGCAAGTTTGAATCCACAATATTATTGTGGAACCTATAAGATGCCACTTGAAAAATTAATACAATGAGTATAATAAGAGGAATGATAGTCATAAAAAAATAAAGAATAATATATTTATATTTTATACTAATAAACAGCTTCATCACCCTTTCATTAAACGCTTCCATCTATCTAAATAATACGTTATTATATCAATCCTGAGCAATCGTTCACTCTATGAAATAAAATGAAGGCGTTTTGAAAAAAATTTTAATCAAAACGCCTTCATTTTATTTAGCTACTATCTAAATCTCTAGTTATTCCACACCACGTTCTCTTAAATAACAACACTTGTATATTTGAAGTTATTGAGCAGTGAATCCGCCGTCCACAATAAATTCCGAACCAGTTGAAAATGTTGATTCATCTGAGATCAAATATAAAACTAAATACGATACTTCTTCAGGCTCTGCAATACGTCCTAACGGAGTAGCCTTTTTCACAGCATCAAACACCTCTATGTTCGTGTTAATTCCCCCAGGGTGAACCGAATTAACCCTTATATTGTAGTCAGCAAATTCTAGTGCAGCAGCTTTAGTTATGCCTGTGACCGCAAATTTCGTTGTCACATACGGAGCGACATTCACAGATCCAACTAAACCTGCAGTAGAGGAAATATTTACAATCGATCCACCGTTATTTTTTTTCATAGATTTAACTACCGTTTGCATTCCTTTAAAAACACTATACTGATTAATAGCAACAACCTTATAAAAATCCTCATCCTCCAAGTCTTCCAAGGGTGTATCATTCGACCCAACTATTCCAGCATTATTCACAAGTCCTGTGATTGGTCCAAAGGCTTTTTCCGCCTTCTCTACTACAACATTCCAATCTTCTTTATCAGCTACATCGTGTTTGACAAAAAGTGCATTCTCTCCAAGTTTCTCTGCTACTCTTCGGCCTTGTTCTTCATTGATATCAGTTAGTACGACTTTTGCTCCTTCTTTTACAAATAAATTTGCATGCGTTTCTCCCATGCCACTAGCTGCACCAGTTATTATGACTACTTTCTCTGACAATCTGTTCATGGTGCCCCCTCCATTCCTGAATAAATAGCTCCTCAAATCTGTTTTATCATCCGCCATCCGCTTGCCCCTGTTTTTTATCGTGCATCAAAAGTTTTGTGGATTGGCTCTAATTTTTCTTTAAATAATGGCTTCCCTTCGGGCATTGTTCTGGATCCACCAATTCGCAGTAATGAGTTGACAAATGTATATAATCCACTAACAGCAACAAACAAACATATCCATTTGATTGCCACATTAGCCGCTTCTGATAAGATTCCAAAGGACACTAACGTTATAAGTGTCAAAAAAACCACAACACCTGAAAAGCATAAAAACGAAATAGCGCTTGCGGTTTTTCGAATGGATAGCAAGAGTGGAAGCAAGGATACTGCCCCCCAAAAAAATGGAATGGCACTGAGTTGAGAACTCATTTCAAATCCGTAAAGGTGAGACAACCCTTCAGCTATACTTAAAAAACCTCCAACCCCACCAAACAAAACTGCAAATATTAAACATATCGATCCCATCATAGTGTCCTCACGCAAATAAAACAATATAGAACAAATTAAATAGGGAAGGAAACAGGCTAATTGGACCAACCCTACGGCTAGACTAGTAGGTCCGGTATAAATCCCAGCGTATACACCCCATATACACATCGTAAGCATTGTAAAAATAAAAGTTAGAGCTGGACCTGGATCCCCGATTCTTATGCGATTTCGCTCCATGGATCGACCTCCCATACAATACCGTTATCATTAGTTGAATAACAGATCATTTTCTTCATCACATGCACCCTCTGAGTAGTCGTACCAGACGTTAAGAAGTCAGGAAACCAGCATCCACTGGGATAGGGATACCTGTAACATATTTAGAATCCTCTGAAGCTAAAAAGAGTAATGATCCAACACAGGCATCATCAGGAAGATATCCAATGTCAGGTAGAAGCTGACGTTTTTCAAATTCTTTATTAGCGTGATCTCTGGTTCCTCCTGCCTTCCCTCCCGCCATTCGATCAAAGGTCGCTTGATTGTTCATCATTGGTGTATCTATGGCGGTTGGACAAATAGCATTCACGTTTATGTTGTATTCTCCTAATTCAATCGCCATGGAACGTACAAGCCCCAGCACCCCATGTTTAGAAGCACTGTAATGACTAACCAATGGTGCTGAATGAACTCCATAAATCGAAGATATACAAACAATCTTGCCTTTCTTTCTTTCAATCATGTGTGGCGCCACGTATTTACACGTAAGCCAGGTTCCTTTCAAATTTACATCAATCATTTGATCGAAAGTCTTCTCGTCTAGTTCCCACACTTGGCCATAAGATACAATCCCCGCGTTCGGAACTACGATATCAATATGACCAAACCTCTCAATAATCGTATCAACCGCCCGAGATATGTCTTCCTCTTTCGTCACATTACCTGCTATGGCAAGGGAACGTCGGTCCAGTTGCTCTATTTCCGCGGCAACTTTGTCCAAGTCGCTCCCTTCCGGAAGTTCGTAATCTACCGTCTTTATCTGAGCATCCAGATCCAGAACAGCAACATCCGCTCCTTCTCTTGCTAAAGCCAATGCAAATTGTCTACCTTGCCCTCTAGCTGCTCCTGTAACAAAAGCCACTTGCCCTTCTAACTTTCCCATAAAACTCCTCACTCTCTTTGAGTAATTATTAGTTTTAAAATGTTTCTATAATAAATTGCCAAATTCGACACCTTTGGTTTTATGTATGAGGTAACTCCAAATTACTCATAAGGAAAGTTACCTCATATCATAAACACTAATGTGAATACTGTCTCATTCCTTATTTTGCACTTCTCACAAATTACTTTGGTGACACACTAGGATTATTCATAGAGTTGAAAGGTTCATACTTCGCATAAACATCTTCGCGACGCGTTCGATCGACAAAGGTAGTTGCTGCACCGTTCTCCCTGTTTTCATAGATGTCATCTATATCTACAACTCCAGTTACTAGGGTGTTCGTATTTGTTTCTGATTCTGCAACAATACCATTAGCTGTCCAAGCATGGTCGCATGGACTGAGAATCGATGAACGCCCATATCCGTTCGGGAGAGGATCCCCAGGTTCACCAACGGTAGGGCAATGAACAAAATACACTTGATTTTCAATAGCACGCGCTTGAGCACAGTGACGTACACGCCAAAATCCAGCTTCCGTGAATGTGTAAGAGGGACTAAAAATAATTTCGGCTCCTTTTTTACTCAGTATTCTCGAAACTTCTGGAATTTCGGCTTCATAGCAAACTGCTAAACCTATTTTTGCCGGACCTATCGAAAATACTTCCAGTTCGTCTCCTTCAGAAGTTTGCCAATTGGCTTCGGCAGGGAAAATATGTGTTTTCTTATGCTCGACATAGGATCCGTTTTTATCGAAGATATAAGCAATGTTAAAGTATTTATCCTCACGCCGCTCCAAGTGTGATCCCGCAATAATTATTTGTTCTCGTTTCTTTGCCAGTTGACTGAAGTATTCTTTATATTGAGACGTGTATTCATCAATTTTAATTAAGTCAGCAGCAGTCAAATTATCTTGATCCGGAAAGCTGCCTAATAATCCGACAGTAAAAAGTTCAGGGAAGATAACATAATCTGAGTCTTCGGGAACTTGGTTAATTAATTCTTCTACCTGATTCTTAAAAACTTCGAAAGAAGCGGCTTTTTCTACACGAAATTGACAAGCTGTTATTTTTACTTCTCTCATTTTATTTCCCTCCTTATTTTAATATGGAAGCATCAAGATTAACCTTTATGCGTTGATGAAATAAGTGTTTTATCCTCTTTTGTTTCCTCGAAATTGTCATAGATTTCACCCAATGTAGCAAACCATGCACCCCGGGATTCCATATGCTGTATTAACTTTTCTAGCATTTGAACCATATGTGCCCGTCCACTCGTTTGAGGATGGATGGTCAATGTATAGCAAGCTCCTTCTTCATTGTCACAAGCGTAATCAAAAATAGAGACCCATCGATCATAAATATCATTTACTGAATTCATCCCCTCTTGCGCGCCATTGATATATTCAGCTGCTGGGAAATCATCTAAATACCAGGATACTGGAATCTCTAGTAAACTAGTTTCTTGGTCGAAGACATTAGCTCTATCTGAATTAACTTCTACTGGTCGAGGGTAATAAGGGTGGAAATCATTTCCCATCAAACTACTATCATATTTGAATCCGTGTTTTTCAAGAATTTCAAACGTATTTGGACTGAAGTCCCAGTAGGGAGATCTATAACCCCGAGGAGTTACACCTATTTTCGCAAGAGATTCCAGGCCCATTTGTATGACCTTGTCTTCTTCCTCATAAGTTTTAGTTGTTGGGTTTTCATGCACGTAACCGTGATGAGCAACTTCATGTCCTTGAGCAACGATTTCCTTACATATATCAGTGAATGTATCTACTGTATGACCAGGAATACACCAAGTAGTTTTTATACCATATTGATTAAATAACTTAAGTAACCTTGGTGCCGCAACTTCAGCTCCAAACTCACCGCGAGCCATATATGCTGGTGAAGTTAAGTTGAAAGAACCGTCCCAAATAGACTGCGCATCAAAATCACAACCAATATTTACTGCCACCTTTTTCCCTTTTGGAAGTTTAACTTTTCCATTTCTCTGCATAATTTCTCCTCCTTAATATTATTGGTAACACCATAAAACCTTTGCGCTTTAAAACGCTTTCATAACTAGTGAAAAATCTTTCTATTTTAGTTTAATAAACACCTATTAGTTTGGATATTCTAAAAATTATAGATGGGTGTAATTTTTTTATGGTATACCATGTTTATTACATATAAACGAAAGAAAATTCACAGAATTCATGAGGGATATAATAAAAGTAGGGACAGAAACATTTCTTTAATGAAAACCTGGGTGCTGATCAGTCAACATCACTATTTCAAACTATTTTTGTTGGTGCTATAGGTGTTATTGCTGCATCCTTAGCAACAAAATTTGTTGATACAAAAAGAAGTTCTTGCTCCTTTTAGGTTCTGCAGGAAGTGCTATTTGTTTAACTGCAGTAGCGACACTTTTCTATTTAGATATCCAAGAAATTAGTACACTGATATTTATTTTAGGATGCAGCTAAGTTCCAGATGACATGGGGGCAGTTTCCTGCCAAAATTTTTACTGAACGGTTTTCTTGGTTGGAATCCTACCGAAGAAAGACAAAGCGCCTCCCTTTCGTGGGATTGGATGATTTTGCCTTACGGAAAGGCCATCAATATGGCACACTTTTTTGTGATTTGGCTACACATGAACCTATAGATCTACTGGAGGATCGGAAAGAAGAGACAGTGCTAGAGTGGTTTGAGAAGCGTCCTAATATCCAACTGGTCACGCGTGACCGCTCCCGTACTTTCCGGAATGGTATAGAGCGAGCGAACCCATCGATTGTACAAGTTAGTGACCGGTTCCATCTCGTCCACAACCTAGGTTCGCTATTGGATCGGATTTTAACGAAAGAATTGCCTCAACGAATTAAAGAGGAAGCAGCCGATGGTTGGCGCAAAGAGGATTCATCAGAAGAAGCAAATCTAGCTGAAATGGACTATATCGCCAAACGACAGGAAGAGAATGCAATGAAAAAATGTAGCACTGGAGGTGAAAGCCTTGCGCCAAGAGGCGATGGTTAGTGGTAATTATAATGTTTCTCTTTTAAAAACAGGGTGATGACCTGGGGGTGATTTACATCATGCCGCCCGTAAGGATACAATCAATGTCTTATCATTCTTTAAAGCTCATAACCATGAATCTATATAACTAGCTGAATTATCTATTGTTTCATTATCAATACCACAAATACCGCATAACATGGAAGCTCCAAGCTCGGCCACCAATTCTTCTTTGCTGTAATCTCTGCTTTTATGTGTGTTTGCTTGCATGACTTCTTTTCTATGCAATCGGTCTTTGTGTCCGGTGCTGTGGACCATCTCATGGAAGAGCGTACTGTAATATTCATGGATGTTTATAAAATCTTCTTTAGGGGGTACATTTATATGATCTTCAAAGGGTTTGTACCAGGCACCACCTGATTTATAGCTGAAGGAAGGAGCATTGAAATAATTTTCTTTGATTTTTCAGCTTCTTCAATAGGGTCATGGTCGAATTTTTCCAGTTCCTGCTTTGGATCAATGCCTTCGGTTTGTTCACCAATCTTAAAAACTCTATAGTACCGCATCCGCATCAGAGGCACTTTCTTTTTTTCTTCCTCCCCCTCCTGATCTTCCACTTCCACTTCAATCATTTTCCAGAATACGACAATATGACTTTTAGACCCCTTTTTTACCTTGCCGCCAGCTTCCTTAATCTGTTTAAAGGTTGCATACTCTCCATCATCCAAGAGCATCGTATTAATACCTCGATAAGGTTTTTGGGTTTTCCAGTTGACTGCAACGCCATTTCTGACGTTCGTCATTGATAGTTTTGTAGATTAATGTAAACGGGAGAAACACTGTGTCATCTTAAATTATACAATCGAATAACCATGAAGGTGGAAATGAATCGGACAATAGAGCCGGACATAAGCCGGAAGTGGTCATCAAAAGACCTTTTTCGGCTTTTTTAACCTTTTAAACGTTTTCTTTATGGCCTCAGAGGGTAAAGCGCTATGAAATATCTGATAGATACCACAACACAAGTGGTTCATCGATCCTCTTATGTCGGGGACGTTTGCGATTTTCACACAACTCCACTTACGCAACGAGTAAGTTCTCAAGATGAAAATTATGTCAATCGATTAGTGGAAGAAAATGCAAACATTGTGATCAATTGGCTGTTACGCCGAGTCAGATGCATGTTTAGAAGGGAGAAGGTTATGAGCAAACAACAACAGGCAGAGCTAAAGAAAAGGGTGGCACCATTTGCAAAATCAGATACAAAAGTAGGGGTCGCACAGTTAATCAATAGTGTTTTACCGTTTTTCTTGTTTTGGTTCCTCGCATACCAAAGTTTATCGGTATCCATTTGGTTGACCCTTGCATTAACAGTGATTGCCGCCGGTTTTGTCGTTCGCATCTTTATCATTTTCCATGACTGCACCCACGGGTCATTTTTCAAAAGCAGTCAAGCGAATCGAGTGGTTGGTACGTTTACCGGCATTATCACCCATTTTGCTTTTGCAAAATGGAAACGTAGCCACACGATGCACCATGCGACAAACAGCAATTTAGATAAACGAGGCACCGGAGATATATGGATGATGACGGTGGATGAATATATTCACGCTTCTTTTTGGACCCGATTAACGTATAGGCTGTATCGTAACCCCATTGTATTGTTCGGATTAGGTCCATTTTTCCTTTTCCTTGTAGACAATCGGTTTAATAAAAAAGGGGCTAAACGAAAAGAGAGAATGAACACGTATTTCATCAACACTTCCATTGCAGTTATCTACGCGCTGTTAATATTGATCATCGGTTGGCAGGCCTTTCTGATTGTACAGATTCCCATTCTGTTCCTATCAGGAGCCATCGGCATTTGGTTGTTCTATGTCCAGCACCAGTTTGAAGATTCCTACTTTGAAAATGAAGAGGAATGGGATTTTGTCAAGGCCGCCGTCGACGGAAGTTCCTATTACAAGCTTCCGAAGGTCATGCAGTGGATTACCGGCAACATTGGTTTCCATCACGTGCATCATCTCAGTCCAAGAGTTCCTAATTACAACCTAGAAAAAACCCATAATAATGTAACCCCACTTCAACAGGCGACAACCATCACACTGGCTTCCAGTCTGGAATCGATTCGTTTCCGGGTGTATGATGAAGCCAACAAGAAATTTGTAAGCTTTAAAGAAATGAAAAACATTTTACGGCAAAGAAAAATGAGAAGACAACGAAACCATCGAACCCCAAACTATCAGGGACGATAAAAATAAAAAAGGGCGCAGATTCCTATTCAAGGATAGCGCCCGATTATAGAAGACTTGAATTTGAAATTATTTCTATTTACTAACCTTCATAGTTAAAAACCGTTATTGAAATTAGAATCTTTAATGTAAAAAAGCGGCCTTTTGTAAGCACTATTTATAAAGTTGCGTATAGTCAGTTCTATTTCCCCCTGCCAAAACACCGTATTTATTGAAAGTTTCACTATAAGAGTGCAGTAATGATGTTAGTTCTTCCTCCCCTTGAAATAACTGTAGGTAATCCCACTGATTTCCCATCGCTTTCCCCTTGCTAAAAAAGTTAAATAGGGTCGATTTATCCATCTTAAAGTGGAACATACCGATATAATTTACTAATTGACCCTGTTGTTCAATTTTAAGCCCAAGTGTCAGTTCAAATAAGTCAAAGTTTTTTTGATACTCAGCTTCAGTTGGAAAAACATCGACGAACATCTCATATATATTAAGGCTTAAAAATTTAGACTGGGGTGCAAAATGTCTTTCATAAGAGGAAATTAACCTATCTAAATCCCTCAATATTCTCGACAGGCAAAGTTGTTCAAATAATGGAATCCCGCGTTCTTTTAGCATTCTTTCTTCGCTAGATGGCTTATAGAATATATTATTTAAATCTCTAAATCTTTCTCTTGAAAAATAAGAGAGACCAGCAGCATAAAAAACAAGAGTAAGAGGTAAATGCTGGAGCTTTATTTTTTGTTCTAGTCCACTTGTTATAAATTCTTGAGATAGACGTTCGAAAGTTTTAATAATTAAATCACTATGGAAATTTCCTTCCCCATAGTATGAAATTAAGGATATAACACGTCCTAATGGAGTAGTAAAGGTAATAATTTCGGTAATAAATTCATGATAATCATCTACTTCAGAGCTAGCTTCAATCTTCTTAATAAATTCTATTGTTTTGTTTGTTTCTTTTATGAGAAGATCATTAAGGTCCACATAATTATTGGATTTAATGTACTTTTTAGTCTTATTTACTATAACTTCGGCTTCATCAGTATGTTGAAATCTCTGCATTTCGATGGCTTCTACATTTTCTTTAATTTGGCTAAAGAATGAATCTGCTGTATCCCCGGGGATTAATGTTCCATCTCTGAACTCTAATAATTCTTTTGCCTCAGGAGAGATGTTATCGTAAAGAGCATTCCAATACCAACTATACCTTCTGGATTGTACGCTATACATGAGGTCCCTAATTCCTGAATCCCACGTGGCAGACCAACCTGAAATAATTAAACCAAAATCCTCAAACACATCTTTAATGAGTGATTTCAGACCAACCATGACACCAAAAGCCCCCTTACTAACGATTATAGAATAAGGAGGCGAAATTAAATGAATACTACTATGCGAAAATTGGACAAGTGGCAAGAGGTTTTAGTTAAGCAAGAGTAAAACGAAGAGTTGAAACAAGTGTTGAAAGAAATGCATATGTATTTTGGAGATCTTGATTATGAAATGAACCGATTGAAGGTGAAAATACTCACTTATGAGGGTTACTTAGAAGGCTTGGGGCAGGGAGATTTAATTATGGATGAGCTTTATTTGAAGAGGACAAACACTAATCTAATACACCTGGTCTCGGAAAATCCAACGGGGCCAGGTGTATTTTTAGATCAAATCAAATCGATTATAGACTTTCAAAGCTGTTTCCTCTGAAGATTTTCCAAATAGATCAACGCCCTTACCTTTCAAAAATTTATGTCGCTACTTGCTTCTATCCGAACCCGCCCTCTTTCCTCATCAACCTCAGGACAATTAAGGTACAATCTGTTCAAACAAGATGTTATAAAGCAATAGAAATTCAAACAGACTTGTCCAATACATTCACGTATTTAATCGGGTTCTGTGCACCTCTTGTCAGATAGTGTTCAACCGATTTCCTCAGATATTTGGATCTCATGGTATCGTCTGCAATACGACCGACGAACTCCCACCGGGATTCGTTATCGAGCCTCCCTCTTGTATTGAAGGTACTTCCTGCCTTAAACCAGCCTTCCACTTTATATACTTCGTGCACAATGCCATCAAATACTGCAAATGCATAATCTACTTTTTCCCTATTATCCCCGATTCGCCATGCCCCCCTGACTGTGTCATATAATTCAATGTCTGTTAAATCATAACGAAAAGCTTTAGTTAAACGGATTAACATCACAGACTCATCGATGATGACATGCTTCCGATCATAGTGAGAGATTAATTGATTAACGCTAACTCTTCCAAAGACACCACTCTGAAAACCACGCACTCGATTCGTCAATTTCTCTTTTCCAATAAGGTCTATCACTGAAGCTTCAACTTTCAGGGCTGTATGGTCATCTTCCAGTCGTGAATAAGAATTTCGATTTTGGGTTCTTGTCCCCTGTCCCGAATACGTTTAATCATGCGACTTTTTTCTGTATCCTCATTATCGGTTAAGTGCGAAAATACGCGGTTGCCCACACCCTTTCCGACATAAAAAATGTCATCGGTTTCGGGATCTGAGTAAATATAGACATAATGCTTTAATTGGTTAATAACCTCTTTTGAAAACTTTTGCATATTCCACCTTCCTTTTTAATTCATTCTGATTATTTAATTTAGCTGCTTCCACCCAAAGTGCTAATTATTTATCATAGTCAGTTAGTGGGAGTCGATAGGTGCTCCGCCTCTCTTACTAATTTGTAAAAAGTAGTTTTTTTAACCCCAGCCTGTTGCATTGCCCTTGTAGCTGTAATCTCTCCCCTTCTCCATTTCTTATAAGCTTGCATAAATTCATCGGTAACCTGCGCCTTAGGTCGCCCCATTTTCTTTCCCTGCTTTATTGCAACATCAATTCCTTCACGCTGTCGTTTCCTTATCCGGTCTCTTTCTTCCTGTGCCATCCAGGACAGGATTTGCAAGACCAGATCAGCAATGAATGTTCCCATGCTGTCCTTGTATTGGGTGGTATCAAGTAACGGCATGTCCAATACGACAATGTCAGTCTGCAACTCTTTCGTGATAGCATTCCACTCCTGTACAATTTCCTCTTTGTTCCGACCGAACCTGTCAAGGGAGTGGATGTACAATACATCTCCCGGACGAAGGATACGTTTTAAAAGCTGATACTGTTCCCTCTCAAAATCCTTGCCACTCATCTTATCAATAAAAATATCACGCTGTTTTATTCCTCTCTCTTTCATAGCTGCGACCTGCCGTTCTTCATTTTGGTCTCTGCTGCTCACCCGTATATATCCATTCTGCCGTACTTCCATTAAAGAATAACCTCTCTTTCAATGGTAGATTCTTCCTTAATTATACCCCTTTCCGTTCGTAAAGGTGTGCTTTTTTAAACGATAACAATGCACTATTTCGGAAAAGAGCCTCCCCCACTCTCCAAAGGTTTTTCCCCATTCCACACATATGATCTATTTGAAGTAATAATCATTGGGCCATGTTCGTATCTTCTTGATATGATCTGAAAAAGTGTGTGTGCGGTAACTGGTGGATGACTTATTACATCATGCCGGTCATAAGGTGAGAGTGTTCAACAATTGAGCCACGGAATACTCAATCATACCTCCTTCTATGTAGTAAAATTAAAAAGCCCTGTAGAGAATTATCTCTACAGAGACTTTAATGAAAACCCGTGTTTCTTCTAGTCTTATTCTAGAAATCTTCGCCATACTTTTTATTCTTTTGTAACTCGTATACCATCGAAGTAGCTATTCGGATTTCCCCAAGAATATAAAGCTACCGTACCAGTAGAATGGGAATCATCCATAATGGGTTCTCCAAATATATCGATTCCGTCCTTGAACGCTTGAATCTGATTGCCACTGACCGTTATATTTAATTCAAAATTGGCGCCTATGGTATATCCTGGCTCATCCACCTGGGCCAGTGTAGTCTCCACTCCATCAACGACTTTGAAAAGCTTGATGAAATTCCTCTCCTCATCCAAATCTAGTTTATAGTAATTATCGGGGTCCTGATAGCGGAACATAAGACCAATTCCGTCATTATCGTTGGAGCGTAATGTAGCGGAAACCGTATAATCTCTCCAAGAATTGATTGACTTAGCACTATCGTAATATGCAAAGGTACCCTTCCGGTTTTCAACAGCAGAAACATTCGGACCATAGATGTTGGAAGACTGTACTAGTTCCCCTCTCACTACTGACCAATTGGATGGTGCGGAAACCGATCCCTCATCCACAACTGACCAGTCTGCCATAAGCCCGTTATCACCACATTTAAATTTATTATTTCCACTTTCGCAGTATGGTTCTTGCTCCCCATCAAAGTCCTCTTTCAAGAGATACTTGGGAGGTATAACATCTGAATCTGGTGTATCAAGATCAACGTTTGTATACAGGAATTCATTTTGCCAGTCCGTTTTGTACTCATCTAGATAAGGTGAGTAACTGGTTCCTTTCACAGTCCCTTTTTCTGGGTCGATTTCCAGAAGACGCAGAAAACCATTTCCTCCATTTTCTTGCATCTGGTAGTTAGCTAGCATTTGATAGACCTTATTCCCATAGTCTCCTACTGATACACGACGACCTTGTCCATCATTCAACACATGTCCACTAAGCACCATTGAGATATTCGGATGTAGCTTGACGAACTTCTGCCACATTTCTTCCCCGTCATTAACCCCACCTGGTTCTGAAGCTACACCGTAATTATGTGGATTCCAAGCATGTCCTGAATTATGACGAGTCTCATCAGAAAACATATAGCTATGCGTTACTACGATTACACGGTGATTGGGATGAGAAGACACCACCTCGTTCGCCCAATCCAACACAGGATCTCTTGGTCCAAATTCCAGCGAAAGTACTAACCAGTCAGTTCCTCCAGCGTTGAAAGTATGATAATTATTATCATACTTGTCAGGTTCCGCCGGATAAACACCCTCAAAAGTCTCGGTCTCGGAAAAATCGCTTACCGGAAAATAGGTATTATATAAAGTGGTATCCCGTGTATTGGCTGAACCGTTCGTGCCCATATCATGATTTCCAGGTAAAACAGTATAAGGAACAACACCATTCAAAGTTCGCATCGCATCAGAAGCAACCTCCCACTGGGGTGTGTTGTTATTGTTAACGATGTCTCCCACGTGAGTGACAAACTTGATATTCTGCTCCTCCCAATTGTCGGCAATCCACTGTGTTTGGGAGCGAAAGATATTCGGATGGTTCATTGCTAAGTTCTGGGTATCAGGCAGAATAGCAATTTTAAAAGCTGACGAGCTAGCCTCTGCCTTTACATAGTTGGACCCTTGTGATAAAGAAGGCACCAACAAACTGAAAACCATCATCATAATAAAAACGAATTTAGTTGCTTTCATCTTTACATCCTTCCTTTTTAATTTTTGGTTTAATAGTCAAGAAGTTATTTACCATGTCAGTTGCTCAGCAGCCTTCTCGATTATTTCACCTCCTTAAAACCTCTATGGCAAACATGTAGGTTCGAAGTAAAGAATTTTAATGACTTTACATTACTTGAAAGGATCAATAATAAAGCTATAATAATAAATATTAAATATACTCCAATTGACGTTTAATAAACCTAATAAGATAGTCGAGAGAAATTGAAAACAAACAGGTAAGTGAATGGCATAGACTATTAAATTCATGCACCCTGGGTGGGAAAATAACGCCTTTTCAAACGAGTCGAAAACACTTCTAAAAGAATAGCAATTGCTAAAATTGCATAGGTGATAAATCCGACTTCGCTTAAATCAAAATAAAATCCGGATGCCATAAAGAGTTCGAATCCGATACCACCCGCACCAGCTGCAGCACCCATTGCTACCGCTACCGAGAAGTTGATTTCAAACCGTAAGAATGTCCATGACAGTAAATACGTAAAAGTGGAAGGGAGTACAGCATGTGTAACAATATGCCACCATTTGGAACCCGTAGCCCGTAATGCTTCAATAACTCCGGTATCTACTTCCTCAAAAGCCTCGGAGAATGCCTTTACTAAGTACGCAACAGAATGAAAAAGCATGCCAAGTATTGCCGCTTCACTTCCTAAGCCTGCTGCAATCGCAAATATTAACACCCATAATATGGTTGGAACCGCCCGGATAAAAGCTACCATTACCCGTATCGTCTTTGAGATCCATCCTTTCGATAAATTGGTTGCAGCCAGCAAAGACAGAAAAAATGCAATAACTGCTCCGAACACTGTCGATAAAACGGCTAGACCGAGTGTAATACCTACCTGATATAAAGCTTCACCCCAGCCAAAATGACTTAACCCAGGCTCAAAAAACATTACCTTCAAATTATAAGCCGTTTCTGTAATGGCCTTTATCAAATTCAGCCCTGTGTAATCAAAAAATACAAAGGACATAATTGATAAAACACCCAGCAGGATAATTGTCCACTGCATCGTATATTCCGCTTTGTTTCCTGACTTAATGGTAATTCGACCATTGCTTTTTCTTTTTATGTACGTTCTTGTTGGTACTACTTCCATTACAGAACCACCTTCCTAATATGGTTTGAGATAAGTTCTATAATAATAACCGCAATAACTATGCTAAATGTAATAAGGGCCACAGTATTATAGTCCATTGTTTTATAATATAAATCAAAGATGAAACCGATACCTGTTCCGGTTAATAATCCTACTAATGTGGCGCTTCTGATGTTGGTCTCTATCATAAATAACACCCAGCTGATCATCTGTGGTAAACATTGCGGGATCACGGCCTTATTAACAATATGAAAATAGGTTGCACCTGTTGCAGTCAGGGCCTCCACTGAGCTCTGGCTCGCCTCGTCAATGGATTCAATGAATGCTCTAGTTAAAAATCCTACCGTTGCAACAAAAAGAGCTAGATACCCGGTTACAGAGTTTTGTCCAAAAGAAAGCAGTAGGATTAAAGCCCATGCCACAACCGGAATATTTCGTGACAACGAGGCAATAAAACGAGCCAGAACACTTAAATACCCATTGATACTGGTTGTTTTTGATCCCATCAACCCAAGGAAAACCGATACAACTGCAGCTGTAGTGGTTGCAGCAATTGACATAGAAATGGTTTCAATTAATTTCGTTAATATATCCGGCAATCTTTCAAGAGATTCCTGGGTAATATATAAATTTGAAAAAATCCATCCAATCGCTTCGGGGATCGTCCCAACGCCATGTAGGAGATTAAAATTGGTTATCACTGCTGATAAATAAGTGATACCAATAATGGTAATAAAAAAGAGACTCATTTGCCACTTGCGCTGTATCAATCTTTTTTCATTCACTTCTGATTTCTCCTTATACCGTAATTAATTCTCTCGTCTCTATTCCATAAATATGATTGATTTGTTCAACGGAGAGATTTGCGTTAGGTCCGTCAAAGACAACTTCCCCTTGTTTCAAGCCGATAATCCGATCCGAATAATTCTTGGCTATCTCGACTTGATGGAGATTTACCAGGCATGTAATATTCAGCTCGGAAGTAATCGATTTTAAATAATCCATAATAACCTTCGATGCATTCGGATCAAGGGAAGCTATCGGCTCATCGCAGAGAAGAAGCTTTGGATCCTGGATAAGGGCACGGCAAATTCCTACGCGTTGTTGCTGTCCCCCGCTTAACTGGTCACAGCGTTTATAGGCATGCTCCTCAATACCCAGTTTCTCAAGAAGATAAAATGCTCTTTCCTTTTCCTCCTCAGTAAACTTCCCGAAAACCCCCTGCATCGTTGTTTTATAGCCAAAGCGCCCATGCAGAACATTTTCGATCACTGTTAAACGTGGTACCAGGTTGTAATGCTGGAAGATCATTCCGATATCTGTACGCAATTTCCGTAATTCCTTTTTCTTCAAGCTTCCTACATCGGATGAGTCAAAAATCACGTGCCCTTCATTTATATCAACCATACGGTTAATGCAACGCAAAAGAGTGGACTTACCTGCACCGGATGGACCAATAATGGAAACAAATTCACCTGCCTGTACGTTAAAATGAATGTCTTTTAATACCTTCGTTTCTAAGTTATACAATTTACCGAGACCTTCAACCTGTAACAATGACATGATAATAGGCTCCTTTTTTACATTTTGGAGTACGCATTTTCAATGAATACTCCAGATATTGAAAAGTGAAAAAGATAAACAGTTACTTTGAAAGCTCACGAATTGGTTCAAACCATGAGTCCTCTACCGGTGCAAACCTTTCGTCCCCTGATTTGGAGAATAGAGCAGACTGCTCGGAATCTTCCGGAACAAAAATTTGTTCATTGTTTGCAACTTCGTCCGAGGTGAATTTCTCCACTAACTTGTCAAAATCAGCTTGGCCTAAGGCATCCACATTAGCTACAAATGGTGCATTTAATACCGGCGTAACACTCATTAGAGTGAATTCACTGCCGGTAACCGAATTGAATGGTTCTGCCGCATCATCCTTCACACGATAAACAGCACCTACTGTATTTTCTTCCCCCTTCTCAATTTCTACATAATTATCAACACATGTATCACAAAAAGCAGCAACATCCGCACTATTAGTTAATAGATTCACCGCTGAGCCTTGGTGGGAATTTCCGAATAATACTTGAGAGAATAACTTTCCGCCTTCCATTAAATCTTCTTCCACTAGATCGGTATATTCCGGCTTCTCATTGAAATGCTCAAGGATGCTGGATGATGGGACCTTAAATCCTGAAGTTGAACTGGTAGAAACAAAAGAGAACTTTTTATCCTGAATGGTATCGATTGAAAACTCACCGTCTACTTTATAATCTTCCTGATCATCGATATTAACCGCTAACCAGCTATGGTACATAGCATCATCCAGTGTGCCTGATGGACCGGTAGGAACAGCCAATGGTTGAACTGCATCATTTTTGTTACTCGCTTCAACATATCCTTGTGCACCCATGAAAGCCAAATCTGCGTTCCCATTCACCAATGTTTCGATCGCAATAGCATAGTCCGTCGTTAGATGATGATCAATTTCCTTCCCGGTTGCCTCAGCAATCACCTCTCCAATAGCATCACGTGATGATTTCAAGTCTTCGCCAGACTCATTTGGGTACCAGACGATATCAATAACGTCATCAACTTCAGCGCCTTCAGTTGCACTTCCTTCAGAACATGCAGTTAAGAACAACCCAAACACAACAAGTATTACAAAAAAAGATAATTTCTTTTTCATAGATAATGCTCCTTATCAATAGAATTTTTTACAGGGGTGAAAATATTCCTCATAATTGGAAAATTTACGTCATATTTTCATGGGTTTATTCCCCCCTTATTAACGGATTGGATTAACTAATTACATTGAAACATACTTTTTTAAGAGGGAGACCCTGTTTACAGCGAATTAAGCAACTCTTAAGATTTTTAACACTATTTCAACAAATGCCTATTCAGCGGTAAACTCCATCGTTGAGTTGTCTAGCCGGAAGGGGTGTAGGGCTTGAAATATCACCAACTTCAATTATCTCGCCAAAGGAACCGTGGTAATCCGTTCCGCCAGTCATTATGAGATTATATCTCTCAGCAATTTCCTCTACCTTTTGTTGATCCACTGGATCATGATCCGGATGATTCCGCTCGATACCGCCCAACCCCTTTTTGGCCAGCTCCGGTATAATTTCAAAAGAATTTAGTTGACCAGGATGGGCTACGACCGCAAGTCCACCATCTGAGACAATAGCTTGAACAGCATCGAACACGTCCATGTATACAATGTCCCCAGCTGCCACACCCCTTCCCTTAAACAGGGATTTATACAGTTGTTTATACTTGGTTGATGAGTAGGCTGCAGTTGTTAGATGCCTCATAATGTGCTGCTTATAAATCGTCTTACCTGGACCCATCGTTTGTTTGATTGCCGCGATGTCCAAATCAAAGCCTGCTGCTTTAATCTGCTCGATTTGCCATAGTGAATGAGCCTGCCGCCTTTCGAGAATGGGCTGACATACCGATTTAATATGGGGTGCTGTTGGATCATAATAATAACCAAGCACATGTACTTTACGATTACGTACAAAATCATATGCCGATAGTTCAATGCCAGGGATGACTTCCACCCCATATTTTTCACCAAGCCTCAGGGCTTCAGGCAACCCGTCTACCGTATCATGATCAACAAAGCTGATCTGCTCTACCCCATGGATACTCGCCTGTTCCAAGACTACACCGACTGAAGAGGAGCCATCCGAATAAGAACTGTGCACATGTAAATCAGCTTTCATGAATGCTACCTGCCAGCATTTTTCGAATGGGTCTTTTTGATTCCATATGGAAAACCTGATCGCAGAGGCCTTCCATAAATTCAATATCATGAAAAATCCCAACCAGTGTTGTTCCGTCTGCTCTTAACTTCTCAATAATTTCCCTTACTTTGATTTTCGACTGTTGATCGAGACTTGCTGTCGGTTCATCAAGTAATAGTAACCGCGGTTTTTTTACAGTTGCCATTGCAATGTTTAAGCGTAACTTTTCCCCACCGGAGAATGTAGTTGGATACGTGTCCCATAATTTCCTGTCCAGTTCAAAATGTGTTAATGCTTGTTCTGCTTCCAACCGGGCGACCTCTTCGGTTTCCCCCATTTCAAGTAATGCCCTTTCCACAAGTTGTCTGGACGTCGCTCTCGGCATCACATTCAAAAATTGTGAGACATATCCGATTTCGTATTTTCGCAAGAATAGAATCTCTCTTTCTGTCGCTCTCGCTAAATCGATTTTTCCAAATTGCTTTGAATTGTACTGAATACTCCCTTCATCCGGTAAATATGTACGATAAATACTCTTCAAAATGGTAGATTTTCCGCTACCGCTTTTCCCTACGATACCAATAAACTCTCCTTCCTCCAGACAGAAATCAATGCCTTCCACTGCCTGCATCGTCTCTTCTAAATGATGAATAGAAAAGCGCTTGCCAAAATCTTTTATTTCAATCATGGTCATATTCAACCTCCTCTCTTTATTTCAAGCGATAATTCGTTGTCGTTATTAAGGCACCATTTACCATTGTTTTGGTTAGCATAGGATAACCGTCATCCATCCGTTCAATGACAAGAATATCTGCCTTTTTTCCGGCTTTTATCGAGCCAATTTCATTATCCATACGTACCGCCTTTGCCGGATTCAGCGTAACCATTTGAAACATGCTGTGTAAATCATTCCCATACTTCTCATGTAAGGTGAATATGGCATGCAACAATGCCGCTGGATAATAATCACTGCATAATATATCTGCACAGTTATGCTCAATCGCTTCAGTTGCAGCCAAATTTCCGGAGTGGGAGCCGCCCAAAAGCACATTTGGGGCGCCTACGATTGTTTGTAATCCCATCTCACTCGCTTTTTTAGCAACATCCAATGTGATTGGGAATTCGCTAATACTGGTCCCAAAGGACTTCACTATCTCTAATTTTTCCATATCATCATCGTCATGAGATGCCACCGCTATGCCCTTGTTGATCGCAATATCCGCCACTTCCTTGATTTTTTCCAGTGTCATAGATTCACTGTTCTGTCTTTCCACAATAACGGTCTGGACATCGTCATCGGTTAAATTACGATACCCCTGTAATGTTCGCCGATACACTTCGAGATCACGGTATTGTCCCTGCCCCGGTGTATGGTCCATAAAAGATAATAAATGGACTTTATCGGCTTCAATATTTTCCACAAGACGATTCACTTCCCCAATATTATCCAATTCAAATCGGGCATGCAGCCGGTGACGAATAAGATGCAGCTCATTATGTGTGGCGTCTATAGCATCTACCATCCGTTGTACATTTTCAGGATTGCGCATCGGCTTATGATGGAAAATATCTTCGCGGTAAAAAGAAAGAGAATGGAACATCGTCGTGATGCCATGACTGATTAATATTTTCTCCGCTTCCCGCAAACTAACATTAAAGTCCATCATGCTCGTTGGTCTGGGGGATGCAAGGGTCTCAATATAATCGGAATGAATATCAATAAACCCTGGGGAAATATATCCGCCATTTGCGTCAATCAACTGTGCCTTCGGATAGTTTTCCATTTCTTTCTCCGCAATCACCGATTGAATCGTTTCCCCCTCAATGACAACCGCACACTGATCAACAATTGCTTCCTCTGTAATAATCTTTCCATTATGAATTATGAACACAGCGCTCTGCCCCTCCTTTCATATTAATGAATAGACCAGTTGTTGTGTATATGCATGCTGGGGGTCTTCCAAAATTTGATCAGTGAGTCCTTCTTCAATAATCGACCCATTTAACATGACAACCGTGCGATCTGCAAGCATTCGTATGACTGCCAAGTCGTGAGAAACAACAATCATACTGACACCGAAATCCCTTTGAATTTTTTTTATTAGATCCAGTACGTGCGCCTGGACAGACAGATCAAGCCCTGTCGTCACTTCATCGAGAAATAGTATAGGTGGATTGTTGGATAATGCTTTGGCAATTTGCACCCGCTGTTGCATCCCTCCAGAGAAATTACGGGGCTCCTCTTTCATCCGGAACATGGGAATCTGTACGCTTTCCAACAGTTTCTGACTTACCAGCTCCATTTCTGAAACATTACGGTTTCCAGCTGCGATTAATTTCTCCGCGATATTGCCAACTGATGAGAAATTCATTTTAAGACCGTCCAATGGATTCTGATAAACCATTCCGTATCTGTGATTACGAATATACCGTTTTTTCTGGGAGGAAAATTCAAAAACATTCTTACCCTCGACTTCCGGCTCGTTGATATAGGCTCCACCAGAGGTCACATCTACATCAAAATACATGCATTGCATCATCGTTGACTTACCGCTCCCACTCTCCCCGACAATACCGAGAATTTCTCCAGGATATAGATCAAAGGAAATATCTTGGCATGCATAGACGGTACCGCAATTTGGACAATAGTTTTTCTCCAATTCCCTGGAGTTAATGTTGTTGCAAGATTCGCAGCTTGAGCCGAATTGCTTGTGTAAATGACGAACACTTAGTAGTGGTTCTTCATGCATGGGTACTTTCCACCTCGACTTTCTTCATTTCATTCAGGCGTTCCAAGCAGTAGCTAGTGTCATTACATTGATAGATGGTTTCACCGGTAGCAGAATCTATCAATTCATCCATAAAGACATCAGTTGCACCACATAAGCTGCAGTGCTGCCCGGCGAATGATTCAACCTTAAACGGATAATCGTCAAAAGCTAGAGATTCGACATCCGTATAGGGAGGTACTGCATAAATCTTTTTTTCTCTCCCGGCACCAAGCAATATTAAGGCTTCCGATTGATGCATCTTTGGATTATCAAACCTTGGAATAGGACTGGGCGCCATCACGTACCGACCATTAACCAAGACCGGGTGATCGGCATCTGTTGCAGTTTTTCCATATTTCATAATCTGTTCAAATAACATCAGCCAGGCACCGCTGTACTCCTCTTCGGCATGGAGTCGTTTCGTTATATATTCTTTGGCTTCAACGCGACGAAGTGGTTCCGGCATCGGCACCTGCAAAACCAAAACCTGGTCCTTTGTCAAGGGAACCTCCGGAATACGATGCCTTGACTGAATAACCGTGGACTCCTGTGTACTTTCAGTAAGTTCTATACCTGTTGTTTCATGCACAAGTTTTTTGATACTGACCGCATTGACAGATTCATCTGCACCCTGGTCAATCACTTTTAGTACATCCGCTTTGCCAATAATAGATAAAGTAATTTGCAAACCGCCCGTTCCCCAACCTCGGGCAATAGGCATTTCTCTTGATGCAAAGGGCGTCTGATAACCTGGTATTGCAACAGCTTTAAGGATAGTACGGCGGATTTCCTTTTTCGATCCTTCATCAAGGAATGCAAAATGCGTGTTAGCATTCATCCTTCTTCCCCCCTTTTTTTCTTACTTCACGGATACTGTCGAGTTTCGATTGAAAGGTAACGTAGTGCGGCAACTTTAAATGAGATATAAAACCAGTCGATTCTACTGAATCAATGTGCAGCAAAACAAATTCTTCATCATGGGTCGGAAAATCCGATTCCGGATGCTCGAGACATTGATCCAATATACTCATAGCGATCGCCTTCGTTTCATTCTGTCCGTAGCAAATTCCGTACCCTATCTCAAATTCCATATCCTCATTATTGTTTTCATCCTTTACATTAACTGGTACAAATGACTCTACTTCCGTTACTCTTATATCACCAATATAGAAATCATCTTTTTCATCCCGTTGCCTTTCATTAGGATGCGCAACATGAATCGGCAACACACCGACTCTCACTTCCCCCACTGTCGGGTGTACTTGGCCATACCCTCTTAAGGAAGCATAGCCTAAAGAGGTAACAGCACCTGTCTGACCACGGGTTAATACTTGGAGTCTTGCGCTTCTCGGTGCCGGGAATGACATGTTTTCTTTTGTGACATCCATAGGCGGAGTGTTGTCCACTTCATATGTTTCAAATAACCCTTCTTCACGCAGATAATCGACTACCTTAGGAAAGTACTGAACTGAATCGGATGTCGGTAAGCTCTGTAAATCTTTTCTGTAATTATTCAACCATTGCTGGTTTGCATCAACATCCTCTTCAGTTAATGAAAAATCCAGCAAACGGTGGGTGTAATCATAGGTGGGACCTAAGAGTTGTCCGCCGGGGATATCCTTAAAGCTTGCCGAAATCCTGCGCTCGGTCAGCATGGATTCCGATTCTGCCGGCGTACTATAGTAAAGACGGGGCAGTGTAGAGCGATGTGCCCGCAAGAGGAAAACCGCCTCTTCCATACTTCCTTCCGCCTGTTTAATAGCCAATGCTGCCAGGAATGGAGAATATAGGCTGCTCTCTGACATAACCTGGTCAACCATCACTCGCATGGTGGACATAATCGTATGTATTTCGATAATTTCTTCGCCTTTTAGACGCTCATATTTCAATCGTTTAATCGACGCTTCAATCGCTCTTGTTCCTCCTTTTACTGCTACATAGCCCATTAATACACCTCCTCAATTTCCACCAAAGCAGTGCGTGGCACACAAGCAACTTGATTTCTTAAATCAGTGAATATCAAATCAATCCCCAGTGGGTATTCCTTTGTTCTTTCATTTCTTGCCTTCCACATTTCAGGGGTAAAACTTACCTTCAGTGTTGCTGTATTTTTAATCCCTGGCCCCGATAAACGTAATTCAGCCTTAGATGAAAGTGGAGAACTCTCCATGATCCAGGTCGCTGAAGTATGAGGATTCCTCAAATTTCCATTCTTACACTGTGCCATTGCATGAATTATTTCTGCTTCCGTAGCATCCCGTAAAACAATGACATAATCAGCTTTATTAACCGGGGCAAACTTTGCCAGTGTATATTCTGATATTTTTTCAATTAACCCCTTGTTTTTCGTCGAAATAATATGAAAGGTCACCTCTGCATCCAACAGTGTCAATACAGTAAGCATCGTTGTGTCATAGCAGGGAAGTTGGAAGTCTGAATCTACCGCGACACTTTCAACCGATGAAATGGTTCCAGGCCTGGACATACTATGCAACAATGCTCGATAAACCTGCTGCGAATCATGTACTTGATCAACCGCCATACGATATCTCCTCTCTATAAAGGTATAAACTAAACATCCATCGTTTCAAAATTAACCTTCGTTTCAAACAACTCCGCCTGTTTCTTTGCTTTGTCTTCTGTGATGCGCCGCTCAGCTTCAAGCAATTCAGGCAACCATGCCCCTGTTTCCGGAACTTCAGCCTTATATGCTGCATCAATAATTGCCAAATGTTTGGCCAATTCTTCCTCCATCCCGACAACAATACCGATTCCCACTTCCTGATTTATTTCCACTTTTGCTTCAGTTACAAGGACTTCTCCCATATAAAAAAGCGATTGCTTTGCTGATTCCCTCATTTTTATCATGGTCAGCCCGTATGTTGGTGCAACAATTTCCTGGCACTTATAATGTCGAATGATGGATTCTGCAAAGTTCTTGGCTAAGCTGGGATCAGCTTGGATAAGAATTTCCGTTCTTTTGCGCCTTTTCATTTTACCTACCTCCCTTACAAATACATCGTAACTTGTTGCCAAGTGGTTGTGTGATAAGTTGCTGTTAAGTATAGGTAAATTTCCTTAACAATTTGAATAAATTAAATAGCGCGGTTTGGTACACCTGGTTAATAAGAAGTACTGCTAAACTTAGCTCATTCTTGTAGACGTGTTTGTAAATTGGCAACTATGGCGGGGTATCTAAGGTCCAATAAATAAAACATCCGATTGAGAATTCATGCTTTCAAAAAAAGACCGGCCCTCTTAAGGAGCCGATCCTGTTAACTCTTGTCCATCGTTATATCATATTTAAACTTATCACTTCGATATAAAATTTTCGTGTGCTCCAGCACTTCTTCAGACTCCACATCGATACAATCGCTTTCTACTACAATAAGTGGCACCAGGCTGCCACAGGACAACAATTGCTGTTCCTCATGGGTAGGGAAGGTTGTGCTTAACAGACTTTTATTACTGGCAAATTCGTTATATCCATGTTGACGGTAGTAGGAAAACATCGATTTTATCGTCGGCCCTTCCTCTGCAATTGAGGGAAATCTCAGGTCATTTACGAATGAATAGTGTATTGCAATCGGTTCATTATTTATGTACCGCAACCTGCCAATTTTATAGACGCTACCTCCCTCTCCCATATGCAATAATTGGCAAATGTCAGCATCATACGTGATCTTCCCGCAGTAAATATTTTGGGTGACCATATCATAGCCAGACTGCTTCATTTTATCGGTGAAACTGGTTTTGCCTGTTAAGTGCAGCTGGATTTGTCTGGACTTCCCTTTCAGGTAACGCCCTTTCCCCTGTTTGGAATAGATTACCCCTCGTTCCTCTAATTTCTTCAGGGCATTTCGTACGGTTGTCCTGGGTACCTGGTACTTATCTGCTAATGCATTTTCAGAAGGGAGTTTTTCCCCTGGAGTTACCTTCTTTGTAATAATATGCTGCATCATCTCATCAATAATTATCTTTTCTTTATTAGCTGCAATCAGAATCAGCTCCCTTCTACATGAAAAATAATGAACACGGCATATTTTGGAAGGTCAGTCGCCTTCGTTCACCCCATTATACCCCGCTTTTTTGTTCAATCGACTTTTCCTACATGATTATAAATGGGTAGTTTTGTTGATCTCTTCCTGTTCCCCGCCCTCTACTGCTCCCCATAATAGTCTCATTTACTACCATTATAATTAGTAGGATAAACTCTATCTAGCATTATTTCCTCAATGAAGAGTGCAGGGCGACGCTCAACAAGTGTCTTTCTATCCCATGATGACCCCCCTGCACTCCAGACTAGTCTGAAATGGTGAAAACATCCGAGCTAGGACCATTGCTTGTTATTTATCTCTTCAAAGGTTTTTAAGTTGTTTCCATAGTCTGTTTTCCTTAAGTTCCTTTTACTCCCCTCATATCATCTCTCCTCTTTTTTTCTATACACCCACCCTGTTAGTTACCAGGTGTTGAACTGGCTATCCGCCCCACAATTAATAATACCTAATCATGCCAAAGTAAGAATTTAGAGGGCTTTTCCGATTAAAAATGGTGGAATGGGCGAGCAAGCAGACTAATAAAGTGTACAGTAGAGATAACTCTGCATTATAAAAGTAAATCGATATGGGAGTGTTATTATGGGAGCTATTAATGGGACGGATTTTATTAAACGCTTAAACCAATTAGATACTGAAATCTGGCTGGATGGTAAAAAGATTGAGGGGAAAATCTCAGAGCACCCTGCGTTTAAAGGGGTTCTTCACACAAAGGCTTCCCTATATGATATGCAGCATGACCCTGATATTAAAGATGAGATGATTTTCCATTCACCAGAAACGGGGGATTCTGTTGGCATTTCCTTTTTGCAACCCAAAACGAAGGATGACTTAATAAAAAGACGAAAGGCAAGTGAGCACTGGGCTAGACAAACGGGTGGCTTGATGGGAAGAAGTCCCGATTATCTCAATACCGCTATGATGAGTTTCGCCTCTTCTTCTCCCTTATTAAGAGGAAGAGTCAATTGTTTTCCAGAAAATATCCAATCCTTATATGAATTGGCAATGAAAAAAGACCTTTCATTCACCCACACATTTGTCGCACCTCAAGTAAATCGTTCCGACTCATACTTGGAATCCTCTGAAGAAAACCCTATTGTTGCCCGGGTGATTGATCGAAATGAAGAAGGAATAGTTATTAAAGGAGCACGCCTCTTAGCAACTCAAGGCGGATTAACCGACGAAGTATTAGTTAGTAGTATACCTAAATTTCTTCTAGATGAAGATGAAGCTTTTGCTTTTTCCATTCCAACAGATACTCAGGGGTTAAAATTTATTTGCAGAGAGTCATTTGTTGGTGGAGATTCTCTTTTTAATCACCCTTTAAGCTCTCGATTCGAAGAAATGGATACCATCCTTGTTTTCGACAATGTACTAGTTCCTTGGAATCGAGTATTCTATTATGACAATGCTGTGGCAGCCGCAGACTTCTCATTCCAAAGTTCTTTTCACTCTTTTACGGCCCATCAAGCCATCACCAGACAAATTGCCAAAACCGAATTCATTTTAGGTCTGGCTGAACTTCTTGTACAAACGATTAACGTGAGCGAATATCAACATATTCAAGAAAAGCTGTCAGAAATAATCATTGGTCTTGAAACAATGAAGGCTCTATTGGAAAAGTCTGAAAATGATGCAACATTGGACCAGTGGGGAACAATGCGACCAAATGTTGTTCCCCTTCAGGTTGCCAATAGCATGTTCCCTAAAATTTATCCCCGCTTCACCGAAATTATTCAATTAATTGGCGCTAGTGGACTTGTTGGTTTGCCTACGGAAAATGCATTTGATTCCCCTATCCGACCCGATCTCGATCAGTATCTTCAAGCAGCAACCAAGGACGCAGAGGATCGAGTGAAGATTTTTAGGTTAGCCTGGGACTTGACAATGAGTTCATTTGGAACGAGACAAACTCAGTATGAAAGGTACTTTTTTGGAGACCCCATCCGATTATCCGGTCGTCTATACAAAGCCTATCCACTTACTGATTATGTAAAGGAAGTTAGTAATTTCTTAGACTTAGAAACTGAAGTATAATAAAAAATCATTTGTAATTCAGCGACAAAACTACAATAATTTTAATTTTAAGCCACAGTCCATCTTTCTATTTCGCTGTCCCAAAAGGGTTTGAACACTAAACCATTTAGGGCAGCTTTTTCTTTAAGTAAACCTATATAAACTCGTGCCTTCTTTAGCTACCTGATCTTTTCTCCTTCATCTCTCCCTTTGTGTTATTGTGAACGTTGCCAGTTCCTTTGTAAGACCAATTTGGTTACAATGATTAGTGCAGAACAAAAGAATAGAATGACCATCCGTCCAATAAGTTTCAAGCACGTTAACAAATTTGTCGTATTCAATTATGTAATGAGTAGTAAACTTCTTTTTTATCTTTTAGCATTATAAGCAATAATTATGTAAATTCTATGAGAAAAGAATGTTTTTAATAGGGGAGGCTAATTGAGGTGAAAACTTGACCCATAAACAGAAGGGTGTTCATTTATAAATGAACCTTCTAAAACCATTTTTTTTGCAGAGGTTAAACCGTTCCTTTTTCCCACTATTATCGTAGCGCCATCTTCTAAATATGCAACTCCTTGGTTGTTACCTTTACCGTCTTTTAATTACTTGTACACTGATTCTCTTTCCTAGGAAGCCGGTTTTAAGGCAATGGCCAAGTCATTAGTGTTTTAGTAGTATTGCTAATTTAATAAGCCTATCTATTTCTTTTATTTCTTTGAATCTATCTTCATAAATTCAACTTGTAAAATCCAGCTCTTGTTGAATCCTGTTCAAAGTGTCAAGACTTCAGGGTGGATTGATGGGAGCTATTTTTTAAGGAGATAACACCCTTATAATATATTGAGGTAGTTAATAGGGTAATATTTATTATATTACCCTATTAACTCTTCTACACCTGATCAAAATCATCTTAGGACAAACGAAGGATTTATTGTGAGTCGTCCGTTCCAATTCGTAAACCATTTATTCCCGCATAAAAGTGCTAACCACGTATTCAATGTATAAGTTTTAACAAAGAACTTTTCGGAAAGAGATTTTAAGAACCATGCTGTGCTTCTCGGAAAAATTCTAAAAGTGGCTGTGACAGCCAAACAAAGCTTTTCTTAGCTAATATCTTTAATTTAGTGATCAATAACTAATCGCCTCACAGTTTCCATTCTTGTTGTCTTAGCTGCCGTCGGATGGCAGTAAGTAAAGAAACAAAGACTTGAGGATTATTACCGGGAACTATTCTTTTGGCTATAACCACATCTTTCCCCAGAAATCTGCCTATAGGGATAGATTAAAGTCATCCAACGAGAAGAGGTGGAGCATCATGTATTCACTTATTATAAGAAGCCATATTCCTTCTACTTTATTACATGTATTATCAGGTATGTTGTTGATGGATATCATATTTTACAGACCCACCTTTTCATTAAAAAAACGATTGATTATTTTGTCATTAGGGGGAGCTTTTGTCCTCGTCCCCGATATCCCCAAAATGTTTGGTGCTCCCTTCACCCACTCCCTTTTTGTGGTTCCATTGATAGCGTTAGCCTTAACATACCTGGCAAGCAGGATTCTGCCGTTTTCATTCGGGACACAATGGTCCGCACTAACAGGAGTTCTCATCGTTGGCGCTGTAATGATTGATTACTTGGGAAATGGGGCACGTATTTTTTACCCTGTGGCAAGGGAATGGTGGCTGATACTGAGTATCCTCCTATTGTTACTACTTCGTCTGACATCTTCTAGGGGCGACTTTACAAAAAAAGGCCTCCGTATTTTATACACTGGAATTGTCCTGGTTGTTCTGTTGCTTGTTGGCAAAGCCTACAGCGTAATAGGAGTTGAATCTACATTACAACTAGTTCAGCTAAACCAACTGTACACGTTATGGAAGGTTATCCTATACTAAAAAATCCCCATATAATTTAGGAAACTCGTACCTACTACTATAAAATACTGCTGGAATGAAGCTAAGAAACTATTGTATTTGAAAGTGGATATATTCTCTAATCCTCATGGATATAACTTCCCCATATACAAACATACCCTATGGATGAGGGGCTTACCTTAGCTATTTACATTCAATATATAGTTTATCCCCCCACCGAAAATGGGTATAGGAACGTGGATTAAGTTAATACTAGTTAAGCCGTTTTCATCATGAACAGTGATCAAATAATGCTTTAGAAACAGTGAGGGTTTACTACTAGTTATGGAAATTAGATGGGAATAGTACATAAGCAACTAATTAAAAGAAGTGAGGACGTATGGCAAATTATTTAGAGCTCGCTAAACATTATAACCTAAACTTAACGGAAGTCAGCATTCTTGTGAAGCTGGATAAAAAATATCCCAAAACCATTACGAACGATCAGCTGTCTGACAATGAGGAATGGACAGGCGGGTATTTGAGAAAACGAAAACATGACTAATTACAAAAACACTTATCCCTACTAGTGAGTTACACTCACTATCCCCTATGAAAAGGTACCTTCTTTCGATTCGGAAATTTTCCGGGAAAGAATATCATTACTGCATATATTCAAGTTGCTTTTCCATCTTCCAAATCCTGTTCTCTAATGACTGAAATAAAGATCCAATTCCTGATAATGTCCTCCATCTACGCTCGCCTCTCTCGATGAAGATGTTAAGATTACTCTTTGCTCATTCCCTTCGCTTAAAGGAGAGATTCTATAGCTTTATCCGTTTCCTCTCTACTCTTTCAAGTATTATTATCCTTCTTTTCACATATTAAACCTCAAGAAATATATGTCGAATTCTGTTGTATTTCTCCTCATTCTTTTTTATTATAAAACTAAATTGGTTTTACGGAATAAATATTATCCAAAGAAGTGGGTGCTTGTATGGCAGACATCATTCTCTTTAAATCCCGGGCTCGGCTAGAGCAGGAACGCAAGGAGAAAGTTCAGGCTGAGTGGGAAGAATGGTTAGAATATGAAGATCAGTACTTAGGGGAAGCGGTGTTAAAAAACGGAAAATCTACGGAGATGACGGAACAAGAAATAATCGAGGATGTTAAGCAGCGTCTTACCGATAAAGAAATACAAGGCATTAAAGAGATTGCGAATTTGTTGGATCTTCGCCTTGGGAAATAATAAAACAGGGTTTAGCTTTTCCAAAGAAGGGTATGTAATAATATCTGCTGGAAGGTGTAGGCATATAAACCATGCTTACATGATCTAATTCTTTCAAAGGGTATTGTACTTCTCACTTTGGCAACTATTCAATAGCTTTGGGGCTATGGGTAGTTGCTTTTCTATATTCTGTATATGCTGTACGGTATCATCAGTCGTTTAGGATTGCTTCATAATCTGAATAAAGGGTTTTAACTTCTCCAAAAATGGGGTATACTGAAAATAGAAAATTATAAACTAAAAGACCGAATGGTGCTGGAACACCAAACGGTCAAGTGTAATAGCCCTTCAAGGGGGCGACTTACTTTCGGGCAAAATAACCACCTTAATCGCTTGTCAGGCTTATAGGGTGGTTATTTTTTATCTGACAGCATGGCCACAATTAATGTCCCGAAGGAAACCATTAGAATCAATGTTTCAAATACTGTCATCAGGTATCACCCCCTTTCTTCTGACGATGAAAAGGGAGTGAGCCACCACCCCATGAAAGCCTTATACACTTGACTTTATTATAACAGAATTTATCAATAAATAGTGACTTGTCAATAAATTCATCATAAAAATAGGCCTCGTATCATTTCGGAGCCTAAGCCCTTCGCTAGATTCCAAATGCGGTAAAACTCCCTTCATCGGTGAAATCTTTTATTTCTACAGTTTTATCCTTCCTGTTGGTTCCGATTAAGAGAGACAATACTTGGAAGGCTTTAACCTGTTTTTGTTCCAGAAGGAATTGCAGAAACTCCTCTGCCACAGGAGTTTCCCCATTCCCAATATCAGCTTTCTTGAAGTTACCGGACTGGTTGACTTCTGTTCCTTTCCTTAACGCAACCTCGAAATTCGTACTGCCGCCGAGGAAGTTCTGACACCGTTCTATCATCTCCCCTCTTTTGATTTTCGCTAGTCTGTAGGTATACTGATAAGGATTACATTACCTTAAAAAGGAATAAACACAAAATCACGCTTCAGCTTCTTTGCAAGACTCATCCAAGCCAGGACGAGCCCTTTGGACTGGATGGTGGCCACCTTTCAAATCGCATTTTACTTTATTCATCCAAAAGAGTAATATTATTCATGCATATTTATTATTATAGGGAGAAATTATCATGAATATATTCTCGAAGATATTTAAGGTAAGTCATTTATCGACCATCAGGATTATCGTATTATTCTACGCAGTGGCAGTGACCTTTTCTGCAGGGTTATTAAGCATCCCTTTCTTCCATAATGAAGGCGTAGATTTATCTTTTATAGATATATTATTTACGGCGGTCAGTGCAGTAAGCGTCACAGGATTGACGGTGGTTTCTACCGCTGATACGTTTAATGCTGCTGGGAGCATTGCTCTTGCCTTTGTTCTGCAATTCGGTGGGATCGGGATTATGACCTTGGGAACCTTCGTATGGATATTATTAGGAAAACGGATTGGTTTGCGTGGCAGGCAGCTTATCCAAATCGATCAAAACAGGGCTACGTTAAATGGTGTGGTCCTCTTGCTGCTTAAAATCCTCAAAATCGTCTTGTTGATTGAGTTGGTAGGTACCATTGTCTTGAGCGTTTATTTTTTATCCTATTTCGACACCTGGCAGGAAGCTCTCCTGCAAGGCTTCTTCGCTGCAATAAGTGCTACTACCAATGCAGGGTTTGATATAACCGGTTCCTCATTAATACCCTTTGCCGATGATTATTTTGTACAATTCGTAAATATTATCCTACTGACCTTAGGCGCCATCGGCTTTCCAGTATTGATGGAACTTCAGGACTTTTTAAGGGGAGATTATAACAAAGGGAATCCCAGACACAGTTTCTCTCTATTCACTAAACTCACTACGCTCACATTTTTTGCACTTATTCTTGTTGGCTGGGTGTTGATTTTGATTTTGGAACATCATGCAGCCTTTTTTGCAGACAAAACATGGCATGAAAGATTGGCTTACAGTCTGTTCCAATCAGCAACTACAAGAAATGGGGGGCTGGCTACCATGGACGTAAGTGAGTTTACCACTCCCACATTAGTAATGATGTGTGTACTTATGTTCATTGGTGCGTCACCGAGCAGTGTCGGAGGCGGGATACGTACTACCACCTTCGCCATCATGCTGCTTGCGATATATAATTTCGCCAAAGGAAGAACTAGCATCAAAGTTTTTGGAAGAGAACTTGAGGAGGAAGATATCATTCGCTCATTTATTGTTATCACTACTGCAGCGATGTTGTGTGTGACAGCAATCATCCTCATGGCTTACATAGAACCCTTTCCCCTCCTGCAGATAGCATTCGAGGTTTCCTCAGCGTTTGGAACTACCGGCCTATCCATGGGAATCACCCCGGAATTAAGTACAGCAGGTAAGTGCATCATCATCTTTTTAATGTTTGTTGGCAGGATTGGTATTTTTTCCTTCTTATTTCTGATCAGAGGAAGAGTAACAAGTGAGAGTTACCACTATCCTAAGGAGAAAGTGATTATCGGATAAAGGGGGCTTTCTAGTAAGTCAGCAAAGTGCAGGGCGCGTTGCTGGACGAGTGTCTTTCTTTTCCACCATCTCCTTACTAAGATTGAGTTGGTGGCAAATTTCTCAGCAAGGACAATTGCTTGGAAATTTGACGTTTTTTAAGTTGTATCCATAGCCTGCTTCACCTGAATTTCCTTTGCTTCTGAAAACCTCTAATGCCTGAATAAAAGGTTTTAACTGCTTTGCAAATAAATATACTTGAATTATATGCTCATATACTATGGGTAAGTAACTACCTGGAAAGCAACCACCCCAAAAGGCTCGTCAGGCTATAGGGTGGTTACTTTTTTATAATGGCTCTGTTAAAGTTTAATGGTGATATTAGTTATAAAAATGGAACTCCCCAATTTATGGAAGTTCCATTTTTATAATATTGGCTTGTTAAACTAACGCACCCGATAGTTTAACAATCATTATCCTAATTGAATCTCTTCCTTTTTATCATCATATTCAATAACTATCGTTATATCTTCTCCCCAAAAAGTATCACTTTCATTGGTATGAATAAAAGTTCCTTGCGTTACCTGATAGTTATTTTTTTGATTTAATTGTGCATGAAATTCGTTCTTTTCCCTTTCTCCACTTTCCTCTTCATAGAACCCGACTACTTCATCACCAATTTTTAAAGCAATGGTTAGAGATTTGTAATCAACATCCTTTTTAGGAACAATGGTTAATTCGTGTGTGGAATGAACTGATTTTTCAAGGTTATAGTACTTACCAGAAATATTATCCGTCACTTCCCAATTTTCATTGGAACCTTTTTGAGATAAAGAGAATTGGATCTGCTTTTGACCATCAACACTTTGACCTTCTACAGAACAACCACCAACTATAAGTGTTATAATTGATAATGAAACAATATATGTTACTATTTTTTTCACTGGATAATCCCCCTTATTTGATTACCTTAACATATTTCAAGAAAAAGTCTTCTCGCACTAATTGCCCCTTTAGTACAATAACTTCTACTTAAAATAACGTTAATCCTTTTATAATTAACGCACCAGTTACTTAAAGTAAATCTCTTTACAAAGTCGTCGTATAATCCTTTAAACAAAACCATTATTTTATCATCAAATCGAAAATTCCCATTGGGTTAACAATAAAATATATACCCAACACAGCTACCCCAATAAGGAAAATGATTACAACTTTACTTCTCATTAAGAACCCTCCCAAGCTACAATTTTATCCTCTTCCTAATCTTTGGATTCTCCTGCACCAATAAAGAAACAGGAACAATCACAATGACAGTCCCTGTTGTGAGTAAAGTATTGCCCTGTTATTTCTATAAATTCAACAAAAAGAGTGCTTATCCTTTTAAGGATTGCACCCATTAACGCAATAAGAATTTATTCTTTTTTCAATCTCAATAGTATAATATTTGAAACAAACCGGACTATTAACACTCCGATTAAAATAACAGTACCAGTAAATATAATAGCGAAATTCATTCCGAAAGGATTAAACCAAGATCCATTTGGAGGAATTATAAACTGTGTCCCCAAAACCACTGATACAAATAAAGTGATGATGTTTGTTAAAGCAATAAAATGAAACTTAATTTTTGTTGATAAGAGACCTGTCAAAATAACAAATAACAATGTCCCTATAAACAAGAAAGAAGCTCTATTTGGGAAATGAGAAATTTCATAGTAGTGAAACAAAAACGGCATAGGAATTAACGAAACTACCAACCAAATAAATTTAATAAAATCTCCTCCTTATGATGGGTGAATTAATATTTTCTGTGTATCTAAACAAATCTAACATAAATTCAGATAAATTGGATAACTAAAGACAACTCTTGTTAAACTCTCCTGCCCGTTAGTTTAAGTACATTATTTCACGAACTTTACTACTATTTCAACACAAATTTCCACCCCCTTCTAAGTAATTGGTATTTATCTCTAAGTCGAAAAAAATAGACCCTGGAAGATTCCAGAGTCTATTACCTTTCGTCTATATTTCAAATGCGGTGAAACTTCCCTCGTCGGTAAAATCTCTTACCTGTAGTACCTTATCGGAAAAAATTTGGACGCTTTTACTGCTCGATCCTATTAGAAGCGTAAGCACATGAAAGCCTTTTTCTCCTTTTTGATTATTCAAATACCGAAGAAACCCTTCGGAGATAGGGGCTTCCCCGTCTGTAACGAAGACGATATCCGCTTTCTTGAACCTGCTGTTCCGGATGACTTCTATCCCCTTCCTTAATGGAGCTTCAAAATTCGTCCCGCCACCGAGAAAGTTTTCACAGGCCTGTACCATATCCTTCCCATAGATTTTCCCTTTCGGAAAGATATATTTGTAAGCACTGCCCGAAAAAGGGATGAACGCAAAGTCACGATGCTGCTTCTTGGCAATGCTCATCAAAGCAATAACGAAACCTTTAGATTGCGTATCCAAGCTCTTCATACTGCCTGATTGATCCAGACAGAGAATGATGGGGCCTCGTCCCAATGTGTCCTTCCCTCTGGTGTCATGCTGTCGTGTTGTACGCTTAGCAAACCGCCGGAGGAACTCTGTTCGGGTGGATTCATTATATAGGGCAAGCTCGGTTGGCAGTAATCTTTCCGGGTTGTTGCCCAGGGTCACGCCACTCCTGCTGGTTGCCTTATCATGTTTGGACTTCTGTTTCTTCCGGGCTATCTGTTTGAACCGTCCGGCCCAATCGGCAATCTCTTTCATCTGTGTGTTGACTGCCATGGTATCAGCCAATTCCAACTGATCACGGAGGGGCATCTTCTTCAGCTCTGCATCCCCGCTTCCGGCTTTCGTTCCGCCCATCAACGACTTCAGGTTCTCTTTGGTATCTTTGGTATCCTGTATTGCTCCTTCCATGGCCTGTTCAAAACTTCTTTTATCCTTTTGCAATGCCTGTTCGACATGGTTATGCAGTTCCTCTGATTGTTGCTGCAAATCCTGCTTAAGCTCCTTATTTTCTTCACCAGCCCCATGGTCTCGACGCTGTTTCTCCATTTGATCCCGCATGTGTTGCATTTCCCTCATATGTTGATCGAGTGCTTCATTTTTCGCTCGCTGTTTTTCCAACCACTCTTTGGTTTTCTTCCCAAACTGAACCGTGCCGATGGCTGAGGAGAGGTCGTCCAGGCGGGTGGTCTCCCTATAATGTTCAAAGCTCTCATCCTCCATGATTCGCTGCATGAAGGCATGATTCGTCTTGAATTCACTCGTCACTTCTTCCCTGTCTTTTAACTCGGGTTTCATTTTGTATAGGGAACCCCAGATATCATTCAACAAAGCATGATAGGTCGGGAACGGGGTATCAAAATCATTCAAACCCTGTAACCCCTGCGAAATCTCATACAGCTTCTGAAATCTCCGTCTGTCGAACTTGTCAGTATTGATTACGGATTCCTGTCCATTCCACGTTTGATTTTTCATGGTATCCTCCTTTTGAATAAAGAAAAATGCCAAAGTCTATCACTTCGGCATTTCTCCTCACTTCATTCTATTTTTATTTTTTATCTTTCAATTGGCTCCAATACCGAATTGGTCAGCTCGTCTAAATGTCTTTTTAATTCTTCATGAGCTGCTTCCAACTCATCCCCTCTCTCGGGATACTTGGTTTTCAGGTTGGAGATTTCACTCGCCAATGCTTTCATTTTTTGTGTGGCTTCCAAAACATACTCGGTGGAAGAATCCTTGTCTTTGCCACCCATGATGTCTTTGGCATCTTCGGCTATTGCCTCCAGCGCATGAGCGACTGCATCCTGCGCGTGACGATGAACGATGTCTCTCACTTGTTCTCGCTGATCCGCATTCTCCCAGAGGGCATGTTCCAGAAACAGAATGTCTTTTACTTCGACTATTTGTCGCTGCTCGATCAACGCCTTGGCCTGCAGAGCGGAGTAGGAGCGTTGCAAGCGCCTGTCGGATGGGTGTATTCCTTCATCTCTCAGCTCCTCCCAGATATCCGCCAAGGTTTCATAGACGTTGTCGGGGATATCCACCATTTCACGGAGAAACTGCAGTCCCTCCAATTCTTCCAGCGTTATCGTAGGCATGGTCTGCCCTTTCCCCGTCCCTTTCATCATCGAAATAAGGTTTTGGCGGTCTTTGATGTAATCCACTTCGAAACGCAGAAGGAACCGGTCGAATAACGCCTCCAGCCCTTCATCCTCAGCAGGGTATTCGTTACTCGCACCCACCAGCGTCATGAATGGCATATCTATTTCATCAGGTCCATTTTCAAACGTCCGTTCATTGATCGCTTTCAGCAGGGAATTTAATATCTCCGAGCTTCCCTTGAATATCTCATCCAGGAATACCAAATGTGCTTCCGGCATTTTGGAAGCTGTATTATGCCTGTAGATGCCCTGTTCCATCTCTTTAAGCATGATGCCACCGAACACTTCATCCGGTGTCGTATATTTGGTCAACAGCCATTGAAAATAGTTCGCCCCGTCCATCATGTTGGATAGTTCATTGGACAGAGCGCTTTTGGCTGTACCCGGTGAGCCAACCAACAAGAGATGTTCTTTTGCCAGCAGTGCCACAAGCATGCCTTCAATCTGGGTTTCCCGTTTTAGATACTTTGCGTTCAATGCTTGCTTTATTTCTTTTAACTTTTCCAGATTATTTGGCATATGAATCGACCCTTTCTTATATCTTAAATAGTGATCTGTTTCCACCTAATTGGCTTTCTTACCGTTTCCGTAAGAAGGCCTTTCTTTGTTTATCCAGTTAGTGGCTGTCTATCTTCTAGTCCATCTCTCTGAGAAGCTGGTTCATCTCCGAACGGATCATCAGGATGGTCTCCTCCATCTGTTCGGACTGCTCCTGGATAATCGATTTATAATTGCGGTAGTTTTTTATGACGGTATTGGTTTCATCGACCAATTCCTTGACCTGCCCTCTTTTCAATCCTTCTCTTTTCCTACAGCCTTCTAAAACGGATTGCAGATGCTCCGCCAGTTTGTCATTTACCATCTGACGGTTATCCATGGTATCAATTACCGGGATCTTGTATCCTTCACTGTTTTTCATAGAAGTGATGAAGCGCACCAGACTGGATAAATCCACTGTCTTGGAAGAAGGGACAAAGTAGATGCCTCCATTCTTCCTTACCGGTGTCGGTGCGAGGGATTGTAGGATTCTGCTCACCATGACCCGGATTTGCTGGGCTGCATAATGGTTTTTATATACATCGAATTTCTTTTCCGCATCCAGACATAGCGAATGGGCCGTCTCTTGGTTGGCAACAGATGCAATCCTATCCTGTTTCTTATCCAATGTGATGATTCCCGCTTCCGGCTCATAGGAAAGACGCTTCCCATGCTGGTCCACACTTTCGATCACCAGGTTACGCTGGACGGAGGTGGAATCCGAAAAGACTTCTCGTACCAGAACATTTTCAAACACATCGGGGTTGATGGTTGTCTTCCGCTGTTCCAGTTCCTTGGTCGCACGCCGGAAAGCGTCCGGAGAGCGAATGGCTTTCGGCATCCAACAGGAGTCCAGCCCCACGTCTTTCAGCTTTTGTTCCAGCTCGTCCGTTTGGATTAGCTGCTTTCCGACGCTGTACCACATCAAGTGGCCTAGGAAGTCCTGATCCGCCTTTCTCGTTGCAGAAAGATGTTCTATATTGGTCATACCAATGCATCCTTTCTATCTTTGGAATAAAGAAAGCACCTTCCCTTTTCTTATTTGGTTACAAGAAGGAAAGATGCTTTCGGATCTATTATTCACATGTTCCTCAGTATTCTCTCGGCAGCATTGCCACACAAGTGGTATGGGAATCCGTCTCTTCCAATACCACTCATATATTTTCCGGCAGGGACAGGAACAGTTTCTCTAGGACGTTACCATCCCCGTCTGTCACCAGTGTGGTTCCTTTCTGTTTATGGAAAGCGACAAAACAGCTTGTGTCCGCATGCTTTACTGCCGTCTTTATCACCTCCACCATGTTTTCATCGGTGAGGACGTTTTCCTTTAGATAGCTTTCCAATTCTGGAGTCATCACCACCAGGAAATCTTTCACCATGCATTTCTCCCCCTTTTATCCTGCATATACATGCAATTCCTTGTACTGCTCCACAATGTCATGGAAGTAGTCATCCGCCCAATCCTCAAAGCAGCCTTTATCACAGAAGTAGACTTCCGCCTGTTCATCGAAGAGGGCATCATCCAGACTGGTTTTTTTAGCATCACACATTTCGCAGGTAACCAATTCACCTTTCATTTTCAAGATATTGTTCTCCTTTCTGATTACTTTTATCGATGGAGCTGTCTAGATGTAAAGAAAGACACTCCGGGAACTTGTGTCTCCGGAATGTCTTTTATCGTTTATTTGCATGCCCTTTTACACATAGCCTTTCTCTTTCAGGCTGACGAATTTCCGGTCACCCTATATCACGTGATCCAGCACCTCGATGCCAATGGTTTTCCCCCGAGTCCGCCAACTTGCGGGTGATATGAATATCTTCAGGCGATGGAGACGGAGTTCCACTTGGATGGTTGTGAGCCACAATCACGGAGGAAGCTGAACACTTCACCGCTTCACGGAAAAGCTCCCTCGGGTGGACAACCGAGGAATTCAGGCTGCCGATGAAAATCGTCTTCTTATGAGTGACCTCGTTCTTAGTATTCAGCATCAGGGCTACGAAGTGTTCCTGTCTGTACTGGCGCATTTCCTCCATGAGATAGTCGGCTGCATCGTCTGGTGTTCGAATTACCGTTCCATGCCTGTTCTCTGTCTGGGTGTATCGTTTGCTCAACAGCATAGCCGCATGCAGCATAAGCGCCTGGTTGTGCGTCAGCCCTTCCGCTTCCAGCTCATGGACCGTCATTCCAGCCAGACTACGTACGGAATGCTCACTCAGTTTCAGAACCTTTCCCTCGATGCGAATGGTCCCAAGACCACCGAAAGAATGTCATACGTGCTGATCATGCCTTGTTCCCCGATGGAATCATACGTTGCCACTGCTTCTCTCGCTTTTTCTATCACACTCATATTATCTCCTTTCCATGAAGACAGGAACCAGATGGCACCCGTCTTGCATGCCATCTGATTGTATGCCTTGATGGAAGGCTTATTTTTTAGTAATCTATTAGTAAGTTATTTTTATTTCTTTCGTGACGTAAACCTTTGTGTCACTTTTTTTGTGCCCAATTTGATGTTCAGCATCTCCCACGGGTCAATCCCTTCCATGGCCATTTCCCCTGCCAGTTCTTTCAAGTGCTGCCGATCGAATTTCCAGGAAACAGATTCATAGAAGTCCCAGACTTCCTCGCCGGTATCGATTCCTCCTTGTTCTTTCACATAGGACTTTAATACGGATTTCATCTGTTTCAGCGCAGCTTCCAACCGGTTGATTTCATTCGCCAGTTGAACAGCCTCTTCATGTGTCTGCAGTTCCTCTTCTTGCAGTTTCAATGCGGTGCTCAATTCACTTCCACTCCTTTGTTCATGTTTTGAAAAGAACCAATGCCCCGGAATTCCACTTCCTTCGTGGAGATCAAGAGAAAAATCTGATAAGCCTCTTTGAGACTTAATTTCCTGACCTCTTTTTCACCTGATAGGTGGAAATACTGTTTCCCCTTCCGAACCAGGAACTGATTCTTGTTGTCCTCACCGGCAAATGCGATGAACACCTTCTTCTGTTTTTGGAACCATACATATGACATGGACATCCTTCCTTTCCAATAGATTTTTTATATTAAGCCCTCGCGGAATTAATCAGCTTCTTTAATCAATGGTTTCCAGTTTTGGAGGAAATCATCTTCTTCCTTCCGGGTCAACACATGAAAATGAGATTCAAGGAACTCATCCAAGAGCATATGTTGCTCACCAGCCAGTCCGATAAAGTTATCGATCGGTATGATACCCTTTATCTTCTTGATGCCTAAGGATCGCTCGATGGTATGCATTTTTTGCGCACTGCGTTCCCCTACTACTACGAGCACCATCTCCCCTTGTTTAATCGGATACACATCCTCTTGGGCACTGGGCACACACTACTTCTGCCAGCAGCGGTGTCTCTTGTTTGACTCGCTCCTTGTACTGTTTCCATTCCTTTCGTAGATCTCTTTCACTTCGGAATCGAATGTAGGATTCCTGATACCCCATTTGCTTTTCCACTCCCTTTCGGTTGATTTTTATATATGAAAAAAGCCGACCAATCCCCCGAGGAATCAATCGACTTTTTTATCCGCATGAAAAAAAGCATTGCAGACGCAATACTCCTTTTTACGATATATAGATATGATACTCATTGTGTATTTATCGTATTCGATAACATACTGCCTTTTTTACGTGTGATTATCACCAAAACCAAAAGGCCAGAGATGCTTTATGCCGAATCTCCTTCTTGAAGAAAGTGTGACGACTGCTACACAGGATGCAGATTGAATACTTAATAATATACTGTTAGCTTACTGAAATAGTCTGAATTTGTCAAATATGAGATAGCAAGTTGGACAACTTCCCTAGCAAAAATAACTACCGGGCCTCAGCTTAGGATGAACATTATTAAGAATATTATAGGGAAGGATGACCTCATTAATTATTAGACTTGGGAAGCATTCTGTGCCAAAAAATCTTTTGTAGAACCTAAAAAGAGACCTCATTTCCGAGGTCTCTTTTTAGGTGTAATCATCGAGAAATTTCTTATTCCGAACTTAAACCAGTTTTTCATTTTCCACATTCATTGATTGTTTCTTTTCTTTAATTGTTTGAAGTAATTCTTTGTCCTCCACAACCGGACTATCTGTATCCCATTTTTCCTCTGCAGGAAGATCAAACAACAATTTTTCAGCATAAGGAGCCGGCTCGCCTTTCAAGAATTGCGTGATTTGTTCTTTAATTTTTTGCCGAGCCTCATCAGGTGTCCGTTTACCCTGCACAATTTCATGCATCACATTCATCGAAATAGTATTGGCTCCCTCATTGTCGCAGTGAACCATCACTTCACCCTTTGTACGATCTACAAACAGGCTTCCTTCAAGCATAGCCAATTCCCCAATTTTTTCAGCTGGTACATGATAGTTGATGGCTTGTTCCAGCATATCTGTATGCGGCTCAGGGAAGTCGTGTGGATAGCCATCTTTATAGACAATGGTTCTTTTCCAAGGTCCATTGTAATACCAAGTAACCTGTGTTTCCGTTGCAGTATTCGGCTCACCGTAAAATTTTATCATTGTTTCGATGACCTCTTTCGATAAAAGCGGCCAATTATCGATAATTTCTTCTACTGCGGATTTGTCCACTGTGTGTTCTGTCCCCCTCGTTCCGGTCATATCAGTTTCATGAAGTTTTTTATTGGTTGCTTCAGCGATTGCACCGACTTTTATACGGTCTTCACTCGGTATTTGACCTGAAATGGGTTGTTTTTTATCGATTGCCATTTAAAGAACATCCTCCCTCTATATACCCAGTTTTTAATTAATTTCCCCTTTAAGATATACTGAAACACTCTAGGTTCGGAGGTAATTATACTGAGATAACTGGAATTAAGGCTAAATTTGGGCGAACAAAAAAAGAGGCCGTTAGGTCGGCCTCAATAAATAAATGTGCAATTATAAAATTAATCCTCAGGTGGTATATCGAAGACATAACCAGCACGGCTTTTTGTTCTAATAAACATGGGGTTATTTCGGTCCGGTTCGATTTTTCTCCGCAAGACACTGATATAAGCATCTATTGCACGAGTAGAAAGGTCGTTTCCAAGAAAAGAAACTAATTCCTTTCTTCTAAAAACCTTCCCTTTATAATTGTACAAATGACATAGCAATTTCATTTCTTGCGGACTAAGCTCCCGGGCCTCATTATCTATAATGATTTTATAATTATTAGGAAGGATTTTCAGCCTCCCCGCATCAACAACCTCTCCGTTGTAATTCCTAAGCGCTGAAGTGCTAACGTTATATCTCCTCAGTAATTTTCGGACACGAACTATGATTTCTTTATGCCTATTTATATCTACTACAAAATCATCTATTCCTAGCTCCAAAGCAAGAGCAACCGTAAAATCCTCAGCCCCAGGTTGAATGGCCATAATAGGAACTTGAACATCCTGTTTCCTGACAATGTTAAATAGATCCATTATTTCCTCTGAATCTCTCGAATCGGAACGTATAACAATTAGACGAAAATTGGCAGCGGTCATTTCATGCAAGAATAAATCCTTATTTTCAAACCAAACATAATCATAGATTGTTTCCCCCAAAGCTTCTCGCAGAAGGTTAATCAGGTGAGGACTTTCTTCAATAATGAGTATTCTGTTTCCCACCCCGCTCCCCCACTTTCATAGCTGGAAACTTAACTATTTAAATCAAACTGCTTTCCCTTCACTAAATAGATGATACTTTCCGATATATTAGTGATATGGTCACCTACACGCTCGAGATCTCTGCATACAAAGGCGAGCTGTGTTACTTGGGAAATAAGATTGGGATCCCTACTCATATATTGAAGTAATTCCTGTATAAGTTTGCCATGCATCTTGTCAACTTCATCATCTTTATCTGCTATCTCTTTTGCTGTGACAATGTCCTCGCTCTGAAAAGTATCCAGGACGTCTGCCGTCATCCCTATCACTTTTTCTGCCATTTGGGGTATGTCCTCTAAGGGTTTAAACAACTCCTTCTCCCCGATCCTTATGGTAGACTTAGCAATATTTACGGCCAAGTCTCCTATACGCTCCAGGTCACTGGACACTTTCAGGATAGTAACTAATCTTCTTAAATCCGTTGCTACCGGTTGTTCTTTTGCTATCAGCCAAATTGCTTCATTGTTTAATTCCTCTTCCAGACGATTGATTCTGTAATCTTTATCAATAACTTCTACACTTCTGTCAACGTTTTGTTCTTTTAGTGCCGCAACAGACTTTTCCAAAGCTTCCTTGGACATATTCCCCATTCGAACCAGTTTTGTATTTAACTCTTCCAATTTATTTTCAAATGTTTTTCTCACCATTGTAAACTCCTCCTATTAACCGAATCTCCCTGTAATATAATCTTCCGTCTCTTTCTTCTGTGGATTATGGAATATTTTATCCGTCTTATCATACTCCACCACATAGCCATTCAGGAAGAAAGCTGTCCGGTCTGAAATCCTCGCCGCCTGTTGCATGTTATGGGTAACAATGACGATACTATAATTGGTTTTCAACTCTTGTACAAGTTCTTCTACTTTGTTCGTAGAAATAGGATCCAAAGCAGAGGTTGGTTCATCCATCAGGATAACCTCAGGCTCTATCGCCAAACAACGAGCGATACAGAGGCGTTGCTGCTGCCCACCAGATAGCCCCATTGCGTTACTTTTCAGTCTATCTTTCACTTCATCCCAAATAGCTGCTTGCTTTAGACTTTTCTCCACAATCTCATCCAGTCTACTTTTCTTCTTTACACCATGAATCCTAGCTCCATAGGCTACGTTGTCATAAATGGACTTTGGAAAAGGATTCGGCTTTTGAAACACCATTCCCACCTCTGTGCGCAAGTCCTCCACATTATATTTCGGATGGAAAATGTTCTGATTTCCATAATTGATCCTTCCCGCCATATTTACAATCGGCACCATCTCAACCATACGATTTAAAGATTTGATAAACGTGGACTTCCCGCAACCAGAAGGGCCGATAATCGCGGTTACTTCATTTTTATATATATCCATATCTATGTCGTAAAGTGCTTGGTTTTTCCCATACCAAAGATTAAATTGGTCCACCGATATTATTTTCTCTTTATTCACTTCTTGGTGTCTCAACATTATATTCCCCTTTTTATTAATATCGTTTATTCATCTTGTTTCGAATTAACACAGCTATTAAATTCATTACGATTAGCATTACCAGCAGCACAATAATCGCCGCTGCAGCGACGTCTTGGAATTCTGCCTGCGGCCGGCTTGTCCAGTTAAAAATTTGTATCGGCATTACCGTAAAACCGGACCATATACTATCCGGGGTGAAAGCTACGAATGTTAAAGCACCAATCACGAGCAACGGAGCCGTTTCTCCAATAGCTCTCGACAGAGCTAATATAGAACCAGTCATAATACCGGGAATTGCTGCTGGAAGCAGAATTCTTCTAACAGTCTGCCACTTGGAAGCTCCTAAAGCATAAGAAGCTTCTTGCGTATCGTTTGGCACAGACCGCAAGGCTTCTTGAGCCGCCACGACAATAATCGGCAAGATCAGGAGGCTCATGGTTAGCCCTCCCGCTAACAGGCTTCGGCCCATTTCCATTACTCGGACAAAAACAGTAAGACCAAGCAAACCAAAGACAATGGAAGGAACTCCTGCCAAATTGGAGATGTTAATTTTTATTAAATCTGTAAATTTATTTTTCTTTGCATATTGTTCGAGATAGATCGCTGTACCCACCCCTAAGATAATGGATACGGGGGCTGTTATTGCCATTAACCAGATTGTACCCATTATTGCAGCTTTAATTCCGGCCTCTTCCGGGTGCCTCGATGCAAAACTAGTAAAGAAATCCCAATCTATATAGCCAATCCCTTGCGTAATTATACGTGCAAACAAAACCAATAGGATGACTAAAGCTAATAAGGTTGCCAGTAGGAACACAGACCGAGAGACAACGTTCACGGCAAGGCGAAATGTGGTATTTTTATTCATTTTCTTTTTATCATAGAAAGCCATCTTAATACTCCTCCCTGAATCTTTTGGTAATATATTGAGACAGGAGATTCATGACAAGGGTGAATACAAATAACGTCATACCGACAGCATATATGCTGTAGTAGATGGTCGAACCAAAGGACGCATCTCCCATGCTCACTTGTACAATATAAGCCGTCATTGTTTGAATCGACTCAGTAGGATCTACTGTCATTTTCGGGGTCGCTCCCCCCGCAACCGAAACTATCATCGTCTCACCGATTGCTCTGGAAATTGCTAATACAATGGAAGCAACAATGCCTGATAAAGCTGCAGGCAACACAATTTTTATTGCTACTTCAAAGCGGGTAGATCCCATAGCAAGAGCTCCCTCCCGCATGGAATTCGGAACGGCACTCATCGCATCTTCTGATAACGAGGCAATCATCGGCACAATCATGATACCAACCACAATACCTGGACTTAATGCATTAAACAGAGGAAGCTCGATAAAACTTTGAAGCAATGGTGTGACAAAAGTCAGCGCAAAAAAACCATATACAATTGTAGGAATCCCGGCAAGTACCTCCAAAATAGGTTTAATGATTCTTCTTTCTCGTTCTCCAGCATATTCACTGAGATAAATAGCGCTCGCTAATCCGATTGGGACAGCAACCACTATTGCTATACCCGTGATAAGGAGAGTTCCGGAAATAAGAGGTAGTATCCCGTATGCCGGGTTATCAGCAACAAAGGGGTACCATTCTGTCCCTGTGATAAATTTCATAAATGGTATCTCACTAAAAAACGTGAGGGTTTCAAATAATAAGGTAAGAACTATCCCTACTGTCGTAACGATCGATATCACCGCACAAATAAGGAAAAACATCGGGAATGCTCGTTCGGCAAATTTACTCCAATAACTGTTTTTACCTTTTCGCTTTCGAATCAGCTCCGAGACTGATTGATTAGATTGATGCTTATCCATCTTATTAAACCCCTTTACAAAGATATGAGGTGAGAAGTTTCCCCTCTCACCTCGCCTGTTAACTTTTTATTTTTGTAAATTACTTTCCTGCTATCTCGTCTAACTTATTGAGTTGTTCATTATACGCTTCTTCGGAGAGTGCAATATAACCCACTTCTTCAGCAAGTGTTCCGGCGTTCTCTAATGCAAATTTCATATATTCGTATACCGCTTCATTATTCTGTATGGATTCGTTATTCACGTAAACATACAACGGACGGGAAAGTGGTTCATATTCTCCGCTTTGGATCGTTTCTGGACTAGGCTTAACCTTTTCGCCTTCACTATTTTCAATTGGAACAATATTTAGGTTATCTTGATTTTCAATATAATAAGCATATCCAAAATAAGCAATTGCGTTTGGTGACCCTTGGACTCCTTGCACCAGCACATTATCATCTTCAGAAAGAGAAGCATCTCTATTAATCGCTTGCTCATCTAAAATAACTTCACTAAAGTAATCGTACGTACCAGAATCCGTACCAGGACTGTAAAGTTCTATTTCTTCCTCAGGCCACCCCTCTCTTACATCGGCCCATGTCTCAACATCGCTGTCTTCTAGATAGATGGAAGCCAATTCATCGGTCGTCAGATAGTCAACAAAGTCATTTTCCGGATTCACCACTACGGATAGACCGTCATAAGCAATTTCAAACTCTGTATATTCAATTCCATTTTCCTCTAATAATTCTTTTTCTTCTTCGGAAACAGGTCTTGAAGCATTCTGAATATCTGTCTCCCCATTAATAAACTTTTCAAATCCTCCGCCAGTACCGGAGACACCTACAGGAGCATTAACGCCGCCTTCTTGAATCGAGTATTCTTCTGAAACAGCCTCCATGATTGGGAAAACAGTCGAAGAACCATCAATCGCAACCTCTCCTGTCACTCCCTCTCCGGAAGATCCCTCATTTCCACTTTCTTCAGGCGATTCAGTACCATCTCCATTTCCACATGCAGCTAAAAAGGCTGCAATTGCACCGACCATAAGGATGCTTAATAATTTCTTCAATTGTGCTCCCCCTCGTTATGTTTGTATTAATACTACATTTCCCATAATAGGGGGAGACCTTTAACTTAGTATTAATTTAATATTAAGTTATTGTAAATTTAGTCGAAAAAAAAAAGAAAAAGGGTATTATTGTAATTTAATGGCTAGACATAGTAACATACTTCGCACAATACTAGGCCTTATATATATGGCGTCTGTCCAATGAGGTACATTGCTAAGCTCGCTCAAACTTCCCTAATATTTTTCCATGATGATAGAAATATATGCTACTCATCATTTTAGTTAAGTTCTTTGGATGTAACCATATTAATATAAATAAGCCTTCCTAAATGTCAATTTGCCATTGACGCAGGCCCAGTTCTAAAAGGGTGTAGGGTTTAAAGTTTTTCAAAGCGAATGTGCTTCTTCGAGTGCCCTTTCATTGTTCCGTTGTCTACTAGGCTGTTACTCACGTAAAATTCCTGAGATACATTCCTTTCATCGAAAAATGAAGATTTTCTCCTCTTCAGTTCATCAAGCAGCCAATTCTTAACTTCCTAAGAGCCGGTTAACATCTCCTTCTTCCACGAAAAGGTAAGTTCGAGTTGTTTCAAGCAAATCCCCTTTATACTTACTTGGAGGGGTTCTTCACCCGCTTTTTCCAGTACGGTTAATTGTCCGCTATGCTTCAAAATGGCCTAATCAGCCTAGCCTCGAGAAACTCCCCTGTATACGAAGCAGTTCCAAGGCCAACTCAGTTACCAATTTATGTTTCTTCATTTCCTTCACGTTAATTTTCCCATTTTCGAAATTAAAGGGGGCTTCACTTTATAAGTTGACACCCAATGTGGTATTTCTGGATGTTGTTTTAATGATATATCCCAGTATTTATCATTAATACATGCCCGCCCCTACACCTACGTCTTATTGGCCTTTCTTCCAATTAATAAGTTAATAGGGTTATAAAAAAGATGAAGAGAGACATATATAGAAGGCTACTTAAAAAGTCAGGCATTGGATGAGGGGTGGAACAGCATCTTGGTGGCACCCGTTCTTCATTAAATTAATAAGGAAATAGTTTTTTATTTCCTTATACCATCAGACTACGGGCTATTCTTTTCCAATACGCAGGGCTCCGTTATTCGGTCGGAATTATTTTGTGAAAAGGAGAAAATACAGATATCATACTAATAGAAAAGTTTATCTTCGCCTTCCTGCAATAGTTCTTTCTGTAGGAACATAGCTGCGAATACTTCCCTCAGAACCTTTGAAACCATCCTCCTTCAACATTTGCCATATCCGTTTGGCAGTCCTTCTGTTTATCTTGCTTTTTTCATATCCTCTCTCAGCCACTCATCTATTGTCGGCTTAATGGGATCCAAGTTAGGTGCTGGTTGTTTCTTTTTCGGATTGTCTGAAGAGGGAAACTCTTCTTTGTCTACGTATTTTACCCTATGTCAGTCACTTCTCACATCTCCTTAGAGACTTCCTCCCTTAATAGGTTACACAATAGGAAGGCTATTGAATTTGGGGGTATTGCTAGTGGCTTTTGTTTTTCCTTCTCATGGAAACCTTAAAGGCCTTCTGTTACCTACATTTTTATAGTGCCTAAATATAATAAGTAGGCTCAAAATAAAAATCATCCCAAGTATAAATGTAAATTATACATTAAGTTTTTTATGATCATATTTACACATACATACAGATCGTTTAATAATTGGAATGGCAAATACCAAACTTCGACAAATGGAAGGGTAGGATCCAACAATGAATATAGATGTTCAAATGTTGATTTTTGAATTCATCGGAGGGTTAGGTATTTTCCTTCTTGGTATCAAATATACGGGCGACGGCCTTCAGAAAACGGCTGGCAACAGACTAAGGGCCGTTCTTAATAAGTTTACCAGTAACCCTTTTATCGGGATGTTGGCGGGTATTGCGGTGACCATCCTTCTACAGTCCAGTACGGGAACAACCGTATTGACCATCGGGCTGGTGAATGCAGGCTTTATAAGTTTCAGACAGGCCATTGGGGTCATTATGGGGGCGAATATCGGTACGACCTTCACCGCCTTCATCATCGGCATTGACCTTGGAGAATATGCTCTGCCGATAGCGGCGGTTGGTTCTTTCCTGCTTTTCTTCTTTAAGAGGCCTAAAATCAATCACATCGGACAGACGCTTTTCGGCTTCGGCTCATTATTCTTAGGATTGGAATTTATGAGCAGCGGAATGTCTCCGTTACGGGAACTTGAGGCATTCCAGAACCTTACAGTAAATATGAGTTCCATTCCGATTCTCGGTGTGATCATCGGGACGGTATTCACCGTGATTGTACAGAGCTCCTCGGCCACCATCGGGGTGCTTCAGGGACTGTTTGCACAGGGAGCCATTTCCTTGGATGCAGCATTACCAGTATTACTCGGCGATAACATCGGGACAACGATTACAGCGGTGCTCGCTTCTCTCGGAGCATCTGTAGCCGCCCGAAGGACTGCATTAACACATGTGGCCTTCAACCTAATTGGTACCACCCTTGCTATAATGCTACTAGACTTCTATACACAGTTTGTAAATTATCTACAGAATACTTTTGATTTAAACCCTGAAATGACCATCGCTTTTGCCCACGGAAGTTTTAACCTTGCTAACACGATCATCCAGTTCCCGTTCATCGGTGCATTGGCTTGGCTGATGGTAATGCTGGTTCCGGGGGAGGATGTGATGGTCGAATATAAACCAAAGCATCTGGAACCCGTCTTTGTTCAGCAATCACCCACTTTGGCTCTGGACCAAGCAAATAAAGAAATTTTCCGTATGGGGGAGTATGCGGTTAAAGGATTGGAAGAAACCAGCCAATACCTGACAACGAATCAGACAAAACATTCCGATATGGTCATGCGGCTTGAAGACGCGTTGAACAATCTGGACAAAGAGATTACTGATTATCTGATCAACATCTCTACGGAATCCCTGTCGGAAGCAGACAGCAGCAGGCATATAGCCCTGATGAACGCTGTGAGGGATGTTGAAAGGACAGGGGATCATGTTGAAAATCTTGTTGAACTCGTCGACTACAAGAAGGCCCATAAAGTGCTTCTTACAGAACAAGCAATAACAGAACTAAATAATATGTTTGATCTGACGATCCTTACAGTGAAACAAGCCGTTAAGGCCCTGGAAAAAATGGACAGGAAAGCGGCGCTTGGTGTCGTCCAAAAAGAGGAAAAAATAGATATAATGGAGAGGGAATATCGCAGGAAACACCTTATTCGTGTAAACGAAGGTCTGTGCAGCGGTACTGCGGGTATAGTATTCGCCGATATGCTCAGCAACCTGGAGCGTATCGGCGACCACGCTGTTAACATTGCAGAGGATGTATTAGGAGTTTAAAAGGCCTCCCAGGAAAAGCACTAAACCAACAAAAACTGCACCTATCATAGGACATCACCGACTAATGAAGTTGCGGTTTTTGGCTATACCTTCTCTGATTCAGCCTTTCTAATGATAGGATTCCACTCATCCTATATTCGCTCCCCCAATGGGTTTCAAGCCCGTTAACAAATTTGCCGCATTCAATTATGTAATGAGTAGTAAACTTCTTTTTTTACGGGTATAGATTAACAATCCCATAAAAGGAGGTTATTTCTAAAATGGATAGGATTATCGGTGGTGCCTTTTCTGATGTGGAGAATGCGGAGAGAGCGATTAAACACCTAAAAGATATAGGGTATACCAGTAAAGACATTTCTGTGCTTGCTAAAGATAGCGGTAACGTAAACAAGATTCATCATGATACAGGTGCTGATGCTTCAACGGACAAAGGTGGACGAGCGAAAAACTCCGGGAAAGGAGCCGGAATTGGAGCCATTTCAGGTGGCGCCCTCGGTGGTCTTGTAGGTCTGATTGCTGAAGTCGGTCTATTGACTATACCAGGAATCGGAGCAGGAAGCGGCGGAATCATTGGAGCTTTAGTGGGAGCCGGTATTCCCGAAGAGCAGGCAAAACAATATGAAAAGTACCTTAAAGATGGGAAAATCATTGTATTAGTCGAAGCCGGCGATGATAACCAGCAAATCGTCTATCGGGCCTTTCTATCCAACAAAACTGAAAACACCGATATGTATCCGGAAGAAGTGGTTATCGCTCAAAAAAGACCAAACTTTTAAGCCAGATTAATGAGAAGCAGGTATTCATCAAAGAGTGAAACACCTGCTTCTCATATGTTCTTTTTGTCCTTCAAAGAATGGTGCAATAAAATCTAATTTGAAGAAAATCTCCCCAGACAACTTTCATACTTATATATCTCATCTTCCCCGTTTAGGTGCTTACTGTAATGGTAGGTGTCAAAAGATAACCAAGGCTCTAGGCAGTCACCCACTCCCTTTCCAGCTAGATGAATAACATGAAGTGTTGTGCTATTAGAAAATAACGGGGGTTTCTTCCTGCAACTTGATCAAACGATTAAAAATCTTTTGGACGAAGCCAGCTTATATGGCTCGATGGCTAAAAGGTATGAGTACAGTAACCCACAACGTCATATGTATCTTTATCAAAAGCATTACCAGGCAGTGATGAAGCTGGAACAGCACTATATGGTGTTGGAAGGGAAGAACGATTACAATCATAGCCATCATCAAAATGGTAACTTCCCGATGTATTAGTCTGCATTAACAAATTACGGACCTTCTTTTGACCTCCTTGTGTATAACCAGTGTTGAAAGAATGCTTACTGGCAGTATCAACTAAGGTATATAAGCGCCCGTTACTTAATAACTGCGTATATCTCCTATTGGATAGACCGTATACTGATACTCCCTTATTAGCCCCTTCATATCGAAGGGGCTTCCATTTAGGAAAAATAAGCGAATTTGTAATATAAGATGTGTCAAAAAGCCAGCCTATTCCGTTCTATTTTTATACATTGACTAGCAAGCGGGCAGTGGTTACACAGACGTGATGGTCTTGCCGGAAATACTCTTTTCCTCTCCTCGGGCATGACCTCCAACAGATCCAGCCTTTCATTGATTTCATCTGCTATATCCAATGCCCATTTTCTTTCCTCTTCCATTTCCTCCTTACTGAATATCCTTCCCTTTTCCTTCCTAAAACGTAAAAAGTGCAGGATTGCCTCTACTCTATTCACTCCTGTTTCTTGGCTGATTGCCCAGGCGTATAAAGAGCTAACTGCTTATTATCCTATACTCCGTAAATTGACCTGTTCGTCTTCCAGTCTGTAATTGCACCATCTGGTGACAAGAGATCAATATAGCCTTGAATTTCTGGCGCGTTATGGCTATTTGATGGTGGGAGTTTAAAATAGACTTCCGTTCTGCCCATCTTCCAGTAAACAGGTGCACGTTCGACCAAATCAGAAATCTCCTGCTGTACTAGGTCTTCGTGAAACCCTGCGGATGCATACCCGTTCAAAACGGCCTCTTCATGGCTAGAACCATTGATTATATCGTCGATGGCCTGATGAACCGCCTTTCCAAGAGCCAACGGCTTTGTCACAGGCTCTTCTTTTCCTAAGACATACTTGTTATAGAACCGGTAGGGACACTGTCTGTATAGATTCAAGCGTGAGAATGAAAATATCAATCTTTTCCCCTCCTTTCCGTATAAATAAAAAAAGAGAGACAGATTTGATTCCATCTCTCTTTACCCTTCAATCATTTTAAAACGGCAGGTCGTCATCATTCACATCCACGGGTACACCCTGACTCTGATATGGATTGCTCTGTGGACGACTCTGGTTATTGGGATTGGATTGGTTCCCGTGTCCATTCTGGTTACGGGTATCAAGAAACTCGACATGATCGGCAACCACTTCAGTAATGAATACCGTCTTTCCATCCTGCCCTTCAAACGAACGGGTCTGGATACGGCCGGCCACGCCTACTTGAGAGCCTTTCCTGCAATATTGTGCTGTATTCTCCGCAGGTTTCCTCCATACCTGACAACGAAATGAAATCTGCGTCCTGATTACCTTGATTATTTTTGAACGGACGGTTCACCGCCAGGGTGAATGTTGCAACAGCATTTCCATTCTTCGTGTATTTCATGTCTACGTCTTTTGTCATGCGACCGATTAATTGAACATTATTCATTTCATAAAACTTCCCTTCGATTTGATTTTTGTTTTTGACCTTGGTAGACTAAACCAAGTTAAATGACTTTTTGTGTGACACGTTTCTCTTTCGGAACGTGTCTTTTTTTATTTTCCATTTTGTCTGCATGCTGGATGAACATGATGTTCAGAAACAACGTTTCCAGTTCGAAGTCCATGGTCTTCAGACAGACCCTCCATGCACTCCGTCCCAGTTCTGTTCCTTCTCTCGACCAATCCGCCGCATCTTCCCACGGTTTCAAGAATTCTTCCTGGATGCGTGTGTACATGTTTGGAATATAGGACTCCCAGCAAATTTGTATGAGCCATTCCAATAACTGCTCTTGACGCTTCTCCTGAGTTTCCAGATGAGCGATGCAGATGAACAGGGCATAATGCACCACCAGTTCCTCGTGAACATATCGCTTCCAATCTTTGATGACCTGCTCCCGTTTCTGCAAGAAGTCTTGGAATGATTTCCTTTTGTATTCCTTCCAACCGATCCGGTCCAGCTGATATGGATTCAGCAGGCAAGCCGGGTGCAGTTTTCTCTTCCTTTTACCAAAATACTTTTCCTTCACTTCGTTGTAAGGCTTGCCGCTGAGTTGCACTTCAAAATCAAGCACTCCACCGGAGGTCTTGCAATACCAACATTTATATAAGTTATCTACCGTGTTCAAGGAAAGGTAATATTTCTTCGGCTTGTTGGCGTCTTCCTCACAAAACGGACACTTGCACCGGGTTTCCTTCTTGCCGTAACTCCTGGTTTCAGAGCAACATCCAGAATGCTAGGCAGCACGATGATCGTCCCGCTTTTTCGGCTGGCTGAACAACATCAATCAGAAAAAGGAATCCATTCTCTTTTTTCGGGATGAGGCGCGTTATCTCCTTGTTCCAACCCCTCAGTCTTCTGAACAGCTTCACTGCCGCGGGCAAGTATCAGTTGAGTCTTGCCATCGATAATGCCGGCAATCTTCACGAATTTCTCAGATGCTTTTTCACCGATTGTGACGTTTTGGATGTAAACGTCATAAGCATTACCGGATTCTGTCTGAGCTGAGGGCTCCTGCTGTTCGCTCTTAGCTTCTTAAGCAGGTTCCTCTGGTTGGTCTGATGGTTGACCTGTTTGGTTTTCCTCTAGTGTTTACACCTTCATCTTCTTCGTTTGAAGTTGTGTCGGCATAATTTTTAAGGAAATAAAAACTGTTTTCCTCATAGAGTTCTAACTCTAGTATTTCTCCTAAAGTTACCTGTTTTAAGGATTCCATTAATTGTTCATCCTTCACCAATGCTTGAAATTCTTTCTCTGATTCTTTGCTTTGAACTATCAGCAACCCATACTTCTTCTCCGAGGAGGTCGTCTTGATATCAAATGATTTTACAGCCACCTCATGAGTGAGTGTTTCTGGTTCCAACTGTTCAGCTTCCCGTTGAACTTCTTTTGCAGCCCGTGAAGACTCTGTTGCCTCCTGGTTCTGTGGTGTTTGAGCTGTACCCTCTGTTGGCATGTTTTCATCCAGCCCGATTTCCTCTTGCGTATCCAGCCCTCCCAGTGGGAATTGCCGGCGCAGCACGAAGGTCTCCACTATCTTGACAATCATGGCGATCGGCAGGGTGTCCCACACATTGGGATTGCCATACCTGGAGTTCTGCCTACCGCTGTTGGCTTGGAAGTACTCCTCGAAGTCAACAAAGACGGCTACTGGATGGTGGGTCTTATGCTGCATGATGGCATATGCCCCCAGGATTTTCCCCCGTTTGGTGCCGAATTGATGTCTGACCGTCCCCCTTGAAGGCAAAAACTCGAAATGATCGCCCTCTTTTACCACATTGGCATTGGGCGGGCCAACATACCCGACTGGCGGGTGGCTACACGAAGAAGGCCGTCCCTTGTGGTGATGAACTGGGTCTTGGCTCCACGTTTGGTTTCATAGCGCTGGAAGACGATGTCCCCCAGCAATGGGTTCAGCCCGAAATTCTCACAGACTTCGAGAAAATGTTCGGCCTCTTCCTGTGTGCCATTGACTGGCTTGATAAACCGATTCCAGATCAAGGATTTTTCATAGTTCGAGAATTGGATTGCTTTTTCCATGATTTCATCCGCTCCTTATTTAATAATTTTGTGAAAAGCGTCAGACAAACATCTGTTGTCAGGTCATACCATCACTCCCTTCAAATTTTTTGTATAGCAAAAAAAGCCAGCCGACCCCACAAGTTGGGATAAGCTGGCTTTTATAAGCAATAAAAAAGCATATCGCAGAAGCAATACACTACTTTTAATATCTTGAGTTATTTTGTTTGGGTGTTACTATAAATCGCGGCAGACGTTCCAAAACGTTCTACACAAGTCTTAACGGAAACTCTTTTATGCCGAATCTCCCTCTTTAATTAAAGGATATGACGGCTTCCATCAATAAGATGGCAGGTACACTAGATAACTATACTTGAACAATAACAGAATATTATGATGATACCAAAATAAGCAATTATTTCTCTGATCTAATATATATAAGTACGAAGGACACCATTTTAAGCCCAGTTTTTACCTCAGTTTTGACAAATTGGCATTTTAGCAACACCCCCTTTTTCAATCAAAAGTTACTCCATTTAATGGCACATAAAAAGAATACTTGTTTGCTCATAAGACCATGAATAAACCAATTACTTGAATAAATTTTTATAATTCATTCACATGATTGATTGCAAAGCACACAGCCAATCACCCCTTGATCTCACTCTTATTCCACTTTTCAATGTCTCCGTACCTCCAGACGAGCGAACGTTTAAAAAAGCTGTAAAAACTGTCAACACGTCTGCATACATGTAACAATTCAGATTCTGATGCTATGTTCTCAATATCGGGTAGGAACTCAGGAAGATAAATATACATATAATCTCCAGTATATTCAACCCCAACTTTCCAACCCCTTTCCGTGAATGGTCTCAGGAATTCCAGAACATTATCCAATTCTTTGTCCAATACTTTCCTAGTAATATAGATATCATACCCTTCCCTGGTAGTATAATAGTTGTAATAATACATTTTTGATTGGTCTCCTGCAGGAAGCAGGTAAAAGTTGCTCGAGATGTCTGAATCAAATTCTTTTACATCCGGCATTTGTAAATTCCAAAGAATTCCAATATTACTCTTTCCGTTTTTAAAGATATCTCTGTTGTTTTTATATACATAGGAAATCGTATCAGACAACAACTCGTCATTCACCGGATGGGGTGCTTCATAGCAGTTTTCAATATTAACTTTGTCACCATCAGCCAAATCAAAAACATGTTGTCTTCCAAATGAGGTATCCTTCGTTCTTTTTGTTCTATAGTCCACTTGAACAAATCGCTCATTCCAATAATGCAATAATGTTTTATAGATTGTCAAACTGTCGGTATTCAGGCTATGTCCGCTCCTCTGGCCGATGTTCTTGGAAAATAACGCAAATACAACCAAAACCAACCCGGCAATTATTGTCAGTACGGACATTCCGCCTGATCCCAAAAGCCCGAAAAAAGAAAGGATAGCCCCGGCCACAATGAAAACCAATCTATCTTTTCTTCCTTCTTTCTTTTGATTTCCATCAAGGTCACCCCAGCCCAGCCAACTGCCTATTTTTCCATAGATGATTGGATGTTCAGGAACCCGGAACTCCGGTAACTTGTGCAAGCTCTCGACCTGATATCGCTTTGTCAGCTGCTCATACATTTCGGTTAACCTGTCTTTGCTATGTTTATTTACAATTTCTGCATACTCGTTCCGACTTATATTCAACTTTTTTATACGGCGCTCGCCAAACCGGACGGACAAAGAAACAAATCCCCACATCATCCCGCATACCAATAAGTAAAAAAGAAACATTACAACGAGCAAAACCAAATAATCAAACAAGGAGGCTCTTTGGGTTATTAACGGGATACTAAGTAATATAAGCATAATGGCATAAAATATGAGTCCGCGATAAAAATAGTATCGAAAGCCTTTCTCCAAGAATTTCTTATTCTTATCAGTAACTGTTATATTATAAATCTCTCGTTTTGATAAATTCACTCACCTATTCTCCTTCCCATATACGGTTCAAATTTTAGTGTTATCGCTTTCGGAAAATGTATTTAGTAATAATTACGACCAATCACTTAAAAGGTTTCAAAGAATCTGCGAGCAGAAGTTTTAACCATCACTTCTCCTTCAGTAAATGTCTCTTTAGGCGTTGATCTCTAATAAGGATTCACGCCCACTTTGATACCATATAACCAAATGGTAAAGAAACAAATAAATAATTTATTATTTCTGGGAATCTTGAAGTGATAGTATTTAATATTAAAGTCTGTTTTTCTAATAATGTCTTCCTGGAGAAGCGGTTACGCTTTTTAACCGACAAATAATCCCCACCTCAATTACAAGGAAGGGATTATTATTTACTTTTAGACTGTATGGATTATTTTAATTTGTACCATCTGTATTTTGCTTATATTCTTCATCAATGTATTTTTTTGCTTCTTCGGATTCTTTCTCTTTTAATTCATAATGCGTATCAAAAATGTCTTTTTGGAATTCATAAATCATATCCAGCCGTGCATCTCTTAGATCATAAAATTCAGATTTCACTTCATCCGAAATTTTTCCCTGGTCATACAAGTATTCGAAGGATTCATGGAAATTATGGTATTCTCTTTTCCTTCTGTCTGCCCACTCCCCTCTAAAATCTCGAAGAACGTTCATTCGCTCAGCACCTTTTACCCTAACATCGCTGATGGCATCTGTTTTCCATTTTTTCCATTCTTTAGCCATGTCCTGGGTCCGTTCTAATTCGGTAGTTAATTCATCTTGATTTTTAACATATGTATATGTACCCTCTGCTGCTTCAGCAATTTCTTCCAATTGTTTCTGTCCTTCATTATCTACATCAAATCCAATAACATTCACGATTGGAGTAATATTTGATTCGGCTAAAGCTTGAGCTACTTTGACAGGGTCTCCATCACATGTCTCTACCCCATCACTCACGATATAAATAATGTTGGTATTATTTTCACCATCGTAACTCTTTAAATCTTCTTTAGCAGATTGGATTGCTCCTGCCAATGGTGTCCAACCAGCTGGCTGAAAACCATCCAACGCCTGTTTTAAGTCTTTTTCATTATATGGCTTGAGTCCATAAACCAACTCATTACTCGCACATGAAATTTCTTTATCTGCATTAGAGCCAGTACCCTCAAAACCATAGACTCGAAGCCCAACATTGGCTTCTTTTGGCAATTCTTTCGCAAAATTATTAATCGCTTCTTTTGCTAATTGCATCCTTGACTTTGACCCATTATAAAACCCCATACTACCACTTGAATCCAATAAAATTTCCACATTATAATTTTCTTTAAATTGATATTTGGTATCCTCTATTTCTGGATTTCCAAAATCGAATGCTTCCCACTTCTTCACGATATTTGCTGGATCAGGGTAATCCTCCGCAAAAACAGTGACCAATTTTGCCCAATATTGCTCCACTGCATATTTGTCATTATTTTGTAGAGAAGGGAACTCATCCAAAGCTTCTTTAATTTCACCTGCTTGTTCTTCAAATTCTTTACCACCGAACGGTCCTCCTGGATACTTCACTAAACCCTCCAACGTCTTCGGAGGTTGGGGCACTTCTTCAAAGAGTCCCTCGGAAGGTTCACTTTTAGAAGTTGTCTGGGCAGTACCGTCTTCTTCTTTACTTTTCTCTTCTTTCTTTTGCTGGCCCTCTATTACCTCTTTTTCTCCTTCTTTTGTATCACTCTCAGAAGTCCCGCTCGTTGTTTCAGAAGAACATCCTGTTGCCATAATTAACATGAAAAGCCCGATAATCATACTAAAAGCTTTGATATTTAGCATTACTTTCCCTTCTCTCCTCTATTAAACTATTCTAAATATGGCGCCCGTTAGTGGAATAAAGATTGTAATTATTTTTCTAAGAAAGTTTGCAATTCATCTAATTTATGGGTTTGTAGAACAATACCCTCGTTATCAAATACCACTATTTTAGGATAGGTTTCTATTTCAAAAATAGCTTGATAATCAGTCTCCCTTTCTTCTCCCTCATATTTTATAAGTTAATGAATCAACTTTACCTTCTTGACCTTCCCATAACTCATCAACGTTCCCAACACTATCTTGGAAATCTTGGGAAGGAATATCTTCTGTAAAAATAACAACATTATATTTATTCTTTATCTCTGGTTTGAATTTTCCAATCACTTGTTCTTTTTCTGATGAACAACCTGCAATGATAAATAAAGTTAATAATAACAGTAGAACCTTCTTCATTTAAAATATCCCCTTAACAACTTGTTGAATTAACGTGCCAGTTAGTTAAATAACTCATCTAACCTTAACATAATATTCAAAAATATAGTTCAAAAAAAGACGATTGTTTTGGTGATCGCCTTGTTTAACTATTGGACCCGTTATTCAAAAAAACCCTTGAAGTGACAATGATAATAATAACAAAAAAACCACTACGCTAATCCAACCATAACCTTTCCGTCCTTTTTGAAACTCATCTAATCCCATTACTAGCATCATTAAGCCTAAAAAAAACATCATATATGAGTGGAACTCAAAGTTCTCAGTAATCAATTCATATCCTGCAATTAAAACAACTATTACTGCTAAAATAAATCTAGCTTTGAGCGATTTAAAATTAATTTCTAACTTTTTTTGATTTTTATTTAGACGCCTATTTCTTTTATTAAATAACGAAGCAACCCCCCCAAGTAATACGATTAAAAGTATGAAAAAAATCAGTTGAAAAATCATATCTCCTACGATTATTCCATCAATTGCTGTTAATAAAAAAATAATAATTCCCCCAGCCTGGATTTAAACTCCTGAATAATCTTGCCCGCTAGGACAAGATAGACTGTCAAATAGACGATTTCCTTAATGCGTTAAAGCAACCGCTAGCACAACAACAAACCCAAGAGGTTCCCCACGATCAGCAACGGAGTAGTTGCAATCTCAGCCATTTCCTACTAGCACCCAATATAAATCCAGTAACTTTTTAGGATAATAGAAAGAAGTGCTACAGCTATCCCTTGGTTTGAACTCCTATACCTTTAAAGTTTACTCCTATAGCATCTTACGACTGCTTTATTGTTCAAAATTGAACCCTCCCAAGCAATTTTTAGTCGCCCATCTCGGGTTCAGGCTTAATTCTGATATTGTTCATTTCTATGCAGTGATCGAAGCGTAAGCATAAGGGTTTTTACGCTGTTCGCATGATATCAATGTTGAAGAAGTAAAATAATTAGAAAAATGAACTGAACACAGGCCACCCATTTTTCCAGTCTACCAATACCATAATGAATACAGATGTAAAAAAGGCATTTCGAGCATGTACAAGTTTTGCTTGTTCGTCTTTTGCCTGCATGCGGAAAAAGTTAGTCATTGAAGCAATCAATAGAATAAACATAAAAATCTTTAACGAGACATTTATCCATGGAACTGTAAGGATTTGATCAGCCGCCGATGGATTAACTCCCGCAAAAATAAAAGTGGCAATCCCTATGCCAAAGAGTAATACAACACTTACATTTAATAACTTCACTACCATATCTTCTGATTCCTCACTCTCACAATGAACGACCATTTGTTTTTTCATGAATATTATTTTGGAGCTAGTCCGTATCTAGATGATCCACATTGCTTAAATTTGCGTTTTCCAACAATTTTAGACATACAAAGTAACTCTTCCAGCTTATTAAGTCCGTTCATTGTTGGTAGATTACAGGATTTAAGAGTCGCATCCGATAGGGTTATAACAATAAAAAAGGGTCTACTCCAGATTTTTTAACCATTCACGTAATTTTGCTCTCGGGTAGTACACCCTATTATTTATAAGGATATGCGGTACATCTGAGTGCTCCTTAATTAGATGCTTTGCGTCTTCTTTGGATATACCCATAAAGTGATGCACATCATTTTCCGTTATTAATTCATGTTCCTCCTCATTTTCAAGGATCTCACTAAAACTTTTAGCATCTGGATTCTTAAAATTTTTCAATCCGTTACCTATAAAATACCCTGCCAACGCAATTCCTAGAGCTAGCCAAATTAAGTCAGATTCCATATTAATAACCCCTTTTTTAGATCCTTATTTCCATTAACGCCCTGTTTGTTGAGTAGTTTTAGCACTATTTGGTTTCCTCTTTATCCATAAAAAAAGCCACTGAAACTCCTGAAATACTTGTAAAAGTTAGTATAATAATAGCCGGAATTGGAACGTCAATAGTCCCAGTAATATGTACACTCAACAGTAAGATTGTTGAAATTAAAGCAAGTATGGAAGATAGTTTAAAAATCAATTGACCAGTTATTACCATAGGACCACTCCCTTTCTATAAAATTATCATTACTTCTTTTGACTAGTCCTCACTTCATTAAAACGATTCATACATCCTTTTTTATTATGGATTCGATTAATAAATTATTTTTTGTTATTACCTCTTTCCAAGTCGATTTCATCGGTTTCTGCCAGTTCTAAAGGACCAACAGAGTTATCATTCCTAAACCAACCAAGGTGTCTATAGAGGTGGCCTAATATATAAGTCTATGTTTGTATACGTATTTACCTGGAAGTGATACGAAGTTACCGTCCATTGATATCGAAATACCAGTAATAGAAACAACAGTATTAATGAAAGAATTCTTATATCTGTTTTTCGGCTGGTCTAACATCCTTTCAATGAACACACTCCCCATTACCTATTTTCATATCACACATGCTGCCCAATTATTCGATAACCCTCATATAACTACAATAATTAAAATAGAAACACAAATAATAGAAGCATTTTTTAAATCTATATTATTTTTACCCTCTACAGAAAGAAAACAAGGCACCTTTTATGCCTTGTTTGGAAGGGAGTGTGCAAACAAAAAGGTCACACTTTAACCCGAAGCATTCTTGTTTTGCTTAATAAAGTAATGGGAAATTCCAGCAGCAATAATTCCCACTATCACGAAAATGCTGCTATACGGCAACACTCCCTCGGTGATAAAAGTAACCAATCCCACAATCGCTAGCGCTAATGCAAAGGATCGGATTAACTTCCATACGATTAAAAACACAATCTCCCCTCCCTCTATTAATAGTTTAATGACAAAGAGCTGCCCATCCAGCACTACATGCAATACTTCCCCAAGGAGTCGTCAAAAAGCCCATTATGCCACAGTAAAACACAGCAGCCCACTCACAATTCGGGTCATTCCATAGGTCTTGTTCTCCGGGTGGGTGCCATAAAATCACGGGACCTGTAGCCTTTTCCTCCTCTTTTTCAACCTCTTCATCAAGATCCACCGTATTACCAGTTAAGTAGTTAGTAACTTCTGCTTGGTCGCCAGTATGGTTCAACTTAACCATGTCCACTAATTTTTTACGGTCAACATCATACAATACGATAATTGCCCAACCTTCTTCATCCTTATTGTACTCAAATACGGAAGCGTTGACATCATATTTTCGATCGATTTTTCCTAAGTATTGAGTAGTTACATGTGTATCCCTTAAATCCTTCATGTTCAATCCATCTAACAACTCGCTATTTCTAATCTTATTAATCCATCTAATGTTAGCCTTAATTTCCTTTTTTTCCGTGATTTCGTGCTGTACTTCAGGATTTTTCTCTTGATATTCGTACAAAGATCGCATTTCCTCAAATTTCTTTTCCCATTCAGAGGTCTCATGAGCAGTTACTGGACTGCCGAAAGAAAAACTTCCCACCAACATAACGAGAGCCATCACCGACACTGAGAACCTTTGAAGACTGCCTTTCACCAAACAACTCACTCCATTCCCTTGATTTTTGGACAAAACGCCTTCCACTTGAAAGTACCTACTCCGATATGCACAGCGCTTACACATATATATCCTACTAGGGCTATCCATGTAATTCAACCAATTTTTTGAATTTTACCTTTAATTCTTTTAGTATTGTGTAACTATAGGTCTATTTCTTTTTGTTTTAAATAACGGGAAAGGAAAATCTTCAATAATGATTGGTAGCGTTGAACAACTCCCAAAAAGGAAATAATGTTTAAAAGAAAAATTGGGATAAAGATAAGGTTCTAACAATGAGGTGATCCTTTCTATTAAATAAACGATTGGAATATTATGTAGGAGGGGCTAAATAAAACTGGTTTTGACCAATATGTCTATCACGATGTCCTTAATTGGTAAATCTGTTAATCATCCCCTTTGTTGTAAAAGAATGATGATAAAAAGATAGAGATCCCTATGAGGATAAGACCAATGGATTGAGGAAAATCTTTAAATGAAAAACCTTCAGCAAGCTCTTGTACTAACAAGAAAATGCCTAATAAGAAAAGAAATATTCCCGATAATAAATTGATTTTCCCCACTAAAGATAATTTTTTCAATGACCCCACTCCCCGTTACCTATTCATCTCAAACATGCTGCCCAAATATTCGATAACCCTCATATAATCACAATATTCAATATAAAAGAGCGCAAAGAAAAGAACCATTTTCCGAAATTACCTTGTAAGTACAATTAGTTCAATAAAGAATCAAAAGAAGCATTGGTTCAACCCCTGAAAATTAAATTGTCCTCCTATTAATAAAACGCAGGTTGTTTAATCATTTCCCTGTTAAGTTGTACAACCTTTTAGTCCGATAAAACATCCTTTCATAAATTAATAACAAACTTAGGAATGGGAGAGTTTGAATGCCACAAGAATCACAACCCAATTCGAGCCAAGAGAATGACGAGCAACAAAATCAATGTCCAGAAGGCTGTTGTCAAGGTGATGAAATCCTTTATGTTTCTATTCCTTGCCCTATAAGTATTGTAGTACTCGGAATCGAATTACAACTTGAGTTACCTTGTCTTCGATTAACTTCGAAGACGACCTTACACCTGACCAAGTACAACAGCTATTAGAAGCACTTTCTAATTTACTTGGCGGAATTGGAACAAATATTCCTAGCCAATAGCCCTGAAAGGCTACCTTGTTAGGTAGCCTTTTCATGTTTGTACACTCTTTTACTCTTCTGCTCTTAAAGCAATAATTCTAAATTCAGCATACAAAATTCGAAAAAACCTTTTAAGAAAAAACAATTCCGATCGCGCTGAGGAAGTCTTGCTCCGTTAACATCAGCTAATCATTTCAATCTGTGTCATTACTTTGGCTGGATTCCCACCTACTACCATATAATCTGGGCGCATTTTTTTAACTACTTTTATTCTGCCGTATACCAGTAGCTATTGCCACAGAGGGATTACTGGAACAATCTTTACCTGAAATTCTTATATAGCCCAAATATGCTTTCGGCTGCAAAAACAATCCCTAAAATTAAGTAAAGTAATGATCGATTCATCTCGTTCCAACCCGCAACAGAAGAGAGAATTAAACCTAAGGAAAAAACGAGTATAAACGAGTGGAATATTAATGTGAACCTTCTATATCCTTTATTCTCTTCCAATGGACCAACACTCCTTTTTACACGATGTCAGACGTCTTTATAAACAACTAGAATTTTGTCACCAGATGAACTTAATTTGATATCCATCACTTGTTTCTTAGGATTGGATTTAAGCCACTTATTTGCATCTTCCACATTATCAAAGAGTTCTAGTTGCACTGCTTCTGCAAATGTATTAAATAAATTCACATCTAACACTCCTATCTAATTTATATTTTTAATCTGTATCCTTGTTACGAACTAGCACATCTAAATGTTTCAACAAATAGAATAGTTGATTTTCAACTTAAAATAAACACCCCCGGCTATATCTGATGTTAAGAAGACCATAGGCCAATTAACAAAACAGTGAAAAAGAAAACTCCGAATAAAATTGAAAATATAGACCACCTGGTTTTTTTACTTTTCTTTTTTGCCGAAAGGGCAATAGTATTAAAAATACCGATAAGAGAGATGATTATGAAATAGAAAGAGTAGGTAGCAGAATAGTGTAACCGTCAAGTAGTTTTGAACACTTTTTGCTCATTAATTTTGAACACTTTTCGACTGAAAAACAGATTGCCTGTTCTTGATCCGATAGCTGGATCCGTTTAAATGAATTACCTCGGCCCGGTGAAGAAGTCTATCGAGGATTGCTGTGGTGATACCCTTATCACCCATTAATCCCCCCATTCTTCTGGCCCTTTGTTAGAAGTCAATATAATTGAACTTCGTTCATACAAATGATTGACTAACTGGAAAAACAGATTTGCCTCGTGTTGATCCATTGCCATATACATGAGGTCATCGATGAT